>JBOGDE010000001.1:0-50253 GCA_050701695.1 Micromonosporaceae bacterium
TGCGCGCCGCACTCGAAGCCGAGATCGCCGAAGATGTCACTGCCGCATGCGATGATCACAACGTGACCGCAGCCTGATGATCACACTCGGGCCGCCACCGAAGTTCCACGGGACTCGGGACATCCTCGGTGCCGTCGAACACCATGGTGTCGGCATCGGGCTGATCGGCTTTCGCGGCGACGTGATCGAGCACACCTGCACATCCGAGGGTGCCGGCTGTGTCGCACAGAAACTCGATGTGGTCCTCGCCGATCGCGGCGGCATAGGTGGTCACCGTCGTCTCCCTCAATACGTTGTCCTTGTGATGGGTAGAACGCTACGCCCGTCCATCCGCGTCGAACGTCGCAGACAAACGCGGTGGCATGCCGAGCCTCTGCTGGTGCTCACCGCCGTGTTCCCAATCCCCGGATGAGCCTGCACCTCACCAACGCGGCGCAGATACGCCGCAAGTCGTTGCCCGAGGCGGTCATAGGAGTCAATCGCCGCGGCTACCGCCGCTTTCACCGCGAGCCACGCCATCGTCCCCGAACCGGGCCGACCTGCTGGAGAACCTGGACCGGTTGGCTGCGCCACGCTAGCTGCCACCCGGAGCGATCCACCAGGGAGTCGACCCGGACGTACGCATGAGGGCGACGCGTGCATCTCGTCGGTCACAGAAGATCACCCCGCACCCGCCCGATCTTTGCGATCGCTTCTGCGGCGCGGGGACTGGGATCGCTGATCTCGGCCCGGCCGTGATCGGCCGCCTCCGACCCGGAAGCGAACAAGTCCACCGGTGACACGTACTCGACGACAGCCCGGACATCGGCGGCACTCATCACCCCGGTCCCCGCGGCGATTCGCAGCGCCAACAGGTTGTCCCCGTCGTGACAGCCCGCCCAGCCGGCGCACACCCGCCTTCCGGCAGCCTCACGATCCTTCTGGTGGCAGGTGAACACGGCCGGTGGCTGCTCGATGGTGGCCGCGTCGTACCGCCGCAGCTTCTCGTACTCCTCGCGTGCCCACAGCCCTGACGGCACGTCCGTACGGTATGGGCACGTCGGACACGGGCGCGGCACAGGCGGACCGATCGTGTTCACCACAGCAGAATGCCAGACCGCAGCCCAAAGCTGGGCCGACCCACGGTGGCCGCGGGTTTCAACCCCGCCGCTTGTCGACGCCTACGGCGCGGCAGACCTCGGTCGCATGCGTCTGCCGGAATGGTCGATTTGGCGACCGGCCGTAGCCGTGGGCTGCGGTCACATCTGGTCCGGTGCCTGGATGCCGAGCAGGTCGAGGCCCCGGGCCAGGGTGCGGGCGGTCAGGTCGCACAGGGCCAGGCGGCTGCGGCGAACCTCGTTGTCTTCGGCTTTGAGGACCGGGCAGGTCTCGTAGAACCCGGTGAACGCGGTGGCGAGGTTGTACAGGTACTGGGCGAGCTTGTGGAACTCAAGGGTCTCCGCGACATCGGCGACGACGCCTCCGAAAGCTAGGATCTGCAGCGCGAGTACCCGTTCGGCCGGCTCGGCGACGACCAGCGTGTCGATGTCGGCGGGCGGGATCTCCCCGGAGCGGCGGAAGATCGAGCAGATCCGGGCCCGGGCGTACTGCAGGTACGGGGCGGTGTTGCCGTCGAAGGCGAGCATCCGGTTGTAGTCGAAGGTGTAGTCCTTGACTCGGTCGGTCGACAGGTCCGCGTACTTGACCGCGCCGATGCCCACCGCGTGGGCGACGTCGGCGCGGGTAGCCTGGTCCAGGTCCGGGTCCTTCTCCGCGATGATCGCCCCGGCCCTGTCGACGGCCTCGCGGAGCAGATCGACCAGCTTGACCGACACGCCGGCGCGGGTGCGGAGTATCTTCCCGTCGGCGCCCAGGATCGAGCCATGGCCGATGTGCTCGGCCCGCGTCGGTGGGACGAGCCACCCGGCCTCCCGGGCGGTCTGGTAGATCATCTCCAGGTGTTGGCGTTGCGGCAGGCCGACGACGTAGAGCAGCCGGTCGGCGCGCAGGTGGCGGATCCGGTGCCGGATCGTTGCCAGGTCTGTGGCGCCGTAGCCGAATCCGCCGTCGCTCTTGCGGACGATGATCGGCATAGGGTCGCCGTCGCGGTTGCGGAAGTCTTCCGGGAACACGCACTGCGCGCCGTCGCTGAGGCGCAGCAGGCCGAGCCGGTCGAGTTCGTCGACCACCGACTGCAGCTGGTCGTTGTAGTAGCTCTCCCCGAAGAAGTCCTGCTCGGTCAACCGGACATCCAGCAGGTCGTAAACCGTGAGGAAGTACTTCTTCGACTCTTCGACCAGGGTGTGCCACAGCCGAAGCGTGTTCTTATCGCCGCTTTGCAGCAACACGACCCGCTTGCGGGCACGGTCGGCGAACGAGTCGTCGGCGTCGAACTTGCGTCGGGCCGCCTGGTAGAAGCCGTTGAGGTCGCCTACGGACAACTCGTGAGCGGCCTCGCTCTCCCCGATGTCGAGAAGGTGCTCGATGAGCATCCCGAACGGGGTGCCCCATTCGCCGATGTGGTTCTGGCGGATCACCGTGTGGCCAAGCCATTCCAAGAGCCGCACCGCGGCGTCGCCGATGATCGTCGAACGCAGGTGGCCGACGTGCATCTCCTTGGCCGCGTTGGGGGCGGAGTAGTCGATGGTTACCGTCTCGGTGTTCTTCTCGACGGGCACACCGAGCCGGTCATCGCCCACGGTGTCGGCAAGGAGCCGGCCGAGGATCCAGTCGGCGATGGTCAGGTTGATGAACCCAGGTCCGGAGATCTCCACCTTGGAGCACAACTCGTCGAGGTCGGCGCGCTCGACGACAGCGGCGGCGATCTCGCGTGGGTTGCCTTTGAGCTTGCGGGCAAGGCCGAGGGCCGCGTCGGACTGGAAGTCAGCGTGCTGCGATCGGCGGACCACCGGGTCTGTGGGCGTGCCCGCCACTTCCTCGAACGCCGGTTCCAGCCGCTGCCGCAGCAGCTCCTCCAGACTCGTCATCCAACGAATCTAGCCAAGCGCGAAGACGATCTCCACGGCGTCCCCCGGCGGTTGCAGTCATACGCCGCGTGCTTGTCTATGAACGTCGATCCCGCCTGCGACCTGCAGGGCGCAGACTGTACCGCCAGTGATCGCTACCAGGTCGGTCAAGGTCGTCGGGAACACCGCTCTTGGATGGCCAGCGGCCGCCCATACCACCTCGTAGTGCACCAGGTGGTTGTCTACCAGGGTGCGGATGGGTCGCGGGTGTCCGATTGGTGCGACGCCGCCGATTGCCTGCCCAGTGTGCTTTCGCACGAACCCTGGATCTGCTAGTCCAATGTGTTTGGCTCCGACCAGCGCAGCGATCCGCTCAATGTCGGCGCGGTGCGCACCGGAGGTCAACGCGAGAATGGGCAGCTCCTCCTGACCAGATATGGCGCGGAACACTAGGCTGTTGGCAATGGCACCGACCGGCACACCGAGTACAGCAGCGGCGCGGGCGGCGGTGCGTGCCTCACCGTCAAGAATCCAGATCCCGTCAGCTGCGGCCGGTATCCCGGCCTCGCGTAGTGAGGCCGCCACCTTGCTGATCGATGGGTGCTCCAACGACGTCATGCCCTATCCAAGCATGGGTTCTCGCGTAGCCCGTTGCGGATTTCGGGCTCGCCGCTTGAGCCCTGAAGTATCCGTGAGCGAGAGTGCTTCGACGCCCACGGGGTGCAGCGCTTGGGCTGGATGCTGGACGCGAAGCGCAGGTGAGCGATCGCATGCGTAGCTGAGCCGCTCGACCAGATCGCCGTACCGGGCACGGAAGCTCGCGAGGTGCTGCGCATTGAAGTGGTTCCGCCAGTCGCCGGGTAGGCCTCGCCGGTAGTGGTGGGTGGGGTTCTCCTGCCCTGGGGAGCGACCTCCGGCGAGCCGTGTGAAGGAGTACGCGGCGAGCGCCTCAGTTAAGTATGACGGCGGCAGGCGGCGCAGCGGGCATCGGGGAAGGACCCGCCTCAGGGTTGTCACGCCTGATCGGAGGCCGCGGACACGGGCTACGTTCCACGCGACGAATGCTGAGCGCAACCACTCGGTCCGTCCGCAGATGGAAGCCTCTAGGCCCAGGTGGAGGAGAATCGCCCGCCACACCAGATGTGGACTGGTGACAAGGTCTTCCATGCGCAGTTCGAGGACGCCCGACTGGTGGTAGTTCCAGGTCGACATGTGATCGATGAACCGGGCACTGAACCGTATCTCAGCGTGCAGGCCGTCGTCACGGTTGAGGCGCTGCAGTGCTCGTTTGTGTGGTGGCAGCTCGGGCCATCCCCCTTCGGAGTGGCTGTACAGGTGACTGAAGTATCCAGAAACGATCATGTCACGGGGGTCTCGGATGACATGGAATCCGCGGAACTCGGGAAGCGTGTCGACATCGGCTTGTCGCGCGTTCGTCAGTAGCAGCAGGTCAGGGTTCACAGACCGGACCAGATCACCCAGGCAGGCGTGTTCAGACCATGCCGCAGGGCTGTGGATGGTGAGCACCCGTAGCCTCAACGCCGCCGCGACGTCGTTGAGTATGAGACTGATCCATGTTGTAGCGGCCTTGTGATGGCCGAAGAACGCGCGTAGCACTGGCTTTGACTCCAAGGGCATTTCGTTCTGCGAGGCGGAGCCGACCTATGCGATCGACGCTTGCCGGATACTGTCCAGAAGTAGGGTCAGCGCCCGCTGGTAGGCCGAACCACGGCGGGCGAACCCGGAGATGAGGTCCTGCGTGGTCGTGTCGCTGACAACAAGCAACGGGACGATTTCGATGCCGTGCTGCTGGCCAGCCCACAGGGCGGATGCTAATTCCATCTCGATGAGGTCGATGTCGCCGGAGTCGAGTCGTTCGTGGACCTTGGGATGGTTGTGGAATACGCACGGCACCGAGGCGACGAGCCCTCTCGTGACCGCCGCACCCTGATGTTCGAGGAAGCGGGCAAGGTCGTCTGCGGCCGTTGGCACACGGAGTGTCGGCACCCCTGGGTCGAACCAGTTCGTGAATCCGTCGAGTGGAACCGCAGCCGTCGGCACGATCAGGTCTCCGACCTCTGCTGCGCGTAGCGACTTGGCGAAACCTAGGAAGAGCACGCGGCGGCAACTGGATGCGGCGAGCATGGCCAGAATGTCGGCCACGGCGGGTGCGCCCTGGGCCTCCAGCACGACTGCGAGGTCGGTGCCGGCGATCTGTGCCCGGGCGTACATCTGGGTGTCGCGTCGTTCCCGTTCCACTCGGTCGACCTGGGCGCGGACACATTCCATGGCGGCGCTCCCGCTGGTGCCCACCCCGAGCAGCGCGAGCGGGACTGGCCCGGGGCCGAACAGGTGCGTGGCCAGCCGGCGGGCGGTGTCAGGTGTTGTCATGTCCGAGTGACCCACGGTGCTTAGCTATCTCGCGGACCAGACGGCCGCCGAAGCCAGCCTTGGCCCGCAGCAGGAGGTCCTCGGTGTAGTCGTCGGTGACGTGCTCCGGGTGGTACCAGGAGCCCTCCTCGAACCCGGTGTAGGGGTAGCGCAGGTTTGGCGGGCCGCCGTCGAACTGGAACGTTCGGACACGGTCTCGATGCATGGATCCGAGCGGTGTCCTGGGGTGGTAGGAGAACAGGCTCAGGCTCACGTACTCCACTGCGTCCTCGGCGGCGAGGTCGCGAACGTAGCCGAGGGTGCCGTCAACGCTGCGGGGCGTCTCGTCGGGCAGGCCGAACAGCAGCGATACTCCAAGTTTGATGCCTGCGCTGCGCAGGTTCTCGATGCCGCGGTCGATCTGACGGGTGGTCACACCCTTGTGCATGTCCTGCAGGGAGCTGTCGTCGTACTGCTCGATCGACGCGTAAAGGTACTCAACGCCGTGCTGTCGCATCTCGCGGACATGGCTGGCGTCTTGGAGGAGGTCGAACCGTGTGAGCGCGCCTAGCCGGAAGCCGAGGGCGTGGAGTTCGGCGAACATCTTCATGTGTTCGGGGTCGTCTTGCACGGTGCTGTCGTCGATGAAGATGGCGTCGACGTCGCGTGCGCGCAGCTGCCTGGCTTCGGCGAGAATGTGGTCGAGGGATCTGGCTTGGTAGGGCAGACCTTCTGAGCAGAAGGTGCACCGTGCGCGGCAGCCGCGGTGGGTGATCATCGTGACGGTGCTCAGGCGTTGGCCGGTCTCGTTCCTGAAGCAGTCGAAATCGTAGAGGTCGGCGACCGGGAGAAGGTGGCGCGGGACGAACGGGATGTCATCGAGGTTCATCGGCGTGCGGAACCGAACGATCACCTTCTCGTCATCCTTCGGGAAGGCGATGGAGCCGGTCCCGGGCAGCGATCGGTAGTCGTCCAAACGCTCGGCGACTCGACGTTGGGCGTCGGCCGGGTCGGACGCGCCCGCTGTGTCCGCGATCAGCTTGAGCAGCACGTACTCGCCGTCGCCGCCGATTGCGAAGTCGACTGCGTCGCGGGCAGCACCGGAGAAAGGGTCGAGCCCCGGCATCCGTTGGAGAACGAACGGCTCAAGAACCTCGTCGAGGTGCGGACCACCGTGGATGGTGATGATGTCGGGGGCGACGTGCCTCGCTTCGCGGGCCAGGCGCAGAGCCACATGCCACGAGTCGTAGGTTGAACTGATCGCCAGGTGGGTCGGCCGGAACCGGGTCAGGATCTCGCGGAATGCCGTCAGGGACCGGTCTGTGAAGATCTTCGGATGGAAGACGACGGGCACGTATTCGATGTCAACCACTCCACGGTCAACCGCGTCGACCAGCGGCGCGACAGCGTGCAGCAGGCTGCCGGGGTAGCAGTTGAAGAATCGGTCGTGCGGGTCGAGGGTGGGTGCGAACACGAACAGTATGCGCCCCTTGCTCACTTACAGCCCCCTCCGGGTGGTCCGAGTCAAACCGCGTCAGATTACCGTTCCACCGTGAGCGTGCCAATGGGTTACCGGACTGCTGCGGACAGTTCCGAACCGCCTGCGGCGTGGTTGGACGCACTGCACTTCAGCGGCAACCGCAGCCTGTTTGCCCGGTGGAGTAGAGATCACGCCGAGCGATGTGGCCGGGCTGCCCGGCACCTCCGCGTGCCAGTGGATGTCCCAGGGCTGCGTGTGCCGATGCTGCCGGAGGAGGAGGTCATATACCTGTTGCCAGTGGCGCGGCTGGCTTCGCGCACCGTTGGCGTGCCGGTGTTCATCGCGCGAGGCGCGTTGCCGCTGGTGTCGGCGTGGCAGGGCCTGGCCGATGCCTTGTTGGACCTGGGAATCGCCGGCGTTGACGGCAGGCACGAGGTGCTGCGTCCGGCGTCATTCCGCGAGATCTGCGCACCGCACCTATCGGACCCTCGCACCGTCATAGGACCGGTGGCCACGACGGTGCGGTCGGTGCTGTCGATGGGCGAGCGCGATGGCGCCCCTGAAGGCGGGATCAACGCCCCAGCCGTCGGCGGGCATGGTGGTGGAGTCGACCGCTCCGAGGGTCGGCTGCCCCGGACGGGCGCGAGCCGAGATGAGCTGCTCGAAGAGATCGCCGATACGGACCTGGATCCGGCCGTGCTCGCGTTGTTCCGTCGCTTCTACGCGGCCCCGGTCTTGGCAAAGCCGGCGGCTGTGCGTGATCTCGGTGAGCGTGTCTCATCATCGGTCGTGTTGTCGGAGCTCGACTCGCAACAGGCTGACCTTCCACCATCGCTACGGCTCACACCCAGGGAGCGCACTTTCGTGCGTGTCGCCATGCACAGCCTTGCCCGCGACGGCGGTGAGCTTGCGAACCGGAGCTGGTCGGACACGTGGCTGATTCAACAGACTGCCATCAACGCCTTTCACCGCGCGAACAACAGCCGAGGGGTATTCGAGCGCGGTGCACAGCAGGAGCGATCGCCGTCGGTACTGCGGGTGGGTCGGCTGCTGGATGGGACCGGATTCCATCAGCGTGTCGTAGGTCGCACGCTGATAGGGGTTGACGACAGCAGCCGTACGGGGGCGAGCGCGTTTCTGCTTAAGTTGCTGGGCAATGCTGTGTCACCAGGTGTGCGTCACTACACCGCGGTGATGGGCGCCGCGCGCCGTTACGGGCAGCGGGCGACGGTCGACCTGGTGTGCAGTGACGAGCAGTTGCTGTATCCGGAGGAGGAGCCCGAACGGCTCCCGGACAGCCATCTGCCACCCGTGGTGTGTGAGACTCCGCCCGACGGCGCTCGGCGTCGCCGCAGGCGCTTTGGTGCAGCCGTGGAGCGTTTGAGGCCGATAGCCGGGAGCGCCTTCGACGCCGCTACGTCCCGGTGTCCGATGCGGCATGACACGTCGCTGGATGCGTTCGAGTGGTTTGTGGTGCGCTATCTACGCGGAGACGGTGACCGGTGGGCCAACCTGGTCGTGACCGAGTACCTGCCGGACCCCCAGCGTGACAGACCCCAGTTCCTCGACCTCGGTCGTAAGGTCCTTGATTTCGTCCGCTCCGACCTGGTGGACTTCAACGCGGCGTTGGCACGGTTGGAAGACGAGGACGCGGCCTTCTTCGGCACGTTGCGGCGACTGCATGGCGGATGCCGGGACGCGTTGGATGACGAGGCGTGGCGTGAGTTCGGATGCAAGAGGCAGCTGTATCTGCGACGCCAGGAGGAAGGGGTCCGAGCGGTGACCGCCAGCCCAGACACGATCCGCGCATACTTCGCCGGAACCGAAGCTTTCGGCACGGTGCGGGCTGCGCTGCGCGCGTCACTCGAACTACCTGACGGCCCGTGAACGTCGTGGCAGGCAGAAGGGAATTGGCATGGCCGTGATCTTGGGAGTCAACTGTGTCAGCCATAACTCCTCGGCAGCTCTCGTCATCGATGGTGAGCCTGTGGCCGCGGTCCAGCAGGAGCGGTTCGACCGTGTCAAACAGTCGGCCGCTTACCCGCGTGACGCGATCGAGTTCTGCCTGCGGCGTCTCGGGCGGCGGGAACTGGAGTACGTCGCGGTGCCGCTGAGTCCTGGAACGAGCGCGGGCCGCACGATCACTCGGTTGACGGCCGATCTGCCTCAATCGTACGAGGCGCTGCGCGCATCGCTGCGCTACTACGAGGGGCTCGCGGACCACTTGACCAGGCTGCACGAGCTGCCCGTCGAACCTGGCCGTATCAGCTACGTCGGACACCACGAGGCGCACCTGGCGAGCGCGTTTCATAGCAGCCCGTTCGGGGAGTCCGCTGTGTTGTCCATTGACGGCAGCGGCGACGACAGCACGGCGATGTACGCGCATGCAACGAACGGCGGGATCCGGGTGATCGGCGCCACCGGCATGCCCGACTCCCTGGGCTACTTCTACGGCGCGATCACCCAGTACCTCGGATTCCACCCCAACGTTGATGAGGGCAAGGTCATGGGCCTTGCCCCCTACGGGCGGCGGGACCTTGTCGGAGCCTTCGCGCGGATTCTCGAACCTGCGTCGGGTCTCTCGTTCCGGGTCGACCTGCGCTACTTCACCTACCACTGTCGTGCGGAGCGGATGTACTCCGCTGACCTGGAGGCGAAGTTCGGTGAGCCTCGGCCGCCGGGCGCTCCAGTTGAGGCGCGCCATGAGGATCTTGCCCGTGCGGCGCAAGAGAGCCTGCAAGTCGTTGTGCGTCACCTCGCGATGGGTGTCTTGGCTGAGACTGGAAGCCGCCGGTTGTGCCTCGGTGGCGGTGTAGCGCTCAATAGCGTGGCCAACGGGATGCTGGCGGAACTGCCGCAGGTCGACGCGGTCCATGTTGCCCCCGATCCAGGTGACGGCGGAACCGCACTCGGAGCGGCGTTGTGGTTGGAGCATCAGCTCAGTCCGGGTCGCACCAGCACGAGCGTGGCCACCCCGTACCTCGGCCCCGAGTACGACGACTCCGCGATCGCCGAGGCACTCGCCCGGCACGGCCTGCGGTTCACTCGGTTGCCGAGTCCGGCTCGGCAGGCGGCCAAGCTGGTGGCCGACGGAGCCATCCTCGGCTGGTTCCAAGGCCGAGCAGAAATCGGGCCACGAGCGCTTGGCAGCCGCAGCATCCTCGCCACCCCGACCGATCCGACGATGAAGGACAAGCTCAATAGCCGGGTCAAGCGCCGTGAGACCTTCCGTCCGTTCGCGCCGGCGATTCTTGAGGACCGCCAGGCGGAGTACTTCTCGACAACGCATCCCTCCTACTACATGTCCCACGTCCACAGCGTCCGCCCGCAGATGCGCGACAAGATTCCCGCCGTAGTCCATGTGGATGGGTCTGGCCGGTTGCAGACCGTAAGCCCAGCACTCGCCCCGTTGTTCGCGGCGGTCATCACGGAGTTCGACAAGCTGACCGGCATCCCGGTGGTGCTCAACACCTCATTCAATGTCATGGGGGAGCCAATCGTGAACACACCAGACGACGCGATCCGTTGCTATCTCGGCAGCGGGATGGACGCGCTGGTCATGGGATCGCATCTTCTCTGCAAAAGGGACCCGTAGCGCCGTGGATGGTGCATTCGCCGACGGCGACCATCGGGCCGCACGGGGTTAGGAGGGTGCCGCGACTGGATACCTGGGACCGAAGCCACGAAACGGCAGGTCGGGACCTCGCTGCAGCCAGTTGTCAGCGGGGTACGTGAAGCGGCCGTCGGCGACGTGCAGCGTGTAGGCATGGCGGGATCGGGGTGTGCGGTTCGGGCCACTGCGATGCGGGAGCAGGCCGTGCAACAGCAGCAGCGACCCTTGTGGAGCCTCGATCGGGGTCTCGCGCATGGTGTCGATGGTGGTGGCGGACAACTGCTGAAAGCCGAATCGCCCGTCGGTGCCCCGACGGTAGCGTTGGCGCAGCTCTCTGCGGTGTCCGCCGGGCACCACGACGACGCACCCGTTGTCAGCGAATGCGTCTTCCAGAGCGCACCAGAACCCGACAACCGACGGCGGGTCGGTGTAGAGGTAGGTGCTGTCCTGGTGCAGGCCAATCGACCCGCCGATGAACGGCTGCTTGAAGATGAACATCGACTGCACCAGCATCGGGTCAAGGATTCCGATGTCCGCCGCGATCCGAGCGAAGACTTGACTACGAGAGAAGCAATCGAAGACCGGCACCTGGTCGTGCAACGCATGCCCGATCATGTTGGCGCACGACCGCGCCGGACGCGTAGGCGCCCCATCGGGATTGACGACGGAACGCTCGTAGAACACACGGACCTTGTCGCCAGACTCCATGAAGTAGGCATCCGATTCCTCACCGTCGGTGGCGAACACCGAGACGACGTCGCTGGCCGACTGCGCGTCGAGGATCTGGTTCGCCGCGTCGATCAGCCGCTGGCAGTCTGCCGCGCTGAACACGTCCTCCAGCAGAAGGAAGCCGTCCCTCTCGAATGAAGCCACCTGCTCGGGAGTGACCGCCCGAACAGGCTGGAAATCGGGTCCCCGTCCAGTCAAGATCTCGCTACCCTCCTTCACGCGGGGCCGCCGACACATTGTCCACAAGTACTGCCCCATCCGCGCCCACTGCCGTCGAGGTTGTGAATGTACCGTGAGTTCGCTATGGACCTGTCGCACTCGCGGCGGCCACCACGCACGCCGCCGCTTCCACGCAGATCACCAGGGACGACCTGCACCCATCTGGTGATCTTCGACTGTGACGGCGTGCTCGTAGACAGCGAGCCCGTCGTGATGCGGGTGCTAGCCGGGAAGATGACCGAGGCGGGCGTCCAGACCACCCACGAAGACTGCCTACGAGACTTCGTCGGTCTCAACGAGCAGGCCACGCTAGATCTCATCGCCGAGCGGTTCGGCGGACCGGTGCCGGACACCTGGCTGGCGGAGCTTGGCGTGGCACTCTCCGCGGCACTGCGCCGCGAGGTAACCGCAGTTCCCGGGGTCACCGCGGCATTGGACCGGATCACCACACCGGTATGCGTCGCGTCCAACGCCAACCACGCGAAGGTGCGACTCACACTCAGCACGGCCGGCTTGCTCGACAGGTTCTCCGGACGAATCTTCTCAGCTGCCGACGTCGTCCGCGGCAAACCGGCGCCAGACCTGTTCCTACACGCCGCGGACAGCCTTGGTTTGGCCCCGGCGAACTGTGTCGTGGTCGAAGACAGCGATAGTGGTGTAGCCGCCGCTCGCGCCGCCGGGATGCGCGTGCTCGGCTATGCCGGCGGTTCCCTACCGCAGCAGCTCGCCGACGCAGACGGCGTGTTCTCTTCCATGGCGGACCTGCCCGCCCTGCTCGGCGACTCGCGCCGGTGAGCACGGTTCCGGCGGCCATGCGCCGTGTGGTGCATCGGTGGCGATCCTGTGCCCACGTTGTGAGGGCGTTGCCCGGCGGCAGCGCCAACCTCAGCGCGCACGTTCGGCTTGGCGCCGAAGACTTCGTTTTCCGGCTGTATCTGCAGTCCGACCTGCCGCGGTTCAGGATAGAATGCAACACTCTGGCCCGGCTTTCCGCGATTGGGGCACCAACACCAACGGTGGTCGAGGCGGGCGAGTCTGCTCCCGGTCGCGGCACGCCATATCTGGTGTACCGAATGCTGCCGGGCATGACGTTGACCGAGGCGGCGACACGGCTCCGCGGAACGGAGTTGGCCTCAGCAATCGGCCGCGTCGCAGAGGCGGCCACCGCAGCGTCGGAGGCGCTGCGGGTTGACGCGTTCGGCTACCTGCACGTGTCCACGCCGTCACCCATGCAGGATGACCAGACACACCACGATGTCGGGGCCTACAGCCACACCATCGCCGAACACGGCCTGCTGCAGCGAGACCTGCTGCTACGCGCCCAGCTTCACGCAGAGGGTCACTTGGCGCTGACCAAAACCAACTCGCCCCGCCTGGTGCACCCAGACCTCAAGCCAAGCAACGTGCTGGTCGGGTACGACGCTGTGTACCTGCTCGACTGGGAGCTCCCGGTCGGGGGACACCCCGTCTTGAGCTACGGCGGCCTGCTCGCGGAAGGCGTCATCGTCGATGACCTGATGCCGGGGCTGCGAACACACCTGTACCGCCTGCCGGACCGCACCCGGGTTGCCGCGATCACCGCCGGTATTCTCCGCGTGCTGGAGACACTCAGCTACCTGCCCAGCAACCCGCCGTACCAGCAGGGGCGGCAAGTACGTCCGGATCATCACCAGCTCGCCCATGCGGCTGCCACGCTGCTGGACTGGCTGCCATGACGCAACGGGATGACGCCGAAGACCTGCCGACCGTGTGCGTCGTGATCGCCTCGGCCCGACCCCTGCATCAAGCGCAGGCCACCATCGACTCGGTTCGCCGATCAACCGCGCGTCTCGGCCAGCGCGGCACCGTCTTGGTCGTGCGCGACACGCCCTACGACGAGGGCCTGGCGGGGAGGCTCGCGGCCCCCGGTACCCACTCGCCCCGCACACGGGTAGTGTTCACCGGCACCCGGCACGGATCCTCCGCGCCTGCCCGCCACCTCGGAACGCGCCTGGCAGGCGCGGACATACTGCTGTTCACCGACGACGACGTGGTAGTCGACGACGACTGGGCCGCGACGATCGCTGTCTCGGCCGCGCGCCACGGCACCTGCACCGGACGCATCCGAAGCCGCGAGAACGGGTTCTGGCAACGATGCGACGAGACGATCGATGACTACCGTGTCCGAGCTGTGGACTCGCGGGGACGAATCAAGTTCGTGTCGTTCCCCAATCTGGCGATTCGCCGCACCCTGCTGCCCGACCCGCCGTTTGACGCTTCGTGCCACAACCTGGTCGACGACATCGACCTCGCATGCGGACTGCGGCTCAGCGGGGTGCCCATCCACTTCGACGACAGGATCGTTGTCCACGCCCAGTACCCCACGACGTTCCGCGAATTCCTGGCCCGAAAGATCCGGCACGGCAAGGGCATGGGTCGACTCCGTGCCCGCCTCCACACTCGCGCGTGGCGGACCTTAGAGCTCGGGTCAACCGGTGTGCTCTTTCTGCGCTGGACACGACTGTCACGGCAGCTCACCGCTGGAACCGGGCCCGTGCGACTCGGTCTCGTGCTGACCGCAAATCTCAGCTACTGCGCCGCGTTCGCCCTCACAGCCGGCTGGTGCACCCTCACCGCCACACTGCGTCGGTCGCGGACCGAAGGAAGGGAGAGCGTCACATGAGTCTGTTTCTCGCCAACATCTGGGACGAGTTGATCTCCGAACTTGGCCTGGCCCAGCTTGAAGACACCTTCGACGCGGTTCACGGCAACTGGCTCGCGCCTCCGCGCGGCGCGTCTGCGCCGCGACGCGGCGACCACGTGCTCCTAGCGCCGTCCACCATGGAGAGCGCTGTCACGCCGCGGGTCGCGGCAGAACGGGCGTCGGCACTGCTCGGCTGGGTACTCTTCCCCGACCAAGCGATCGGCTGGGACTTCGCACACCAGCGCTACCGGTACCAACCACATTCAGTGCTCGCTGACACGCTGGACCTGGCGGCGGCGGTCTACGTCAACAGCGACTACACCCGAACGCGGCTCGGCCTCGCCGGGATCCGCGATGACCTGCGAGTGCTGCCGTTGGGTGTGGACTACGCCGGCATCTCCGAAGCGGCGGGCACTGCGGCTGGCCACAGCTCCGAGGGCAACGGCCCACACATCTTCTGGGGCCACATGTGGCGTACGCAGAAAGACCCAGAGAACGCGATCGGGATTCTCACCGCCGTGCTCGACGAGGTCGCCGAGGTCCGCGTCACCGTGGGCCGCGCCAGCAGCTGGGGCGACCCGGAGCACAGCCCGTCGGACTTCCAGGATCGACTCACCGACCTTGTCGACGTACTCGTGGCGCGCGGCGACAGACGCGTCCGCGTCATCGACCGGTTCGCCAAGCCGCGTGCTTACTGGCGGTTCCTCGGCGGGGTGGACATCGCGTTCAGCTGTTCGCGCGAGGAGAGCTTCGGAGTCGGGATGATGGAGCACGCAGCCGCCGGCGTCGCGTGTGTGCTGCCGAACGACAAGTGCTACCCGGAAATCCACCAGGGCGCGCTGCTGGTCAAGCCCGAGCCCCAGCACATCGCTAGCGGCATCACGACGCTCGCGCGCCACGCCGAACTGCGCCACCGGGTACAGGCGGCTTGTACGGCCAACGCCGAGCGCTACACCGCGAAACGAACAGTCGAGCTCATCTGCGACGCCTTCGGCGGCGCTGCGCCACGGCCGAGGCCGCGCAGCAGAGCCTTACGACGGTCCTGACCAGCCGAGTCCAGCGCGCTCCGACCGCCCGTCACACGACGATGCCCAGGGCGACGCCTTCCACGCCGCTGTCGTGGTCCGCACTGTCGTACACGACATGCTGGGCCCTGGCCGCGACCCGCAACGGTTCGGCGATCACGGCCAGCAGCTCCTTAGCTCCGTCTGTGCGTGGATCGAGAACGAGCTTGGCGATGTGCGCCCCGCTTCCCAGCTTCTGCTGGGCACGCAAGACCCGGACCGCGTCGAGCATCATCACCATCTGGTCGATCGCCGCGCGGTCGCTAACCCACTCCTCGTTGACGGTGGGCCAGGTCGACAAGTGCAAGCTGACGGTCGACTCGTGGGGCTGGTAGAAGCGCTGGTACATGTGCTCGGTGACGAACGGCGCGAACGGCGCGAACAGCCCGAGCAGCGTTCGGTAGGACTCCCACAGTGTCCAGCGTGCGCTGTGTCGGTCGAGGTCTGTGTGCTCTTCGGCGCGGATGAACCTATCCTTGATCATTTCGATATAGCGGTCGCAGTAGATCGACCAGAAGAATTTCGACGCGGCCAGGTGGGCCTGCATGAAGTCGTACTCGTCGAAGGCCGCGGTCACCTCGGCGACGGTGTCGGCTAGGTGTGACAGCAGCCACCGGTCGACCGGGGTGCGATCGCGAGGGGCCGACGGCTGCGCGGTGCGCGGGTCGAAGTCGTCGAGGTTCATGTGGAGGAACCGGCCAACGTTCCACAGCTTGACGCTGAACTTGCGACCGGCCCGCACGTCCTTCTCGTTGTAGCGGAGGTCGGTGCCGATCCGGGCCTTCGTCGCCCACAGCCGCAGCGCGTCGGCGCCGTATTTGTCGATGACGTGGTCGGGGACGTAGCGGTTGAACCCGTCTGCGGTGGTCGACCGCTCCAGGTCGCGCTTGGCGATCTTCTTGCCCTGCTCGTTGAGACCCCACCCGGAGATCATCACCGTCGACCAGGGAACGCGGCCGAAGTGAAACTGAGACTGCACGATCGTGTAGAACAACCAGGTCCGGATGATCTCGAACGCCTGCACCCGCAGACTCATTGGCGCCAGCGCGGGATCCGGTTGGAAGTCCCGCAGCGCCCAACGGTCGTTGATCTGGGGCGTCAGCGACGACGTCATCCAGGTGTCCATCACGTCAGGGTCGGCAACGATGCCGGTGCTGCCGCACTCCGGGCATGCCGACACCGGCGGCGGGTCCGCGAGGGGGTCCACCGGCAACGACGCTAGTTCCGCCAAGATCGGCTGGTCGCAGTCGCGGCAGAACCAGACCGGGAACGGCACGCCGTAGTGCCGCTGCCGACTGATGTTCCAGTCCCATCTGAGCCCGTCGATCCAGTCTTCGAGGCGGCGCTTCATGAACGGCGGAATCCATGTGAGTTCATCGGCGCGGGCGCGGAACTCGTCTCTATGGTCGCGGACCGCGATGAACCACTGTGGCCGGATCTGGAACTCCACCGGGGTCGAACACCGTTCGTGCACCCCGACCACCTGCTTGATCGGTGCGCTGTCCACCAGCGCCCCGCTCTCGGCCAGCTTCGAGACGATCGCGCTACGCCCCTGGGTGAGCTGAAGACCGGCGAAGGGGCCCGCCAACTCGCCGAGACGGCCGTCCGCGGTGACGACCAGCCGCAGGTCCAGACCGTCACGCCGCCACTTCACGACGTCTTCCCCGTCGCCGAACGTGCACACCATCATCAGACCGGTGCCGAACTGTGGGTCCACCGCGACGTCGGTCTTAATCGGAACCTCGTAGTCGAACAGTGGCACCCGAGCTGTCGTGCCCTCCAAGTCGGCGTAGCGCTCATCGCCCGGGTAGAAGTACAGCGCCACACATCCGGGCAGAAGCTCCGGACGGGTCGTGGCGATGGTCAGGGCACGGCCATCCTTGGCCGTGAACGCGACACTATGGATCTTGCTGTTGCGTTCGAGGTCCTCGACGTCAGCCTGCGCAAGGGCGGTGCGGCATTCCGGGCACCACAGGATCGGGTCGTTGGCGCGACGCAGGTGCCCGGCCCCGAACAGCTTGATGAAGCTCGCCTGCGAGGTGCGTTGGCACCTAGCGTCGATCGTCGAGTACAGCAACGACCAGTCCACCGACAGGCCAACCCGACGCCACAGATCCTCGTACCTCGCGGCGGTCTTGCGCGTCTCGTCCAGGCACATCCGCACGAACTCGGCACGCGGCATGTCGGCGGCCTTGACCCCGTAGGTCTTCTCGACGTATCGCTCGGTGGGTAGGCCGTTGTCGTCGAACCCCATCGGGTAGAACACCCGTTCGCCCCGCATACGCCGGTACCGGACGACGAAATCGGGTTGCGAGTAGCTCATCGCGTGACCTACGTGCAGGTGCGACGCCGATACATACGGGGGCGGGGTGTCAACGCTGAATACGGGACCGGTGCCCTCGCGGTCGTACCGGTAGATGTCGCGCTCTTCCCAGAGCGCCCGCACCTGCGCTTCAACGGCGCGATGATCGTACTCGCTGGCTTCCATAAGTTCCACATCCTAGTGGGCGGCGTCCGAGGACCCGCCCGCCGGTTGCTAGGCCACAGAGCCGCTGCCGTCTTGTCCTAGCCGAGAACAAGACGAACAGCCTCGACGAACGCGAACGTCGTATCTCTCGGTGGGTAACGGATGCGTAACCGGAACGGGTCTGTAGCACCGTCCCGGTTACTCTCGGTGATTGGGTCTAGCCATCATCGTGTTAGGCACGTCATGATGCGGGTCGTAGGTTGGGCCATGTGGGTCCGGGAACCGGTGGTCAAGACGCCGTTCCTGGGCCTACAGGTCGAATTCGTGGTCCTTCGCGCCGGCCAGGAACGCATCCCACTCCGCTGCCGTGAACGCAAGGGCTGGGCCAGTCGGGTTCTTGGAGTCACGCACATAGATCGCGCCCTGCTCGTCGAGCAAGTTGATCGCGACCTCCACGCACTGGTTGTCGCTGCTGCTGCGGGTGGACTTGCGCCACACCGCGTTGGTGAGGTCAGGCACTGTCGGCCAGCTCCTTTGCGGCTCGTTCGATCGTGTCCCTGGACGCAGCTTGGCCCAGGGAGGCTTTCCGTATGTCAGCGAACGCGGCTTCGTACCAATCAATCTGCTCGGGCTCGTCAAACCATAGATCCCCAAAGACTCCATCCACGAACACCCGGGGCGGCTCTTCCTCCGCGTTCGAGAACCGCAGGATGACGAACTGTCCGGTGATGAGGCCATGCTGCAGGCCCGCCGAGAATGGCAGCACCCGCAGGGAAAGGTTTCGCAGCTCGGCGAGGCGGTTGAGGTGCCGAAGCTGCTCTGCCATCACCTCGGGTCCGCCGATGGGGCGGCGCAGCACCGTCTCGCTGAGCACCACATCGATCTGCGGCGCCCGCGGATCCTTGCGGGTCAACACCTCTTGCCGCCGCGTGCGCACCTTCACCCGCCGCTCGACGGTCTCCTGGTCTGCCGTCTTCTTTGGCCCGGGCAGACTCATGATCGCCCGCGCGTAGCCCTCCGTCTGAAGGAGCCCCGGAATCCGCTCCGGCTCGTAGGTGCACAAGGTGTCGCACACATCCTCCAGCCCCAAATACATGTCGAACTTGGGACGCAACACATCGGAGTATGGCTGGAACCAGCCCTTGACCTTGGTCGCCTCAACCAGTGCGAGCAGCCCTTCCCGGGTCTCGCCATCCACCTCGTAGAGATCGCACAGCCTGCCCACGTCTCCTTGCGGGCGGATGCGCACACCCGACTGTCCTGCCTCAAGGCGCCACATCGTCGAAGGGGCTCGCTCGATGAACTCGGCCGCCTCCTCGACCGTGACATCGGCCGCCTCCCGCAGCTCGGTCATGAGTCGGCCGAGGCGACGGCGGGCGGCCATCGCACCGGAGCCATCCGGGCCGTTGGCTGTCTGCTGGCGTCGAGCGCGAGTGCGGGGCATCTGGGCAACCTCCTGATGATTGCATTTTAGTCGCCTTGAAGGACTTGCGAAACAGATGAATGGACGCAAGGACTGTAGCGCAGCTCTCCGTACACCATGCTCCTTCTGCAAGTCCTGGACAGCAACTACTGTCTGCTAACTTCTCTTGAAGGATTGCAAAAACAACCCTCCGATGGTTGACTGCGGTCATGTCGCTCACCAGGGCCATCGGCGCTCCCGGACATGCCGGTCAGGCGCGCCAGTGCCCTGGGGGAACGGGTGACTATGTGTCGACCCGCCCGCTCCTGGACCGGTACCGACCCACCAGGGGAACGGGCTGCGGCCATCGGCACGGGTTGTCGTGGGGCACGGCGTGCGCACCGCTTGTTGCCCCACGCCTACCCAACGGCAGTGGAAGGAGATTCGGCGATGTCAGCTGCCAAGTTGCCCGCCGTCGGACAAGTCGTCCGCTTGGACGCCGCCGCGTCGGCGGAGTATGCCCGTCGTCCGTTCGAGTTGCTTGTCACCGAGCCGCCAGTAGCGTCCACAGTGGACGCTGCTGAGGGGCGTGGCACGAGCGACGCTCGGCGGCTTCTGCTGACTGGTTGGGAGTTGGACGGCCGAGGTCGGAAGGTTCGGCTGCGCAGAGCGCTACCTGCCCGCAGGGCCAGCATCTCGATGGTGTCCACGTCCTCGCCGCATGGCGGGCTTCTCGCCGACATGCAGAACAACCGTGAACACACTCCAGGGGGAGGCTAACGATGCCAAGTCCACTCAAGATCACGACCAGGTTCAGCGACCCGGAACCACCGGTGCCGAACGTATACCTCGTGGAGATTCCGTACGCCGAGGTCGTTCGGATGGATCTCGACCTTCATCGCAGGCGGTCGTTTCGGCCGGTGTGTCGTTCTGCCGCGACCCCTGGCCATCCACCGGTTCACCAGAGGGTGGTCCGGGCGATGGGTGCCGTGCCGCGTCGAGGGCTTCTGTTCCTTGCTGCGACCGGTGTCGTGTGTGGGATTGCATTGGTGGCGTATGTCGTCTGGTTGGTCCTGCCGTGAGCTTGGACGCGACCGCCGTTCGTGGCGCTGCCGAGATCTCAGGTTTCGACTTCGAGCTGGGTCCGGACGTCACGGAGCAGAGATGATCAACTTTGCTGATCACCACATCGTGATCACCCGCCCCGCCGAACCCACCGAACGCGACGCGGTCGCCGGCCTGATCGCCGAGGCGTTCCTGCCGATCCCACCGAACCGATGGCTACTCGGCGACAGCCAGCCCCCGACGACACGGTTCGCTGACTACATGCGGATCTGGGTCGACCACGGCCTGCAAGCAGGGGTGATCGAGGTAGCCGAAGTTCCGGACGCGGGACTCGTCGGCGCCACGATCTGGTGGCGCGAACCGGCACCCGCACCCCCCGACTACGCCACGCGGCTGGCAGACGCGGTGGACCCGGCAGACCTGCCCAGGTTCGAAGCATTCGACGCCGCGATGCACGCCGCCCACCCCCAGCACGAGCACCTCTACCTGGGATTCGCCGCCGTGCACCCCGACCACCAGCGCCGAGGCATCGACACAGTACTGCTCGCCCGCCGCCACGCCGACCTCGACGACAGCCGCACCCCGGCATACCTCGTCGCGGCCACGCCCGACGCCCGACGGCTCTACTCCCGCCACGGAGACAGCGACCACGGCGTACCGATCGACCTGCCCGCTGGACCCCGCACGTACCCGATGATGCGTCACCCAGCCGACCACGACTGACCGATGTGACGACAAGCGAAGGGGGAAGGAGGTGAGCGACGTGCCCGAGACGACTCCACACGCAGCCCGATGGCGGCAACTGTCTACCGGGGATCGGTACGGCGTCGTGGTGGTGATGCGCTCACCGGACAGTGAGCACGACGACCGGTACTGGTGCGGCCCCGCCGACCCGGACTCATCCACCACCTGGCTGCGGCACCGCGACCCGCTCACCGGCCAGACCAGCACACCGACACGCATGGCGGTCTTCCCCAACGCGTGGGAAGCCACCCGAGCCTGGGCGGCGTACCTCGCCGCGCGCCGCCGACGTGGCGTGCCGGTACGCGAGTACGCGCACTTCGTACCCGTCGAGCGCATCCCGGACTGGTCTACGCCGCCGGCTCGCTGCCCCCTGCCGCCACCCGCTGTGACAGGTCGCGCCCGTCGCTGGGAGGCGGCGCCGCTGCGCTCGCCGATCCACAGACGTGTAGGAGCCCGGTCATGACCACCTCCACCCTCAGCACCCCGCCAGCGCCGCCACGGCCACAGCCGTGCGTGACCTGCGGCCAGCCCGTATCCGACTCGGAGATCGGCTGGACCCACATCTCGGCCCCGGGTGGGCAGAGCGTCGGGTGGCAGTGCCCGCCTCCGCACATGCGCCTGGCCACGCCCGACCCGCAGGCCGATTCAGTGGCGGGGCAGGAGCCCTCCTCCCCGGCTCCCGCCCCGCCACCCACCCCCAACGAACACGCAGCTCGGCCAGACGGGGATCAGCGTCTGCGTCCGCAGATCGCCGAGATACCGCGGTACCGACGCGGCGCCGCTGCCCAGCCCCTCATCGAGCCGCAACCAGCGCCGCCGGCCCGGTCAGGAGGCATGCGGTGATCCGGTCTCGGTGCATCGCCTGCTACCTGCTGGGACGGCTCATGGGCCGGCCCACCCGGATACGCCCTATCACGCGGCGGGGAGCCGCTGATGCGTAGCCCGTTCACCGCCGACTATCCGCCGCCACGAGAGCCACCCGCGAGTCTCGGACCGGGCGTCGCGCCGTACTGGTCGGTCGTGGCCGAGCAATGGTGCCCAGACGACGACGTACGCGACCGCATCCTGGCCGGGATGCTCGCCCGCGCTGATCAAGCCACGATCATTCCTGCGGTGCATCGACGAATGATCGCCCAAGCCCAGCTGGTGCTCGCCGATCACCGTGCCGACGACGAAGGCCTCTGCTGCCTCTGCACGTCGCAGTGGGATGGGCGGTTCGACATCCCGTATCCGTGCTGGGCGGTACATCTTGCCCGTCTCGTCCTACGTGAGGAGGCACCGGCCGATGAGTGACACCAGCGGCCAGCCGCCCGGTGAAGGCGCGATGGGAGCATCCGCCCACAGCGCGCCACACGACGGCGCGGATGTGGTGACCGGCGCCGCGACCGGATCGATCACCGGTCCCGCAGCCGGAGGAGGCAAGCACATGATCCCGGCCACCAAAGCGGCGCCCGCGCGAACGGGCCGGCTCCAACCTCCGAGCCCCACCCGGCCCGGCGCCGTCCGGGCGGTCCGCATTCCTCGAAAGGCCGAGCACCATGAGCCTTGAGGTCAACATCTCGCTTCTAAACTATGAAGCCGGAGGACTCAAGACCGACGGGTCCTATGACTTCGCGCCCTTGGTCCGCGCGTTCCTCGATGACCCGAACCCAGACCTGATCCTGCTCTGCGAGGCCAAGTTCTGGCACGCCCGGGGCAAACGACCGTTCCAAGCGGCCATGAAGGACCTCAGCGTGCTGACCGGTCGTCCCTACGTGGGAGAGCTGTTCACCGGGCCGCTGGGCACCGCAGTCATCTACGACCCATCCGTGCTCTGCCTCGACGCCACCGAGGAGCCCGACTTCGCCGACAAACGCAACCTCGCACGGTTCTCGCTGCGCGCCGACCTCCGCTACCAACTTCAAGTATTCGCCGAACACTGGCCCTACGCCGACGGTGAGCAACGCCTCGCCCGCGCCAAACTGCTCGCCCGGTTCGGCACCGGTCCTGTCCCCACCCTCATCGCCGGTGACATGAACGCCACCAGCTCAGGACCGCACCTACCCGACCCCGACTGGGCCAACGTGCCAGTCAGCGTCCGCGACCACAAAGGTCGCCAAGACCTCGACGGCACCTGGCACGCCGACACCCGCGCCCTCGACCGGCTCATCGGGGCATGGGACACCCAGACAAGCCGCCGCATCAACGGCGCCGGATTCCACCACCTCGCCGAACTCGACCCGCTCGCGCCCAACCCGCTGCCGCCCACCGTCAACGGCGAACACCTGCACATCGACTACATCCTCGCCAACCAGGCTCTGCTTGCCACGGCCGAGGTCGTACCCGGCTCCTACCACGTGCACATCCCGCCCAGCGCCAACCCCGCCAACTGGCCGTCAGACCACCGGCGAGTCAGCTGCACGCTCCGTAACCGCGGGCCTTCAAGCTCACGCCCCATGTCACAGACCACACGCCGAGATCGGGGCCAGCAGCCCTGACAGCGCCGTTCTCTCCGACTGACGAACAGCGCACGAGCGCAGTGGTAGCCGCGCTACTCTGGCTGCCCCTTCGAACCCGACCCGCCTCACAACTCGCTCAGGAGGTCCGAAGTGACCGGCGATGCCTGTGTGCCTACGCCGACTGGCTGGCGATGCACCCCCCGCCATTGGCTCGTAGACCAGGTCGGCCACATCGGTGTCGGCCCGCTTGCGGAGATGCGCCGGCACATCTGGTTCTTGTTATGCGACACGTAGAAGTCCAGCGACCGGCCGGTCTTACCGACACCCATCACAGAGAGGAAACGACACCATGACGGAGGCAGAGCACCTACAACCCGGACCGCAGCCCGATGACAGGATGCAGGAGCCGACCGCGCCGGACACACTCGCGGATGCCCTGGCGGAGCATGCCGTGGGGGAGGAAGAGCTACGGCGCCGGTATGGACCGTTCCTGGTGGCGATCAACCGCGCTATCGCGGTGATGCCGAACCTGTACCGGTACCTGCCCATCCACGATGTGACAATTAGCGAACGCAGCTGGCTCGGGCGCACCCGGGAGAGTCACGTGTGCCTGCCGGCGGACGCGCTGAACGCTATCGTTCCGGCGTCGCTGGATCTGCCGGCGGGCCTGTTGCCGTGGAACCGGATGAAGCACTACCTGGCGTTCGCGAAAATATCCGGCAGCCTAGGCGCGAAGTGCAACTACTGCCTGATCCACGACGCCTGCTACATGGGTTTGCGGGGCGTCGACGCGCTGAAGATCCACCTCGCTGGGAAGCGGGACACGCATCCCCAGGATGCGGAGAACGTGTTCACCCCGAGTGAGCAGATCATCCTGGACATCGGGGAGGCTCTGGGGAAGATCCCGTGTGAGATGACGCCAGAGCTGGCTGACCGGCTGGAGCAGGTCTTCAACGACCACAAGATCGAGATGTTGTCCTGGGTCTGGATGCTCATGGGTTACCTGAACCGCATGACCGACGGAGTGAAGGTGCCGATCGAGCAATCGCTGCTGGACACCACGGCGCGGGCGATCGCCGGGACCGAGGGGTGGTGGACGCCGGGCAAGCACGCCCCGAAGTGGGACGGTCTCGGGGAAGACGACGGCATTGAGTGGTCTCCGGCGCGTGACACCTTCCTCGCGTTCCTCGGGCTGCTGCCGGTGGCGCCGGCCCTGGTGCGCAAGTCTGGGCACCTGGTCAAGGATGTTCCTACGCGCACCAGGCCGTTGGAGATGTGGTTGGAGCAGCGCACCGGGTATGCCTGGCCGGAGATCGCGTTGCGCCGGTTGAAGCGGCCGAAGCGGGCCGCTGCTGCGATGGTGGCGGCGAACAGCGATCCACGGCGGACGGTGCTGGGTTTGGTGGCGAAGGCCCAGGCGGGGCGGGTCTTCGCAGAGGAGATCGGAGACCCGTGGCTTGGGCATGTGACGAAGCTGGCCGAAGAGCACGCCTGGCGGGTGGAGCAGGTCCAGGGGCCGGAGTACTGGCAGCGGATCCAGGGGCATGCGCGGCGCACGCAGACGCCGCCGGTGCAGGGCATGGGACCTGCGGAGACCGGTGAAAAGCCGTTTAGGGCTGATCACAGTGACGCTGCGATGCGGATGGCTCGGGCGTGGGCTACGACGCCGGCTGACCCGGGCGGGGCTGTGATCGCGGAGTTGAAACAGGACCTCACTCCAGCGCAGCTCATCGAGGGCATGCACAACCTGGCGGTGTTGATGGCGATGCATCGGTTCGGCGCGTTCTGGCACGCCAAGAAGATGGCCGACGAGAAGCGGGTGGGCTAGCCTGCCCGCGTGACCCCGAAGCCGAAGAGAGTGGACTCGCCTGGTTGGTGTGGGGTTGACCCCGCGCCGTGGCCAGACCTCCAAGCCAGGTCCCGCCTGGGGCCGGAGGCATCGCACCGCGGGCACCCGTTCAACCTTCCGGTCGTGCGGTCACTCTAGCGCTCTCCGGATGGCCCGGACGCGCCGGTGGTGCTGCTGAGGGGGGAGAACGGCCCCACCGACAAGGTCTACTCCGGGTCGAGCCAGGTCGGGCAGCGTTGCACTATTCCGCAGCAATGAGTAGCGGATCTTGATCAGAGCGCTTCGATCAGGGACGATAGGGAGCGCCTGTTTACGGACATTGACCGCCTCATGGGCTCGGGAGGGGAGGAAAGCCGCGTCGATTTCCAGCGCCTTCGACATCCAACCTGATTGCTCAAGCCCTCGCCCAGGAAGGACGTGGACTTTCCCGTGACCGTGCAGGATGACATCCGGCGTTACATCACCGACGATCTCGGCTGGGGCGGGGACCCGACCGAGTTGACCGAGGACCTCGACCTGATCGCGGCCCGAGTGGTGGATTCGCTGTCCATTGTGGAGCTGAGTACGCTTCTGGAGCAATGGTATGGCGTGCAGGTCGACGTCACCGAGCTGTTGTACGACAACTTCCACAGCCTCGGCGCGATCGCCGGGTTCGTGGAACGCAAGAAGCTCGCCGTGCCATGACTCGGTCAAACGCCCGCAGGGCGATCTCTACAACGAGGACGCGCTCGCCTGACCGAAGTGGAGAACAACCCCAACCACATCTGGCACCCGTCCCGTGCGGGTTGAAGGCGCCGTCCGCCAAGCCGATGTTCTAGCAGCCCATGTTAGGGAGCGACCATGCCCGCACAGATCGCCGTCGTCGGCGGCGGCCCAGCCGGTTCCACCTGCGCCACCCTGCTGGCCCGCGCTGGACACTCCGTGACCCTGTACGAGAAGGCCCGATTCCCCCGCTACCACATCGGCGAATCCCTCGCGCCGGCCGCGATGGCGATCCTGGAGGTCACCGGCGCGCTGCCCAAAGTGCGAGCGGCCGGCTTCGTGATCAAACGCGGCGGCCTGCTGCGCTGGGGCGGCGAGGACTTCGCGATTCACTGGGAGAACGTCTTCGGCCCCGGCCTGTACAGCTGGCAGGTTGAGCGGGCGGTCTTCGACAAGGTGCTGCTCGACCACGCCCGCGACAGCGGCGTGAAAGTGCAGGAAGGCACCACGGTGCGCCGAGTGAAGTTCGACGGCGACCGGCCGATCGGCATCGACTGGCGGGCCGACACCGACGCCGTGGGCTACGACGCCTGCGATTTCGTGGTCGACGCTTCCGGCCGGGCCGGCGTGGTGGGGCGACAGGTCGGTATGCGGCGCCAGGACCACGAGGTGTTCCGCAACGTCGCGATCTGGGGTTACTGGACCGGCGCCACGCTGTTGCCGGACACACCGGAGGGCGGCCTGGACGCGGTCTCCTCGCCCACCGGCTGGTACTGGACCATCCCGCTGCGGGACGACCAGTTCTCGATCGGGTTTGTCACCCACCAGGAGCACTTCAACGAGCGCTGGCGGCACAGCGACTCGCTCGAAGACCTGCTGCAGGCATACGTCGCCGACAGCGACGACATGCAGCAAATCCTGCGGGGCGCGGACTACGTCGGCCCGGCGCGGGTGGAGAAGGACTACTCGTACGTAACCGACCGGTTCAGCGGCCCCGGCTACATCCTGCTCGGCGACGCGGCCTGTTTCCTCGACCCGCTGCTGTCCAGCGGGACGCACCTGGCGCTCTACTCCGCCCTCTTGGGCGCGGCCTCGGTGGCCTCCGCGTTCGACGGCGACACACCAGAGCACGAGGCGATCGAGTTCTTCGAGCGCCGTTACCGCTTCGTCTACCAGCGCTACCTGTCGATGGTCTCGCTGATGTACCAGCAGTACCGCGGCAAGGAGACATACTTCTGGCACGCCCAGCGGCTGCTGAAGGACGGCGAGCGGCGGCAGGTGACCCAGGCCGCGTTCACCAAGCTCATCTCCGGCATGGCGGATCTCCGGGATGTGGGGTACGCCAACGCCGACCGGAGGACCTTCACGACGCCGCAGATCCCGATCAGCGCGGTCTCCGACCCCCAGGGCAGCGGGCTGCGCCTGGTCACCGAGCCAAGGCTCGGCCTCGCTCCGGCGTGACCGCCCCGCTCCCGGGGCGGTTCGAGCACTCGCTTCGCGGGCGAGGTCTTGATGTCGCATTTCTCGCCGGTTCCATGAGCCGGCGTTCGAGGAGGCGCCGTTCGGCGCCGTCGTCGGTGAGTTGTCTCGCACGTCGGTAGTCGTCACGCGCGTCGTCGGTGCGCCCCAGACGTAGCCGGAGTTTTGGCCGTGCGGGGGCGGCGTCGACTGCCGGTACACAGCCCGAGCCGAGCTGGCGTGTTTTGGTCCGTTCCCTCGGAGCAGCGCGACTGATCACCCATTCGGGGAGCCTGATTACGCGGCGTGTAATGCGTGGTTCGTGCCGTGGGGCTACGCCTGATTCCTCTCAGCCGGGCATCCACTAGCTGATCTCGGGCGCGCTTGCTGTCTGTCTCAGGAATGGGTGCGCGATGACGATGTGCCTCGGCCTGTTGACAAGTCCAGGGCACACGGAGCGAGAATGCGGATTGCATCGTCTTGACTACGATTTGTCACACATCATGCGGGGGTCCCATGGGTGTGGAGCGACCCGACAGTGGCGGAGTGTCCGTCGATGTCGAAACCTTGGGTGGCGCCGCTGCTGTGCTCGGCACGCTGCGGGGGCTGAAGGATTGGGCCGGTTT
The DNA here is from genome assembly GCA_050701695.1 of Micromonosporaceae bacterium. GTDB lineage: Bacteria > Actinomycetota > Actinomycetes > Mycobacteriales > Micromonosporaceae > WHSM01. Next base: position 27,855 of record JBOGDE010000001.1, read on the forward strand.
TGAGAATGCCGGCGTTCCGTTCGGTGGTGGTGCGGCGTTCAGTCCGGCACATGGTTTGGGGGATGCGCAGGATCGCGCGCTGCGGGTCGCGTGGAGCGCGGTAGGCAGGGTGGACGAGGCTAGCGTGCGGTACGCCAGCGGTGTGGCGAGCGCCGCGGATGAGTACGGCTCGACCGATCGGCATTCCGCTTCCGCGATCGATGCCGCGGCGCGGGGAATGACGGACCCCGGGTTGGGTGCCGGCGGCAGCTGAGGCGGGGGTGAGGCTGTGGGTGAGTTCGCTGGCGGTGGTGCTGACAACCTGGACTATTCCTCGCACACGTACGCGAGGCTGCGATCTGCCGTGTATGCGCTTACCACGGACGGACCGGTGGTCGCGCAGAACGAGTGGGCCGATCTGAAGCGTCGCCTGCACGAGCGGATCGGGACCTTACACGTCGTGATCGCGAAGCTGACACCGGCGTGGATCTCTGCGGGTGGGTACCAAGCGATTGCTGCGCTGGCGGCGCATCGGGACTGGTTGATCGAGTTCGCGCAGGTAGCAGCGTGGAACGAGGAACGTCTCGCCGATGTGGAGCAGGCACGGCGGAAGGCGACGCTGGCGATGAAAGCGCTCGACGCTGAGCCAGGAGGACCGCAGCGGCCGGACAGCAGCGGCTCGACGCCCCGCCCGGCACCGGGCCCCGACCCCGATCCTGAGGCGGATCCGGCGAGTCAGGATTGGCGTCAGCCGTACGCGGCGAAGATCGCCAACTACGTCTTCGGTCAGATGGCCGTTGCTGCTGCGAGCTTGGCGAAGGCACCAGTGGAGTGGAAGCCGGTGGAGACCGGCAGCCGCCCCGACAATGGCGGCATCCCGGGGGACGGGCCGGTGCTACCGAGCGGTTCCTCCGCAGGTCCAACGCGACCCAGGTCGGGCCCGAACGCTCCGACGTCGCCTCATCCGTCGCGGGGTGGCGGGCCGGGTCCCGGCAACGTGATCGGGTCTCCGCGTACGCCCAGCAGCCCACTGCCCACACCCGGGACGCCTCTGCCGCCGGCCGGTACGTCGCCACCCGGCGGGGCGATCGGCCAGGGAAAGGACCGGCGTTCGGCGTCCCCGCTCCCGCGCAGTCCGGCCGAGACCGGAGCTATCAGCGCGGCAGCGGGTACACACCCTGGATCCCGGTCGAGTGCCGCGCCGGGCCACGGCACGTCGCGAGACTCCGTGCCTCCTCCGCCGCATCAGCGTGCGACAGGCCGCGTCATCGGGGGCGGGCTGCGCCCTATTGGAGGATCAACACCGACCGGTGGCGAGCCCAGTCAACGCATTCCGAGCCTGCTCCAGACTCACGGCCAGCCACACAAGGACCCGCCGCGCCGCCGCAGGAAGCCCGGCTATGAACGCGGCGAACCCGAGACCTTCATCGACGGCAGACCCCGCAACCCGCGCGGCGGGATCATCCGACCCGCCCCTGCCGCACCCGCGCCAGCAGCCGTCGATCCTGGAAGAGGGATCATCGGCGCATCGAAGCGGCGAGACAATGTTGAACAGATCGAGCCGTGGTCGGTGCCAGAGCCCGTCATGCCGCCAACCAGCGCACCCGACACCGGTCAGGAAACGAAACGCAACGAGGAAACCCGTCACGAGGTCAGGGGGAGCCGCAGTGGCCCGGCAGCGACGAGCTAGCACTGTCCGCCCACTCATCCACACGTCGGCTCTCGCGGTGCTGTTCGCCGCTCTGGTGGCTGCCCCAGGAGGCGTCGCCCGCGCGGACTCCATCAGAGACAAGCAGTGGCACCTGGACTACCTGCGCATCAGCGAGGCGCACGAGATCAGCCAAGGCGAAGGCGTCACGGTGGCAGTACTCGACACCGGCGTCGACCCGAACCATCCAGACCTCAAAGGCGCCGTGCGTGAAGGCAGAACCTTCGCCAGCGGTGACAGCGGGTGGCAAGACTCCACCGGTCACGGGACCGCGATGGCGACCCTCATCGCCGGCCGCGGCCACGGCCCCGGAAACCGCGACGGTGTGCTCGGTGTGGCACCCAAAGCCAAGATCCTCCCGGTCCGGGTCACCTCACCGGGCGGATACCACACCGACGCCCTCCACCAAGGCATCACCTGGGCCACCGAACACGGCGCCGACATCATCAGCATCTCGCTGTCCGGGATCGACGACCCCGACGTAGAAGACGCCATCAACACCGCGCTCGACAACAACATCCTGGTCATCGCCGGCGCCGGCAACACCGCCGACGGAGACCACGGCGTGACCTGGCCCGCCCGATACCCCGGCGTCATCGCAGTTTCCGGCGTCGACCAAGACGGCAACTTCACCGGCATCTCCGCACGCGGACCGCAGATCGCGCTCAGCGCACCCGCAACCCAAATCATGGCCGGCGGCACCGCCAAACGCGGACGCTATGGCCAGGGCTCCGGCACCAGCGACGCCACCGCCCTCGTCGCCGGAACAGCCGCATTGATCAAGTCGCGGCATCCCCGGTTGGACCTACCCAACGTGATCAACCGGTTGATCGCCACAGCCGACGATCAAGGCCCGGAAGGCCGCGACGCGGAGTACGGGTACGGCGTCATCGACCCAGTTGCGGCCCTGACTCGTGAGGTACCGCGAGTAAGCCGCAACCCGTTGCTCAGCCCCACCTCGACGAGATCAGGGACATCAACCCGATCCGCACCAGCGGCACGAACCTCGGCTGGATCATGGGCGATGGCCGGACTGGTTGGGCTCGTCGCCGTCGCAGTAGTCGCGCTTCTCGTACTGCGTGCTCAACGCCGTACCCGACGTCGTCGCGAAGGCTGACGGGCTCGTGGGGTGCGGGGTGACTCAATGTCGCTGTCCGCCGGAGCGGGGGACAGCACTCGCCCGGACTGAGGGGCGGCTACCTCGGACCGCCTAGCCACAGCCTCGCACCCTCAACGATGAGGTCTCCCTTGCGGCGTTCGTAGTCGGGCATAGCCCGTTCGACTGTGGCCCAGAAGCCCGCCGTGTGCTGTGGATGGACAGTGTGTGCCAGCTCGTGCACGAGCACGTAGTCGATCAGTGACGGGGGAAGCTGGAGCGTCGCCCAGTGGATGTTGAGGCGGCCGTTGGTGCTGAGCGAGCCCCACCGGTAGCCGAGGTCACGCACGTCTAGGCCGTCCGGTACGAGGCCCATGCGGCCGGTCCAGCGCTGGAGCCGCGCGGGCAGCCATTGCCGCCCGCGGGTCCGGTACCAGCGGACCAGCGCCGCTCCAGCCGTCTCGGCGTTCACGTCGCGGCGGGGCATGAGTAGCCGGCCGCGCTGCATCCGTACGGTGTCCACGTCAGCGACGAGCAGGCGGTGGTTGCGGCCTAGGTAGGCAAACCCCTCTCCGTTGACGAACTCCTTCACCGGGCGGGCGGACAGCAGCAGGTCCTTCTCGGCGAGCTTGCGGTAGACCCACAGCCGTTTGGAGTGCGCCCATGCGGCCAGCGCGTCTGGGGCGCATCCCGGCGGAGCGTGCAACTGGAGTGATCCGTCACGGTCGACGGTGATGCCGACCGTGGCGCGCCGCAGTGACTCGCGGACCTCGAACTGGAGGTCCCCGATGAGCATCGTGTCGGGCAGGGCCTCGGCGACGCTCACGGTGCGGCCACCAGCCGGTGGTGGTTGTGTTTGGCCAGCTCGATCAGCCGGTCGGTGATCGGACGTAGCCAGGCATAGTCGAACAGGTCGCTGCCGTCCTCCAGTCTCGTCTCGTCCAACCGATGAATGATCTTGCGGCGGAGCTGTTCCCGCTTGTGCGCGTTGTCCCAGAAGCCGACCAGGCGCACGTCGGCTTTGACCAGGTGGACGACGTCGATGGTCGCGACGCGCAGCGGCCCGGCTCGTTCGGGGGTGACCGGACGGTCGTGCTCGGCCAACGCCAGGACGAGCAGATCGTGGAACGGTGCCTCGATGTTCGGGTCAAGTCCGCCGGTGGCCTCAGTACGTCCAGTGGTCACCACGGGCAAGAAGTCGGCCAGAGCGAGGGCGAGTTGCTCCCATTGGTCTTTCAGCTCGACCAGGATCTGTTCCAGGTACGCGGATAGCCGCTGGTAGTGGGCTGGGTCGCTGTCGATGTGCTCACTGATGTGGTGGCGGATGGCGTGTTCCATCTCGGACGCCTTGGCGCGCGGGCTGGTCAGCCCGCTGACCTTCTCCGCGTAGTCGGCCGAGGTGATTGAGATGGGTGGGATCCTCTGGCTGATGCCCAGAGATTGGACATGCGCGTCGATCAGCGCCCGGATCTTCTCACCGTAGATCCGCACGTCGAACAGCGTGTGGTCGCGGTACCGTCGGCGGGCCAGCAGCGCGATCATGCCGAACGCTTTCGCGTCGGCCACGTACGGAAGTGCCTTCTCCGAGGGTAGGACGATCTCCATGCTGCGGGTGAACGCCTTGAGCGCGGCTTCGAATCTGGCCCGCAGCCGCTCGTCCGCGAGGGCCTCCACACAGGCGTCCTGTGCCGCGACGCTGCCGAAGACGCTGATGCCGGCGAAGAGTTGCCGCAGCGCGGCGTGCGCGGCGGCCAGCCGCGGCAACTCGTCGTTGAGGCTAGTCAACGCGCCCTCGATGTCGTCGTCGGCGTACGCCTCCAACGCCTGCGCCAGGTGGTGCGCGACGCCGTAGTAGTCCACGACGTAGCCAACGCTCTTGCCCGGCGCGGTGCGGTTGACCCGCGCGATGGCCTGCAACAGATCCGCCTCGCGGATCGCTTTGTCCAGGTAGAGCACCTGCTCACGGGGGGCGTCGAAGCCGGTCAGCAGCATCGCGTTGACGATCAACATTGCCACCGGGCTGGCCTGCTCGGCGGGCACGCCCGGCATCGGCAGCTTCTTCTTCTTGAAGTCATCGACGACCTGGTCGTAGCCGCTGGTCCACTCCACGAGGTACGGCTTGTCGTTCTGCGCGCCGGAGATCACGGGTACGAAGTCGAGCCCGGCAATGACGTCCCGGTACCGCCACGCCCGGACCAGCAGAGCCCGCTTGGCGGTCAGCCGGTCGACTCGCTCCAACGCGTCCGAGGTCTTCCAAGCCGGGTCCAGCGTGTCAAGCTCGGCGACCAAGGCGTCGCGGGCGGTCAGGAATGCCTTCCGGTAGCGGACCGTGGCCAGCCGGCTGGTGGCCACCACCTGTGCCTTGAACCCGTTCGGCAGCACCACCTCGACGTAGTGGCGCAACATGTTCGCCGCCTTCGCGGCGATGAGCTGCTCGGCCTCGGCGACGTGCCGTTTGGTGGCGTACCGCTTCTTCAGCTCCTCGGTCTGCTCCGGAGTGAGCGCGTACAGGTCGATGAACTCGTCGATGTCGTCGGCGTCGTTTATCCCGCCCCGGGTGGTACGGCCCTCGTACAGAATCGGCACGGTTGCGCCATCCTCCTCGGACTGGCGGATGTCGTACCGGTCCAGGTAGTCACCAAAGATCGTGTGGGTCTTCGTCTTGTCGCCCATGATGATCGGCGTGCCGGTAAAACCGACGCGCGCGGCGTTGGGCAACGCCTTACGCAACGCGGCGTGCAGCGTGCTCGAATGCGACCGGTGCGCCTCATCCACCAGCACCAGCACTTCGGTGGAAGTATCCAGCTCGCCGATGTTCTTCAGCGCCGCATCGTCGGTCTTCTTCGCCTCCGGGTTGCGGTACTTCTGCACCATCACGAAGACCAGCGCCTTTCCCGGCGTCGCCAGCAGCTCCTTTGCCTTGGTCACTCTGGTCGCCTTGCGGACTGTCTCCCCGGTCAGCTCAGTAGTGTTGGCGAGCTGCTTCTGTAGGTCCTTGCGGTCGGTCACCACGACCACCTTGAACCCGACCAGTGCCGGGTGCGACCGCATCGTCCGCACGAGGAACACCATGGTCAGGCTCTTGCCCGACCCCTGCGTGTGCCAAATGATCCCACCCCGCCGGTCGTGCTCACCATCCAGCACCCGGGTCGGCCCAGTCAGCAGACGCTCGATCGTCGCCCGGACCGCCCGGTACTGCTGGTACCGAGCCACCACCTTGACCTTGCGATCCTCAGGCTGCATGAACAGCGTGAAATGCCGCACCAGATCCAGCAACCGAGCCGGGTGTAGCATGCCTGCAACCAGGCGCTGCTGCGACGACAGCCGCGCCACGCCGAGGTCGAATTCGACATCCTTTTCTGGTACGGGGGCAGTGGTCTTCCACTCGGCATAGTGCTCCGCCAGCCCGGTAAACGTGCCGGCCTTCGCCGTTTCGGAGCAGGTCGCCACCACGAACTGATTCGTGTGGAACAGTCGCTCACTACCCTCCGGCTCCACCGATTCCCGCTGGTTGGCGTACCGCCGAAGCTGCTCCACGGCGGCACCGATCGGGTCCGGCACTGTTGGCGACTTTGCCTCCACCACGACCAGCGGGATGCCGTTGACGAACAGCACCGCATCCGGCCAGATCGACACCCGACCGCCAGGCGGATCCACCCGGAACTGGTTGACCACCAGGAAGTCGTTGCGAGCAAGCGGATCGGAGCTCATCCAGTCTACGAAGTGGACGGTACGAAAGCGGCCACCGTCCCAGCCGTCCACCCCATCCACGGTGGCGCCGAGTAGCAGCCGCTCGGTCACTTCCTCGTTGATCTCAAGTAAGGACGTGGCGGGGGGTTGGGTGAGCTGGGAGATCGCCTGGCTGATCCGGCCGTCATCGAGCCACTCACGGCCGTGGTCGTCCAGGTTGATCCGGCGCAGCGCGGCCCGCAGGCGGTCGAGCAGCAGCACCTCCCGGAAGCTCTCACGCCCGGTCACCGCCGGCAGGTCGGACCTCGCCGGCTCGATGTGCCGCCAGCCCATCGCCACAAGCTGCCGCACCAACGGCAACTCCACCCGCTCATACTCCGACCTCGAACTCACACCAATTCATCCTCCACCGTCTTTACCCGCATCCGCCCCGTCAACAAATCCTCCATCAACCCTTGCTTCAGCCCCCGCAGCTTCGAAAGCTCTGCCGTGCCAGCCCGAGTTCGCTCGTCAAACGTAGCAATGGTGCGGATAGCTACTTCCTGCTCCGCGAGTAGCGGTACGGGCATAGGAAAAGCGCGTACCTGCGTCATGTTGATTGTAGCCAAGTTGGTCGTTTGCTTTGACGCAGCTACAAAATACCTACGCGCCTGATGAGACCCCGCATATATAGCGAGGAAGCCAGGCAGAAGCCGCGATCTATCGGTCCGAACCCGGAATATGTGATTTTGGTGGAGGCAAGGGTTGATCGAACCGTCCCAGACAGCACCTCTACCAAGCTTGTCGAAGTCACCGCCCTCTGTCATGAGAAAGTCCCCAGCTCGAAGTGAATACCGGTGCACCTCGCTGCGCAAGACACGCACATGTTTGATGTCCGAGGTGTCGATATTGCCGTCCTGAACATTCGCAACCCTAAGATATGGAAGCTCAACGGTGCCGTTTCCCGGGAGTGATCGACCCAACGCGACTCCACCGGCTATGTCGGCTACGGAACCTAGCGTCAGTATGGGCCACCTTGACTCTGCGCCACTTGTGCCTCTCTCCTCCGCATACTTGGTCAAGTCAGCCAGGATTCCTGTACGAGTCGTGGCCAGTTTGGCAAGAAGGCGTTCGGTGGAATGGATCGCCCCGTCCACCGAGGTTAAGACCTCTGCAATCCGCCGCTGCTCTGAGAGTGAAGGTATCGAAACGGCAATGTGCTTGAATGATGAGAACTTCAGGCTCCACGTGTCGCTGACTAGCCCTTGTGATCGACTCTTGAAGGAGGATACATGTTGGGGAAGTCGGAGGACGTAGGCCATGAACCGTGTATCGAGGTCACTCGTAGGTTTGCAGACCGTATACGCGGGACTAACTATTCCGAAATATGGTGATCTCGCAGAAACGCCCTGCCACATGCGCATTGTGTTGTAGACGATATCGCCAGGATATACCCGATGATATGCCGACTTATCATCATTTGATGTATCTCGACGTCCGCTCTCGCTCTGCGGCACAACGCCGCGATCGAAGGTAACTGAGAGGAGGGGGTCTGTCGCCGATCCTCCTTCATCTCGTCGCCTCAGGACTTCGCCCATGGTCGCACGACGCCAGTCCTCCAGGCCCTCAGGCATAACCAAGCTCCTTGAGATAGGTCCTCAGCTCAGCTGTGGCGGCGTCACGTTGGGCTTCGAGATCGGCCAGTGAGGCCGCGTACTTGTCCCACCAGTTCGCTAGCGCGGCGATCACCTGGCGGCGGTGCGTCGCCACGTAGAGCTCTAGGTGCGTGATCAGGTCCTCCTGCCAGATGTCCATCACCAGCTCTTGCTCTTGTCGAACGGTCAGCGCCGACCGCGCCCCGTCCAGGGTGGCGAGGAACTGCGTCTTCAGCTTTCGCCTCCGCTCCTTCACCGTCGTCAGCTCGGCCTTGAGGCGTTTCAGTTCGGCCGGGCTGAAAGCCTCTTCCGCGTCTTCGTCGGCTGGCTTGTCGTACTCCTGGCCGGCCGGGGTTGTGGCCGCCTGGATTCGTGAGTCCAGTCCGGCCCGTTGCGCCTCGACCGTTGCCAACTCATCCAGGTACTCGGGGACCAGCCTGGGGACGAGGCGATGCTCCAGCGGATCGGTTCTCGACTTCTCGTCCTCCAGCACGGTGCCGATGGTGGTGACCCAGCCGTCGATTACGCCGCCGAAACCGTGGGTAGCAAGTGTGCGTAGATCGAACTGGTTGGCGTCCCACCAGCGGACGATCACGCCGGCGATCTGGAACCGGTCGAGCAGCCCAATCGGCAGCAGCGCGGTGGTGAACGATTCGATCAGTTCGGTGCGGGCGACCATCAGCCGCTTGGTGGACGGCAGCTCGATGACCAGTTTGCGGTGCTCCTCCCACCATGAGTGCTGGGCGGTGGTCAGGTCGGCCTCACGTGCCCGTACCCCGGTGTGGTCGATGACCAACGCGGCGAGGGCGGCGCGATCGACGCTGGGCGCGAAGTCGTAGTAGGCGTCGTCGCGGTCGACGAACACGGCGTCAGTGGTGAAGCCGTGGGCGGTAAACAAGTCGGCCTTGTCGGCGACCTCGGCCTTCGGGATGCCGCCGTGCAGGTGGGCGCGTACGTTGTGCGGCTCGGGCGGTGGAGCGTTGTCAGCATACCGGCGGATGTTGAGGTTGTCGTCGTTGTCGCGCAACTCTTCGCGAGTTACCACGCGGGCGTAGCCAGGGATGTCGGTGAACGCCTCGTACGTGTACACGATCTTCTCGACGTGCTCGGGGAGCAGGTAGTTCTGGGCGCGGCCAGCGGCGTACTCATGGTCGGCGTTGATGAACAGCACCTCACTGGTCCGGTCGGCGGGCTTGGACCCAGGAGCGCGTAGGACGAGCACGCACGCAGGGATGCCTGTGCCGTAGAACAGGTTTGGTGCCAGCCCGATGACTGCCTCGATGATGTCGTCGTCCAGCAGCGCGGTGCGGATGTCGCGTTCGGCGCCGCCGCGGAACAGCACGCCGTGCGGCATGACGGTGGCGGCGACGCCGTTGGCCTTGAGCACGGCCACCATGTGCTGGACGAACATCAGGTCGGCCTTCTTGCCGCCCTCGGGTGCCCAACCCCAGCGGAACCGACTGCTGTAGCGCATGCCGTCGCTGGAGTAGTTCAGCGAGAACGGCGGGTTAGACAGCACGCGGTCGAATAGGTCGAGTTGGCCGCCGTGGGCGTGCTTGGGGTTGGTGAGCGTGTCGTCGTTCTCGATCTTCGCGTCAGGGATGCCGTGCAGGAGCAGATTCATCTTGGAGATGGACCAGACGCTGCCGGCGTTCTCCTGTCCGGCCAGGATCAGGTTGCGGGGGTTGCCGCCGTGTTCCTCGACGTACTCCTTGGCGTGGATCAGCATGCCGCACGAGCCAGAGCACGGATCGTAGACGCTCATGCCCTCGGCGGGCTTGACGAGTTGGACCATCATCCGAACGACCGCACGCGGGGTGTAGAACTCGCCGCCCTTCTTGCCGGCCGAGTCTGCGAACTCCTTGATCAGATACTCGTAGGCGGCGCCGAGTAGGTCGGGGAACTCGAAGTCCTCCGTGCGCAGCCGGTACTGGCTGAAGTGGGTGATCAGGTCGCGCAGCTTCTTGTCGGGAATGCGGGAGCTGCCGACCTGCCGGTTGAAGTCGATGTGCTGGACGACCCCCTCCAGCGACTCCGGGTTGGTGTGCTCTAGCGCGGCCAGGGCCTTGTTGATGCCATCACCGACGTTGTCGTGCAGCCGCCGCAGGTGGTCCCAGCGCGCGACTGTCGGGACGAAGAACGCTTGCCGGTACGACTCGGGCTGCCCGGCCCGGTGCTCGGCTTCTTGCTTCCCACGCGACTCGAATCGCTTGAGCACCCGTTCCCGCTCGGCGTCGAACATGTCCGACGCCCGCTTCAGGAACAGCATCCCGAAGATGTACTCCTTGAACTCGGAGGCGTCCATCTTGCCCCGGAGGATGTCCGCCGCCGCGAACAGGTGACGCTCTAGCTGCGGCAACGTTAGCTTTCGCACGTGGTTGTCTCCCGATCGTGTGTCAGGCACTCCATCATCGACCCGTCACGCACCGCTATCAAAGGAGGGTCCGCGCGCGTCGGCCCGGCAGGGCCTTCGGCTGGCGTCGTGATCGGCAAGGGCCGGACTGGAGGATTCTTCCGCTGCTGGTCAACCGCGGCGGTGACGGACCCGAGTTTCGGGTCTTGGCAGCGGCTGGACGCACCGGCTCCGGTCCGACCACCGTCCTGCTAACCGTCGTTGTCGGCGCGCCGCGGCGAAGCCGGAGCACAGCTCAGCCCACGGGAGTATGAGAGGTGCGTATGCCCCTGCGCACTTGACGCGCAGTGGCATACGCACATACCTTGGAAGCCAGTAGCCGTGAGATGGGGGGTGTCCTTTGAACGTGATGCCGTCCTCGGTCAGACGACGGGACCGGGCCGACGACGTCCAGAACTGGAGCCTCTTGCACTTCGGTGAGCTCAGATGAACATCAAGCCCTGGTTCGGGACACTAGCCACCATGGCGGCGCCGGCAGGTACGGCGCTGTCCGGCACGCCGTGGTGGATGTTCATCGGTGTGTTGTTGCTCGTGCTGACGCATCGGATATTGCCCAGGGATTCGAAGGATCTGTTAATGCTCTGGCTTCAGATCATCTCACGCGGGAAACGCACAAAGGGAAAGCGAAAGAACGGATGAAAGATGTGACTGAAGTTTCGGACAAGCATGCGGGCGCCAAGGGCACGAACCACGCGGCGGCGCGGCGCATCGGTGAGAGGCTATGGCGTCACCTCGACCGGTATCGGGGGATGTGTGGCCTTATAGAATTGGGCGACGTCGTGCTGATTCTGCTGTACCTCAGGGGACGCCCCGCATGGGAGATGCTCGCGGACGGCGGCTTAGACGTCGAGCGCGCGATTCGCACCGACTTGTCAGCCGACAGAGAGGACCCCGTTGTCCTCCGTCCTTTGCTGGATTCGTTGCGCACGATCGGCGACGAGGTGGGTCAGTTGGCTCCGCTCGTTGACTTGGTCGACCGGCTCGACTTTACCCGCGACGTGCCGCTCACTCAGATCTTCAGCGTGATGCTCGAACGGATCGCCCAGGCCGCGCGTCATGGAGAGTTCCATACACCCGACGCCATCGCCCAACTTGCTGCCGCGTTGCTCGACCCGGCGCCGAGCGACTCCATACTTGACCCGTGCTGCAAGGGCGGGGCATTTCTCGCTGCAGTTGCCGACCGGCAGCTCAGGGACGGTAGGGCCGTTGACCGGTTGCCAGTAGCAGTCGCGGACTACTCGGCGCGTTCGTGCGCGGTGGCATACCTGAACCTGCGCCTGAGGGGAGTGACGCCGCGGGTATTGCCTAACGCCGCCGCGAGCCTGGCGACTGGGGCGCCCGATCACCGTTACAACGTGGTCACGGCAAACCCGCCGTTTAATCTGTCGCACTGGAGCAGTGAAGGTGGGCCCGGCGGGCGATGGAGGTATGGCGTACCACCAGCGCACAACGGCAACTTTGCCTGGCTGCAGTACGTCGTCGCCTCACTCGATCACGGTGGCCGCGCGGCGGTGGTGATGCCATACGGCGCTGGCCTTTCCGAAAACCCTCAGGAGCGCAGCATAAGGGGCGCAATGGTCGACGACGGCGTGCTGTCGGCGGTCATCGCGCTGCCAGGCCAGATGTTCACCAACACCGCCATCCCGGTCACGCTGTGGCTGCTGGAGCACACGACCGCCGATCGACCCGGCGAAGTGCTGTTCTTCGACGCGACCGGGCTTGGCACCGTGCAGGAGCGGGGTCGCCGTACTCTCACCGGCCCCGATATCGACAACATCGTCGAGACGTACCAGGACTGGCGCGAACACCGGGGTAAGACGGCCACGGAGTTTGCGGCCGATGTATCCATCGAGAAGATCCGCGACGGCGGGTACCGGCTGAATCCTCGCGCCTACATCACGCCGACTGGCGAGGTACCGGATCTGCGGGCACAAGGCCTGCAGGCACGGGAACTGACGCAGCGGCTGCGACGACTTGGCGAACGGGCCGTGACCGTCGACCAGACCATCGAAGCGCATCTAAAGGAGCTTTCACTGTGAGCTCGCTGATCGGCCCAGCACCAGAGGACTGGCAGGAGATGCCGCTCGCCGATGTCTGTGAAGTAGTGGCCGGCCCGTCGAACAGCATGATCCGACGCGTCGACGTCGGCGGCGTACCGATCGACGTCGTCGCGCCGAAGCACCTGCAACACGGCCAAGTTCAAGGAAGCGACACCATACGAGTCACAACCGACGCATCCGCTCGACTGGATCGCTATCGACTCGTCTCAGGCGACCTCATATGCGTGCGTACCGGAGACCTCGCCAAACACGCCCTCGCAGGCCCCGAGCACGATGGTTGGGTCGCCGGCACCGCCTGCTTCCGGGTACGCCCTGGACCGGCGGTCGACCCTCGGTATCTACTGCACTACCTGGGACACCCAGCGGTCCGCGACTGGATCACCCGACACGCCTCCGCAGCCACCGTCCCCTCACTGACACTCAGCATGCTGCGGACGCTGCCCGTACTCATCCCGCCGCGCACCCAGCAGGTGGCCATCGGCGCCATAATGGGCGCCCTCGACGACAAGATGGCTTTGCACCGAGAGATCGTCGCGGTTACGGAACAGCTACGCGACTCCCTGATGCCCCTGCTGCTGGCACGTCGCTGAGCATCGGTCGTTAGCGGCTTCGCCGCAGAACTCTGGCCAGTGTCCAGGACGTAGATCCGGCCACGCCCCTGTACCGGCTCGATCGGCGATGCCTAGTACGGCGGCGGGCCTCGGCGGGACTGTAAAACGAACGGCACCTCTCTGTGTCAAGTCGTCACGGACAGAGAGGTGCCGTTCGTTTGACAGACCCGCCGTTCGTTTGACAGACCCGCCTCGGCCGGGGTGGGTCGAGGTTCATGATTGCCGTGTAGACGCCTTGGGCGGCCTGTTGTTGGGACGTGGCCGCGGGTTGGTGCGGTGCGGCAGATGCGAGGGCTAGTCGGTTTGGTCGCGTTTCGTGCTGCTGTGCGATGCTCCCTTCCTCTGGTGCCGTTTGGTTGCCCTGACTCACGTGAGCCCAGGAGATCGCATCGCCCCCCGCAGTACCTGCAGGAGTTGCTGCTATTGATCAAGCTGGTCGAGAGGCGCGCAAGAGACGCTTCACACTGCTCAGGCTGATGCCGTACGCCTGAGCGATGTCGCCCTGGCGTGCGCCGGTAGCGAATTTCGAGGCGATGTCCTCCAGGTCCTGCAACGTGAGCCGTCTCCGGAGCGCCCAGGGCTTTCGCGCTCCCTGATTGCGGAGGTCAGGGTGGTCGCTTTGGTCTCTGACGCGGTGTTCCAGAGCGGAACATAGGGCTCTGACCTGCGGAAACGAGTTTGAGTAAGAGGTCAGTAGGTCCACCAACAACGGTCCTACTCAAACTCTCACCCGGCCGTTGGGCTGTCGGCGGTCAGCAGGTCGGAGACTGGGAAGGGTGCTAAGCACTGTCGGATGTCCGTCAGAGCGGGTCAACTCCACTGGGCCGGCCCGCCGCGCTGAGGCCCCGCCCAGAAATTAGTTGCTTGAAGACCAGAACACGGCGCGTTTGGTGGAGTCGCGGTGGCAGGTCACGTGCCCGTCCAGCTCCATTCCGTGGAGCACGGTCCAGGCCCTGCCGTCGTATCGGGACAGCCCGATCCGCTCGGCGATTTCGGCTGTGGGCAGCGGCTTGTCCGTGTCACGTAGCAGGGTGACCCTCAGATCGACACGCAACTATATCCGCACGAGCACCCTCCGTTATCTCAAAGAGGAGACAAACGTGCGGAAGACGACACAGGCCGTTGTCCTGGCAATCAGCCTCGCCGCGACGCTGGCGCTAGGGGTCGGCAGCCCAGCAGTCGCCAATCCGGTCGACCGAGCGCAAGACACCGCGACCGGGCAGGTCGCCATCAACAACTACAACGCCGCGGCGATCGTGGCGGAAGCCACCGCCGCTCCGTCCGCGGACAACGTGTCGTGCGGGTTCGTGGAGTGGGCTGGAGCGAACACGAAGCGAGTGGTCGTGCCGGGTGTGAACACGACTCACGGACAGGACGCGGCGACGGCCAGCGCGGAGTGTTCCGACATCGACGTCACGAATACCAATCCTCCCAATTTCACCGCGTTTCTAGACGTCACATTCCAGTACCTGCAGGCGGGCACCACGAACACCTGGGTCAACTACCACACCGCTGGGTGCCAACGGCCTGCGGTCCGCGGCCACGCGCCCTTGGAGTGCACAGTCACTCATCAGTTCGAAGATCCTTCCGACCCGATTCAGTCGCGGCCCCGCAGGTGTTCAGCCTCGGCGTCTTCGTCGCAGGGGTGAAGGACGAGCGCAGCACGCGTTCCTCCAACGTCATCCCGCCGATCCTGCTCGGCGTCTGTGTCAACGGGTTCGAGACCTGCGTGTGATGGCAGCCCTCATCAATGCGATACGGACGAGGGCGGCATTTGCCGCCCTCGCCCCGCTGCTGTTCGCCGGTCTGCTCCTGCCTGGAACCGCCCACGCGCAGGAAGCGGACACGTGCCTCGCCGCTGCGGGCGAAGAGATCGCGCAACACGTTCCTGCCATGGTGTGCGGCGTCATGGTGGTCCACGCCAGCGGGCATGCCGGCATCACCCTGGATGTTCCCCGGCAGACGGACCTGCCCGACAGCGCCTTCGTCGTGGAGCTCCTGGATGGCGCCAGCTACGCGTGGGTCGGCCTGGCTGACCGGAACCCTGAGGCGTGTGGCCGCGACCCATTCTTCGGCATGTGCCTAACCCACAAGCAGTACCGGCTGGACGTGGGAGACACACCCTGGGTCCTCAGCAACGACCCCACCCTGGTTGACGAAGGGCGGCACGAACTGTACGTGATCAGCGACGGGGCGGTCCGCGTCACCATGTCGTTCACCGGGCTCACCGGAAGGGCCGAGCTGCACGCCCGCGGCGCCATCCGGGCGACCTCGCATCGCCTGCAGGCCCGGTGCGCGACCGCCCCCGACTGCGAACGCGCGGGCTGGGGCGGCGCTGCCCACACCGTCAGCCACCCCGGATGGGTTGGCGTGATCGCCTACGCGTGGAACCCGATCGAATACATCGACGACACCGGAGTCCCGTACCCGGCCACGCGGGCGGCGACCTCGTGCCTATACCCCTGGTACGGATCCGGCGGAGTCTCCACCGATCCGGACGATCACCCCTTCGGGTGCTCCCTGCTGCCCACGGAGGAGTCGGATTGGAACGAAAACGCCTTGTGGTTCGCCGGCAACACCGCCATACCACTGGGAGGGTCAAACTGGATGATCTGGGAGAACCTGGGTCCGGACGGACCGGTCTACGCCGGGTTCACCGCCCAGTCCTCCTCCACAGCCGGCGGCGGGGGCTACGTGGCGTACGGATTCTGGCTTGAGCAAGGAATCAAGGGCGAAGCCGGATAGCCGGACCCTCCTGGTGGCCCTGGGCCGCCCGGGTCAGGGCGTGGTCGACGTGGCTTGGGTCGAGCACACCCCGGCCGCGGTCGGGGTGCTGGTGGCCCGGATCGCGACGCTGGAACCGGATCCGGCCGAGGTGCGGGTGGTCATCGAGACCCGGCACGGGCTGCTGGTCGAGGCCATGCTCGACGCCGGGTACACGGTGCTGCCGGTCAACCCGGACCTGGTGGCCCGCCGGCGGGGGGCCAGCGAAGAAGAAAGACGACGCCGAGGACGCGCGGATCGCCTGCCTGCTGGCCCTCGATCAGTACACCCAGTTGCGGGCCCCTCATCCCGCACGGGGACCCGTCCGGAGAACTGCGGGCCATCGCCCGCGACGACGTGCGCGCCGCCCGCGACCAGCGGCGGCTGCTCAACCGGCTGCGCGCCGACCTGGCCGCCACGTTCCCGGCCGCGCTGGTCATCGCCGGCGACGAGCTGGGGCAGCCCGGTCCTGCTCAAGCTGCTGCAACGCTGGCCCACCGCCGCCGAGCTGGGCTGCGCCGAGCGCGAGGAGATCGAGGCCCTCGCCCGCGCGGCCAAGCCCGGGGTAGCGGTAGGTGCTGGTGGTGTGGCCGGCGTCGTGGAGGATGCCGCGTAGCAGGTCGTGCTGCCGGTCCTCGGCCAACTGGAGCTCGGGGGTGCGTTGGCCGTCCTCCCGCATGTAGTCCGCGTCGAGCCAGCGGATCATCACGCCTTCGGGGCAGGTGTCGACCGAGGCGCCGCTGGGATGGTCGGGCAGGGGCAGCCACAGCGGTACATCGGCGGCGGTGAGCAGGGCCCGAATCTCCTCGGCCAGGGCGCCGTGGTCGGCTTCGCCGGGGTCGGCGAGTTCGATGGTGCCGTGGGTGGTCCATCGCAGTCGCCGGGCGGCGGCGTCGTGGGTGACGGCCACGACAGCGAGGCGGGTGATCCGCCACGGTGTTGGTGGGATGTCGGCCGAGGGGAGGAGATCCCAGTCGGCGGAGTCGATCTCCGTCTGCGAGCCGGCGGCGTTGGTGGCCAGGCCGACATGTGGCCGGGGCGGGGGCTGGACGTCGACGTGGCCGGGACCGGCCAGGGCGCGGTTACACGCCTGGGCGACCATCGTGGTCAGCACGTCGAGGCCCTCGTTGTCGCAGGTGACCTCCAGGGCGACCCCGGAGCGGCCGGGGCCGACCCGGGCCGGCCCGATCAGCGTCCACGGTGGGCTAACTGGCGCCAGCTGCGGGGCCAGCCAGCGCCGCAGACTCTGCACGAGGTGCCGCATGGTGGTCTGGCTGACATCTGGCTCGTACGGCAGTTGGGCCAGGGTCATGTGCAGCTGCTCGTCCGGGGCCGCCGCCACCGGCAGCTGGCGCAGGATCGGCCGCCACGCCTGCGCCTGAGCACGTACCGGCGCCTCGTTCGCTAGGGCGAGCACGTGCAGGCGCGGATCGGGCCGGTCGGGGCGATGGTGGACGTACCAGTCAGGTACTCGTGGTCGCACGGGCACTCCCTGGGTGGTCAAGAGTGACTGGCAAGCAGTTTGCCTGCCAGGACAATGGTTTCCTGGTCCGGTTCGGCGTCGAGGTCGGCGAGTTGGGTGTGCAGCCGCTGAAGGGTGTGCCGCACGTCGTCGAGGTCGCCTCTTGCGGCCTGCACCTGCATCACCGCGCGGTAGCAGGGTTCAGCATAGGGATCGAGGTCGATCGCCTGCTGTAGGTAGGACTCCGCTTCGTCAAGGTGGTCGGGACACGCGAGTTCGGACAGCCGCGTCAGTGCTCGTATCGCCTGGTTGAGCGCGTCCTGTTGGCACGTGGCCAGCCAGGCGCTCTGCCACCCTTCGGCGAGGGGCGCGCGGCACAACGCGGTGGCGGCGTGGAGTGCCCGGATTTCGCCGTCCCGGTCGTGGTGTGCGCGAGCGGTGTCGGCTTCGCGCTGCAGTGAAGCGAACACCGTCCATTCGCTTCGTACGTCAGGGTCGGACAGGGTGTATCGGCCGGTGTCCCTGTCGTGGGGGATGAAACCCGTTTCGGGTCGCCGGCATGCAGCGGCTAACGCGGATCGTGCGTTGTGCACGGCGCCTCGAAACGAGCTGCGTGTCTTCTTGTCGTCCGCGCTCCTGCCGGGCCACAGGTCGGTGATGATTTCAGTAGCGGTGCCACCGCCGGGGTGAAGCGCCAGCCACAGCAGCAGTTCCCGGGCGACCGAACGCAGACCCCTGAGCAGTTCATGGTCGCCGGCGAGCACCTTCGGTGCGCCGAACACCGTTAGTAGCGCCGCCGGGCCGGGGCCGGGGACCGGTGCCGCTGTGCCGGACACGGCGGTGGGGTCAGGGACAGGCTCTGCTGCTGCTGCCGCCCCGGTGTCGTCGCCTTGCAGCTGCGCTGCGATATCGACGGGCAGCTCATCCGGCGCTAGCTCGGTGACGCTGGCGGTTGGTTGCTCGCCCCCGGATTCGGTGGCGTCGTGTGCGCCGCCATCGGCAGGGTCCTGTGGAGTGATCGGTGGGCTCGCTGGTTGTGGTACAAGGTCAGTGCTGGTGCCTTGGCCGGCGCTGGCCTCGGCAATCCGGTCGGACGTGGTCGGTGGCCTGGGACGGGGAACGGTCGAGACGACGACGTCGCCGGGTTCGCCTGCCGCTGCCATACGTGCGACATGGAGGGCGTCGAGGAGATCGCTGGCCGAGAGCCCGGCCAGCTGCCCGCCGTGCAACGCGCCACCCGCTGCCGGGCTCGCGATCTGGCCGGAAGGTGCGCTGATTTGGCAGTCCCCGTCGACGAACACCGAAGAGTGAGGCCATTCGCCGAGCAGTACCGCCACCACACCCAGGTCGGCGGCCTGGTCGAGCACCGCCTGCAACGCCCTGGCGTGCTCACGGTCGGGCGCGGTCACCACCGCGATGATTTGTGGCAGCGGCGCGGCGTAGGGGTCAACCCGGGGCAGTTCCTCGACGGTGGACGCGCCGTGTTCTTCGAGGATCCTGCGGCGGCGCATGATCTCAACACTGAGCCACTGCAACACCTCACCGGTGTCGGCGAGGCGGACCAGGCGACTCATGCCGTGGCCGGCCTCAGGGTCTGCGGTCAACTGGCTCAGCACACCGTGGGTGGTGACCACGATGCTCTTCGCGTCCGGGTTCAGTGGGCCACCGGCGCACAGCGCGCCGGCGATCACGGCCCGCGCCGCATGTTCGGCTCCCGGCCCGTGCAGCCCCAGGCCACCGGCGGCGTGTCGGGCCTGGATCGGTACGCCTCGCGCATCCACGCCCAGCGCCGGCACCGGGGCCCCCTCGTGCGGATCGGCGGCCGTTGTGCCAGGGTGCTCGCTGGCATGACGCTGCAGCGACTCGACCAAGCTCGGTGGAGGCTCCGGCGGTGAGTTCGGGTCGGTGGGGGAGTGCGAACGGCGGCGAAGCAGTACGCCGAGCCCCCACGCGGCGAGCACCGCCGCCGCCAGGCCAGCCGCGACCAGGACCTGCGGCGGCACCCTGCTCACCTCGCTCACCAAGTCCGGCACAGCTGGTGCCGCGGGCGTCTCAGCGTCAGGGTTTCCACCGGGTTGGTTCTCGCCGCCACCTGATGGTGGCGGGGCCTCGTGCTCGTTGGACGGCGGCGGCACCGGCCGATACGGAACCGGGTCCGGGGCGGGCGCACCTGGCTCGCGATGCCCGGGTTCACCGTTGTGTTCAGGTGGGGTGCCAGGCTGCGGCAACGGTGGTTCGACGGTCTCCGGCACTCCGGCGGTGTCCTCGCCGCCTGCGGCGGTGGGAATCGTCAGCTCCTGACCCGGATAGATCAGGTCCGGGTCAGCGATCAGGCCACGGTTGGCGGCGTAGATCTCCGGCCATCGATCAGCATCGCCGAGGTAGCGGGCAGCCAACGCCGACAACGTATCGCCGGGAACCACCACATGTGTCCGCTCACCGACGTTCCCACCACCCCGGGTGCCGGCGTCGCTCAACGGGTCCCAGTCCGCCGTCCCGGCCGGGTCGTGGGCGCCACCGGCCGACGTCGGCTCGATCAGCGCCTCAACGGCCGGCTGTAGCTCATCGACCCGTTCGTCCACACGGCCGCAGCACACAGCCACCGCTTTGATAGCGCGCTCGATCTCTCGTGCCACCCGCTGGCGGGTCTCCGGGTGGTCCTCGTCGCGACCCAACGACAACGCGTGAACCTGGCGTGCGGCATCGGCGAACCGGACAAGACACTCCGCGTACGCCTCATCGACGGTGTCCGCCGCTGCAACCGCGATACCACCGATGGTGGCGAACCGCCCCGTGGTCGACTCCACCTCCGCCCGCATCCGTGACAGCCACGCCGCGAATCCCTCACGGCTACGCCCCTGCCATCCATCGGCGGCGTCGGTATCGAACCGGCGCTGGAGCACCTCCACACTCACCCGTGCGTCATCGCCAACGGAGGACCGGCCGTCGCCGTCACCCCAAGCACGGTGCGCGTACTCCCGGATCCCGTCGGTGTCGGTCAACGCGAGCTCGGTCTCCAGCACCGCCACAGGATCGGGCAGGTTCAGCAACGACGCCCACCGCGACAACACGGCGAACTCCGCCAACTCAGAGGGCATCAACGCCACGGACCCCGGTCCCCTCCCAACACGCCCGTGCGCCGTGCCGGCCGCCCGGCCGGCTCGCGGCCGGGGCCAAGATCAACGAATCGGGCACCGGCGTTCGCCTGCTCTTGCCGAAGCCGAAGATCGGCCTTCTCCAAGGCAGTCGCGACGCAACGGGTGACCAGCTCGTTGATCTGTTTCTCCGTGTACTGCTCCCACACCGACGGCTCGATCTTGATCTGCCTGACCACCCCGGTAGCGGTCACGGTCACCAGCACATCACGGTCACGGGAAGGCTGGGTCACCTCGACGTCCTTCAGCCGGCGTGCCGTGGAATCTATGTGCTCGATCCCGCACCGCACGGCCTCCAGCGCTTGATCCACCCGATCCTGCAACTCCCTACGCACCCGACCCGGCCCCCCTCCCGCCCGAGTCAGAAACCGCCTGGGCAGCCTCCGAGTCCGCAACCGCCAGTGCCTCACCGGCAAGAGTCAACTTGCGCGCAGCGGCTTCAAGATCACCCGCGATCTCCTGAAGGTGACCAACCGCCTGCCGCCCGGCCTCATCGCAGCCGCACATCAGTCGATCCAGCCGACCGATCCCGCTCGGCCGACCCGTGGCATCCACCGTGTGTGCCACCGCGCGAAGGTCTTCCGAAGCCGCGCGGCACCCATCAGACAATGACCGCAGCACGCCCAGGTCAGCGACAAGCCGCGACTGGTTGCTGCTCGTGTGATCGCTCATCTCGCGCCCCCACGCCGCCGACGATGAACACTGAACCACGAAGTGGTGATCACTTCAGGTTGTACGTTAGCTACCTTCTGTTATGCCGTCCAGGGTGGTGCCATCGAGAAACGGGCAGGAATAGGCGACGGCCGCCTGACGGGTGGCGGCCATGCCAACTGGCGCGTGCCGTAAAGGTGGCGGGACGAGCCATGCAAGCGCCGCCGAACATGATCAGCACCCCTCGCCCCTGATGCCGTCCGACTGCCGGGGTGGCGGCGCACCAGCGGGCAGCCGGGCAGGTGTCCCGATCTGGCGAGTCGCGACGATTGAGTCGTGGTTGACCGGCCGCCCGGGTCAGGGCTGGCGCCGAGGCTGCCAGCGCACTGTCCAGTGGCGGACACCAGGCTGCCGGGCAGCCACCGTCCGGCGTAAGCTCGCTGACGCACGGATCCAGTGCCCGCCATCCGGGCCCGTCCTGGGGCTTCGGCCCCAGGCTCCATCACGGCAGGGGTTCTCGCTGTTCTGCGGCAATGGTCTTCGGTGACCTTTCCGGCCTCCGTGCCCTCAGTCGGGCGCGGGGGCCGGCTCCTCATTTCTTGGGTACGCGAGCAGCCCGCGGCGCCATTTGAAGTGGTGCACTGGCACTGGTGGTTCATTGACGCCCGGATGTCCTGGACTGTGGTGACTCCCCAGAGCCGGAGGTGCCAGCGGCGCAGACTCGTGTGGCTGCGGGATACTCGGCGGGTCAACCACCGGTTCTGGACCCGTTCGCGGGCGGCGACCGGGGGGGCAGCCGCAGGAACGTCGCGGGGCCACCGACCACCGGCGGCGAGGAGTCTCGGTCTGTCTCGGTGTCGGGCCTTCAGAGAGTAGTTGTTTCCCTCTGAACGGTGTCGATGTGGACGGCGATGTGGTTGCGTGACCGCGCACCGGACGGGCTGGATGCTCCTATGGATGTCAAGCCGCTTGAGCCGTGACATCTGCTGATGATGAGGTCGGGTTGAGGACGGTGTAGATCTCGCGGGCGACATAGCGTTTGAGGCAGCGGATGATCTCTTTCTTGGACATGCCCTCGCTGGTGCGTCTGGCGGCGTAGGCGCGGGTGGTGGGGTGCCAGCGCAGTCGGCATAGCACGATGCGGTAGAGAGCGGCGTTGGCCTGGCGGTCACCGCCC
>JBOGDE010000002.1:0-46614 GCA_050701695.1 Micromonosporaceae bacterium
CGATCACGCTGAGCACGATCCGGGTCTTCTTCTCGGCCGGGATGCTTGGGGGTCTTCCCATGTGTCTGACTCTCCTTCAGGACTGACTCAACTGTCCTGCCACAGAGTCTGACGCGCGACATAACCTCACCATCGCCAACACCCACACCTACCACGTCGCCGCAGCAGGAACCGACACCCTCGTCCACAACTGCGGCGGAGGTCCCGTCCTCCTCGGTACAAAGAAGGCCATCGAGAGGTACATCGCGAGCAAGCCAGACGCCGGCTTCGATGCGGACTTCTTGAACAATTCGTGGCACAATGGCTAAGGGAAGGAAGGGAGTCGGAGGTTGGAATTGGACTCGGAACAAGCGATTCATCGACGACGCACTTGAGGCAGGGCGCGAAATACGATTGGTAACGGACCCAGGCGTTCCCCTGTACAAGGGAGGGAACACTTATCAGCGCGAGTTAAAGTATTTGCAAGGCAAGGGCTTCGGCTGGGTGCAAGTGGATGACTATTGGCACGTTTTCAGGATTAGGCCTTGAGAGTTCTTCTGGCTGCGAGGCCGTGGGAGATGCATTGAGCACGCGAGGGTTCACTACAGTGGTGAAGTCGTTCCTAAACGAAGCACAGCAGACGTTTGAGTTCCTCTCGACCGAGTTCGGTCTTGCCGGCCCGGAACACATCGGTGTCGTGCTCACCGGCGTATCCTTCGTTGCGCCTGGTCTCCGGTACCGCATCCTGCTTGACGACCAAGATCGTACCGTCATCACCGAGGTGGAGTTGGAAACGGTCAACGTCACGCTCACGGCCGACCTAGAGGACCTGGTAGCGGCTTCCGGAATTGAATCCCGAAACCGTGTGCCTTGCTCGGCCCAAAGCCTATACAGCCTGCGTCGCGCCCTCGGCGCGCAAGCCGGTCTCATTAGACTACTTCATCCGCTGATTGTGGCTCCGGGAGGCACGGAGTTAATGCGCAAGGCCAATGCGCGAGAACGACACGCCTAACAACAACACTCGACGTATGACCAAGACCGAGGTGGATTACCGGACGCTTCGCCGGCTTGGCCGCGCGGAACGGCGTGAGTGGATTCGAGAGCACGCTCCCCCGAAGCCGAGGGGGCACTGGTGGCTGTCGATGCTAGAAACAGCGGAGTGGGCGGCCAGCCCCGACCGGTCCTCCGCCACGCGGGAGTACAAGGCCAACGTCCGGTTCGCCGTGGAGTTGATCGAGGACGCAGTCCACGACGGCATGCCGCCATACTACGAGGCTCGTGCCTTGATCCCCGTCGCCATGGAGGCGGTTTGCAGCGGACTGGACCTTACTGACCTGCCCGAAACAGTCACGGCCGAGGGTCTCACGCAGCACGTCCTGGCGAGCTTCCGGTTGACGAGGCGACAGGCGCTCGCGGTTGCCGCGCGTTGTCGCGCCGATCCAGATGGAGACCGGGACTCTGAGTCACAGGCGCTCGGCGAGATCAACTGGCTGCTTTCTGACCCTCAAGTGGTTCCTAGACCATCTGAAAGATTCGCGCCTTGCCGGCGAAGTCGGAGAATGGCTGAAAATTGCTGATGAACTGTCTCCCGTCTAAGCCTGGATCCACCGAGTGGCTGTTGGTGATGGCGCGGGTGGTGGACAGGAAAGTGCCCTCTGACCTGGGATGATGGGAGTTGTCGAAGCTTCCAGCAAACTGGATCGAGAGGGCACCTCGTAAGTGCGATTGTTGCATGGTCTGAAGAAGACCCACGCTGAGTTCGATGAGGCGAATCTGGTGTCGTCGGCCGGGCTGGTCCCGGTGATGCGGCTGGCCGAGGGGTGCGGTCAGTCAGCTCGGCGAGGGTCGCCAGACCACGCTGGACCAGGGCCGAGCCGATGCCGCGCTTCTGGAGCGGGGGCATCACCGCCAACGGGCTGAGTACCCGCACGTCGACCAGCCGCCGAGGGGCATCGAGCAGGCTGCGCGTGAACATGACATGCCCGGCGATCTGCCCGTCGTGCTCGGCGACCAGCGACAGACCGGTTTCGGGCGTAATGGTGCCCCGCAAGGTATCGACCAGGGCGGCCACGACACGGCCGTGGTCACCGAACGCCCGCAGGTGGAGGTCCCGCACCGCCTGCCGGTCGCCCGGACGTTCCCTCCGAAGGTCCATGCCCGGAAGGTACGGACTCCCCCGCCGCCGGGCGAGTGAGTTCAATGCTGGCGGCCCCACTGTCCACGGTGAACGACGGCATCGAGGCCACGGCGGCGCTCGGCGACAGCCGGGCTCTGCGGAGGTACGTTGTCGGCGCGGTAGCCGATACAGATGCCACCGATCGGTGTGTACGCGTCGGGGATCCCGAACTCCGCTCGGAACGCGGCGGCGTGCGCGGGAACCTCGACCTCGGGATCGAAATCCTCACCCGCCATCGGCATGATGCCGAAGAAGCAGGCGCCCAGCCCCTCGTCGACGGCGGTCAGCAGCATCATCAGGGCGGCCATGCCCGTGTCGATGTGCCAGTACGGCACCGGCCACCGGGCTTCGGACCGATCGGTCCAGCCCTTCTCGGGTTCGGCGTACCGGGCGAGGTACGCGGCCTTGTGCGCGAGCGGGACCACGACCAGCGGGGCGTCCTGCATGGTCGGAGTCTGCGCGACCCGGGTGGGCACGAACGGCCAGAACCTGGCCCGGTCGGCGGCATCGGTGAGGGCAAGGAACGCCCAGCCCTGGCTGAAGCCCGCCGACGGCGCGCGCAGCGCACCGGCGAGGATCTTCTCGATGACGTCGGGACTCAGTGGCTGGTCGGTGTAGTGCCGCACCATCCGGCGGCGACGGATCACCTCGGCGAATTCCATGCCGCCGATCCTGTCACGGGCGGGCGATACGGCTACAGGTCGAACTCGCCGGCCTTGGCGCCATCCAGGAACGCGGCCCACTCGGCGGCGGTGAACGCCAGCACCGCGCCGTCAGGGTGCTTCGAGTCGCGCACGTAGATCGCGCCGTGCTGGGCGAGCAGGTTCGCGGCGACCTCAACGCACTGCCCGTTGCTGCTGGAACGGGCGGACTTGACCCACTGGGCATCGGTCAGGTCGGTCATGGCATGTACTCCTCCGCGGCCCGGGCGATCAAATCCCGGGACGCCTTCTCGTCCAAAGCGTGAGCCAGGATGTCGGTGAATGCGGCCTCGTACCGGGCCACCTCGTCGTTCCTCTCAAGGTAGACATCGCCAACGAAGCTGTCCATGTAGATCGTCGTGGGCTCAGTCGCATCCAGGAACCGCAGGATCTCGAATGATCTGGAGACCACACCGAGGTGTAGGCCAGCCGAGAACGGGACCACCCGGATCGATACGTGCGGCAGCCGCCCCAGCTTGTTGAGCTGGATGAGCTGACCAGCCATCACCTCCTGGCTCCCGATCGGCCGTCGCAGGATGCCCTCGTTGAGCACGACTGCCACCTCCAGCGGGGGCGGGTCGACGCGGTTCAGCAGACGCTGTCGTTTCATTCGCAGCGCAGCCCGGTGCTCGATCACCGCCTCCTCTGCATCGGGAGCGTGTGCGCGCATCACCGTGCACGCGTAGTCCTCGGTTTGGAGCAGGCCGGGCACCAACTCGGACTCGTACCACCTGATCTCCTTGGCGGCGGTCTCCAAACCCAGGTACATGTCGAAGGTTTCGGGCATGACGTTCCGGAACGAGTGCCACCAGCCCTTCTCTCGGGTCTTGCGAGCCACCGTCATCAGGGCTTCGGTGAGCTTGCCGGAGGCGCCGAAGATCTCGCACATCTGCTTCACGTCGAGGCTGCGCACCGGCACCATGCCGTGCTCGATGCGGCCGTACTTGGCCCGGGAGATCTCCATCTTGTTCGCGGCGGCCTCGATGGTGTAGCCGGCGTGCTCCCGCAGAGCACGCAGCTCGCGGCCGAGCTGGCGGCGGAACACGGTCGGGCTGGTCAGTACCTCGTCCTCGGACACACGTCCCCCAAGCTGTGGTGGTCAGAGCGGGCGAAACCTTCGACTCGTTTGAGACAGCGAAGCCGCCTCATCTCGTACCACCTCATCCTAATTCAGTGATCCGGCTGGTCAATATCAAAAGAGATGTTGCTTCCCAGTTCGGTCTCCACTAACCCTGAGTCCACCGCTGGTGACTCACGCGTTAAGGCGCGGACGGGAGAGACAGATGGGCACGGGACCTACGGAACGTCGGTGGGACGCCGCCGACCTGCTGTACGAGATCGGCAGGCGGACCCAGGCAGCCGCGATGATGATGCGCAAACACCGCGTCTCGCCGACACACGAACTGTGCCAGTGCGGCCGGCTCCCCCACCGGCGGTTACCGCTGTTCGGACCGCGCTGTGAGGTGGCGTCCGCACATTGGGAGCAGGCCGCGTACGCGATGCGACAGCTGCTCCGCCACGCCGACCGGCACGGCGCCCGACCGGCCGGTGAACGTACCCCCAGATCGGTCGGGCGGGCACGGGTCGTGACGCCAGCTGCGAGGCCGCCCGGCGTCATCGTGGGGTTGGACTGGCTGAGGCGGCGGCGCCAGCGGCGGACCGGCCAGTGACCTACCTGGCGGGTCAAGATCATTGCGGTGTCACCGTAAGCGGCGCACCGGTGCGGTCCCGTGAGCCCGAGCATCCCGGGACCGCACCGGCGAGGCGTCAGGCGCGGAGGATCTCCTCGCCCTCGACCTTGATCTCCACCGCGGGCAGCGCCTTGGTGGCGGGGCCGTTCTTCACCGCTCCGTCGGCGACGGCGAACTTGCTGCCGTGGCACTCGCAGTTGATGGTGCCGCCGGCGACGTCCTTCACGGTGCAGCCGCGGTGCGTACAGGTGGAGCTGAAGCCTTTGAACTCGCCCTGCTTCGGCTGCGTCACCACCACGCCCTGCTCACCGAGCACCACTCCCCCACCCACCGGTACGTCACTGACCTTCGCCAGCGGGCCACCGGTGTCCTCCGGGGTCGGGCTGCTCGCATCGGTGGGCGACTCCGTGGCGCCTGGGGTCGCCGTGTTGTCGTCACCACCACATGCCGCCACCGCGGCGGACACTCCCACCGCCCCGGCACCCAGCAGCACCGCGCGTCGGTTCGCACCTGTCATCGACTGGTCCTCTCTCGTCGCGTCCGGACGCGACTCGCGCCCCGTGTCTCTGGGTAGTACGGCATTGCGGCCTACCGGGATGCCGTCGCCGCTGGTTTCTTTGTGACCCGGCGCCGGCCGTTCGCCTTCTTCGCGCGCGCCGTGGCGCGGCTGTTGCCGTTGGCGTCGCCGTCAAGCTTGAGCACCTGCCGCAGGAACCCGCCGGTGTGGCTCTCGGCCACCTCGGCCACCTCCTCGGGCGTACCGGCGGCGACCACCATGCCGCCGCCGCTGCCGCCCGACGGGCCCAGGTCGACGATCCAGTCGGCGGTCTTGATCACGTCGAGGTTGTGCTCGATCACGATCACCGTGTTGCCGGCGTCGACCAACCGGTCGAGCACCCCGAGCAGCTTGCGGATGTCCTCGAAGTGCAGCCCGGTGGTGGGCTCGTCGAGGACGTACACGGTGCGGCCGGTGGAGCGCTTCTGCAGCTCGGAGGCGAGCTTCACGCGCTGCGCCTCACCACCGGACAGGGTCGGCGCGGGCTGGCCGAGCCGTACGTAGCCGAGACCAACGTCGACCAGAGTCTTCAGGTGCCGGTGGATCGCGGGGATCGGCTCGAAGAACCGCTCCGCCTCCTCGATCGGCATGTCGAGCACCTCGGAGATGGTCTTGCCCTTGTAGTGCACCTCGAGGGTCTCGCGGTTGTAGCGGGCGCCGTGGCAGACCTCGCACGGGACGTACACATCGGGGAGGAACTGCATCTCGATCTTGATGGTGCCGTCGCCGGCGCACGCCTCGCAGCGGCCGCCCTTGACGTTGAAGGAGAACCGGCCCGGCTGGTAGCCGCGGATCTTCGCCTCGGTGGTCGCCGCGAACAACTTGCGGACGTGGTCGAACACCCCGGTGTACGTCGCCGGATTGGACCGCGGGGTACGCCCGATCGGCGACTGGTCCACCCCGACCACCTTGTCGACCAGCTCCAGCCCGGAGACCCGGGTGTGCCGGCCGGGCGCGATCCTGGCGCCGTTGATCTGGTTGGCCAGCACCGCGTACAGGATGTCGTTGACCAGCGTCGACTTGCCGGAGCCGGAGACGCCGGTGACCGCGACGAACTGCCCGAGCGGGAACGTCACGTCGATGCCGCGCAGGTTGTGCTCCCGCGCCCCCTGCACCACCAGCTCCCGCTCGGTGCTCTGCGGACGGCGGATCGCCGGCACCGCGATCTCCTTGCGCCCGGACAGGTACGCCCCGGTCAGCGACTCCTGGTTGGTCAGCAGCTCCGCGACCGACCCGGAGTGCACGATCTTGCCGCCGTGCTCGCCGGCGCCGGGGCCGATGTCGACCACCCAGTCGGCGCTACGGATGGTGTCCTCGTCGTGCTCCACCACGATCAGCATGTTGCCCAGGTCGCGGAGCCTGACCAGGGTCTCGATCAGCCGGTGGTTGTCGCGCTGGTGCAGCCCGATGCTTGGCTCGTCCAGGACGTAGAGGACACCCACCAGGCCGGAGCCGATCTGGGTGGCGAGCCGGATCCGCTGCGCCTCGCCGCCGGACAGCGTCCCCGACGCCCGGTCCAGGCTCAGGTAGTCCAGTCCGACGTCGACCAGGAAGCGCAGTCGCGCCGCGATCTCCTTGAGCACCCGCTCGGCGATCATGCGCTGCCGCTCGTCCAGCTTCAGCCGGGTGACCAGCTCGGCGCAGTCACCGATCGCCAGCCCGCACACCTCGGCGATGTTCCTACCCCCAACGGTCACCGCCAGCACCTCGGGCTTGAGCCGGGAGCCGCCGCATGCCGGGCACGGTACGTCGCGCATGTAGCCCTCGTACCGGTCGCGGCTCCAGTCGGAGTCGGTCTCGGCGTGCCGCCGCTCGATCCACGGCACCACGCCCTCGAACGTGGCGTAGTACGAGCGCTCCCGGCCGTGCATGTTGCGGTAGTGCACGTGCACCTTGGTGTCGGTGCCGTGCATGATCGCCTTCTGGGCGCGGTTCGGCAGCTTCCGCCACGGGGTCTCGATGTCGAAGCCGACGCTCTCCCCCAACGCGGTGAGCAGCCGAAGGAAG
Source organism: Micromonosporaceae bacterium (assembly GCA_050701695.1). GTDB lineage: Bacteria > Actinomycetota > Actinomycetes > Mycobacteriales > Micromonosporaceae > WHSM01. Next base: position 7,111 of record JBOGDE010000002.1, read on the forward strand.
TACTCCAGCTGGTGCTTGGACGCCCAGGGCTGGATCGCGCCCTCGGTCAAGGTGCGCTCCGGGTCGGGCACCAGCAGCTCCGGGTCGACCTCCTTGCGGGTGCCGATGCCGGTGCAGGTCGAGCAGGCGCCGTACGGAGAGTTGAAGGAGAACGACCGCGGCTCCAGCGCCTCGTACGACAGCTCGCACTCCGGGCAGGCCAGGTGCTCGGAGAACATCCGCTCCCGGTGCTCGTCTTCGGCGGGCAGGTCGACGAAGTCGAGCACCACGATGCCGCCGGCCAGGCCGAGCGCGGTCTCCACCGAGTCGGTGAGCCGCTGCTTGGCGGACTGCTTGACCGCGAGCCGGTCGATCACCACCTCGATGGCGTGTTTCTTGTGCTTCTCCAGCTTCGGCGGCTCGGTCAGCGGGTGCACCTCGCCGTCGACCCGGACCCGGGCGTACCCCTTGGACTGCAGCTCCCGGAACAGGTCGACATACTCGCCCTTGCGGCCGCGTACCACCGGGGCGAGCACCTGGAACCGGACGCCCTCCTCCATCGCGAGCACCCGGTCCACGATCTGCTGCGGGGTCTGCCTGGTGATCTCCCGCCCACAGTTGGGACAGTGCGGTACGCCGATCCGGGCGAACAGCAGCCGCAGGTAGTCGTACACCTCGGTGATGGTGCCGACGGTCGAACGGGGGTTGCGGGAGGTCGATTTCTGGTCGATCGACACCGCCGGCGACAGCCCCTCAATGAAGTCCACGTCCGGCTTGTCCATCTGACCCAGGAACTGCCGGGCGTACGCCGAGAGCGACTCCACGTACCGCCGCTGGCCCTCGGCGAAGATGGTGTCGAACGCAAGGCTCGACTTGCCGGAGCCGGAGAGGCCGGTGAAAACCACCAGCGACTCACGGGGGAGGTCGAGGTTGACGTCGCGCAGGTTGTGCTCCCGCGCGCCACGGACGATGAGTCGATCGGCCACTGTCCCCTGCTTCGCATCTCGTCAACCGGAGCCCTGACCTGCGGCGATACGCCAAAATCGGGTGGGATCCGATGTGCCACTGCACCGGTCGGCAACTGTATCCGCGCCCTATGACAATTTTTCCGGGTGCGGCATTCCCGAGACGGGGACAGCGGCTCCGGCGCCTGCCTGCCAAAGGTATACCGGCGCCGGCGCCGGCAGGGATACGGGCGCCAGGCGGGCGCCGGGCGTCAGCGGCGGCGGTCGGCGGACTCGCGGCGTTGCCGGCGGCGGCGCTCGATCTCGTACTCCCGCTGGAGTTTGCGCCACGAACTGAGCCGGCGCTCCGGCAGGTCGCCGGCGTCGATCGCGGCGCGTACCGCGCAGTCCGGCTCCACGGTGTGGGCACAGTCGGAGAACCGGCAGCCCGCGGCGAGCGCCTCGATGTCGGCGAACGCGGCGTCCAGCCCTGCCCCGGTGTCGAACAGCCCGACCGAGCGCAGCCCCGGTGTGTCCAGCACCGCCCCGCCGCCGGGCAGCGGCACCAGCGCTCGGTACGTCGTGGTGTGCCGCCCCTTGCGGTCGGCGCGCGGCGAGCGGGTCGCCATCACGGTGGCCCCGGCGAGGGCGTTGACCAGCGTGGATTTGCCGCAGCCCGACGGCCCGAGCAGCGCGACCGTACGGCCCCGGCACAGCCGGCGCAGCGCGGCGAGCCCGTCGCCGGTGGCCGCGCTCACCGGATAGACCGTCACCCCCGGCGCGGACTCCGACAGCTGGTCCAGCACCGCGCCCGGATCGGGCACCAGGTCGGACTTGGTGCCGATCAGCACCGGCGTCGCGCCCGACTCGTGCGCCAATGCCAGCAGCCGCTCCACCCGGCCGCTGTCCGGTGACGGGTCCAGTGGCTCCACCACCGCGGCCACGTCGAGGTTCGCGGCCAGTAGCTGCCCGTACGAGTCTCTCGCAGCGCTGTTGCGTACCACCGCGGTACGCCGGGGCAGCACCGCCTCCACGGTGTGCCGGCGGTCCGGCCAGGTGCGTACCACCACCCAGTCCCCGACACACGGCAACTGCAGCGGGTCGGCGGCGATCGCCGACAGCATGGCGCCGGCGAGGCTGGCCCGCAGCGAACCGTGCCAGGTCAGCACGGTGCAGACGCCCCGGTCCACCCGGCTCACCCGGGCGGCCTGCTGCCCGCTCGACCGGTACGGCCGGTAGTGGTGTTCAAAGTCGGCGTCCCAACCCAGGGACGCGAGATCGAATGTCATAGGAGATTCAGCTCTCGACTCAGGCGGGCACCCGAGCCAGGCTCAGTGACGGCGCCCGCTAGTTGTGTCTTCACGGTCCACGGCGGTCATCGCCGTCACCTCCTCCACCCAGTCGCCGCGCGGCGGGTGCAACCCCGCTGTTGTTACGGAACGCTACGGTCGCGCGCCATCCGGCGGTACTGAATTTCCCCCTGGTACGCGTTGTAGGGTCGCGCCATGGACCCCCTCGCGCTGCTCCCCGAACTTCAGCGTGCCACCGACCGGATGCTCACCACCGTGCAGCGTCTCAGCGACGCCGACCTGTCCGCACCGTCGCTGCTGCCGGGTTGGAGCCGGGGCCACGTGGTGACCCATGTGGCCCGCAACGCCGACAGCCTCTGCAACCTGTTGACCTGGGCCCGTACCGGTGTGGAGACCCCGCAGTACGCCAGCCAGCAGCTCCGCGACGCCGACATCGAGGCGGGCGCACCCCGTCCGCTCGCCGCGCAGCTGGCGGACCTGCGCAGCTCCGCCATCCAGTTCGCCGAGCGCGCCGACGCGATGCCGGCCAGTGCCTGGGGCGCGACGGTACGGACGCGCGGCGGCAGCGAGGCACTGGCCGCCACGCTGGTCTGGGCCCGGCTGCGCGAGGTGGAGATCCACCACGTCGATCTCGGCGCGGACTACCGGCCCGACGCCTGGCCGAACAGCTTCAGTCACCGGCTCACCCATGAGCTGCTGCACGACGTCGCCGACGCGCTGCCGGCCGCGGTGCACTGCCCGGAGCTGGACCCCGAGGCCACACCCGACGGCAGCCGGCCGGTGGTGACCGGGCCGGCGTACGCACTCGCCGCCTGGCTGATCGGACGCTCCGACGGTCATGGCCTGACGATCACGCCAGAAGGTCCACTGCCGACTGTCCCGACGTGGCGGTAAACGTAGGGTGGCGGCATGACGTACAGCGGGAAGGTCACCCCCGGCGGGCCGGCGCAGACCCGGGAGCTGGCGGCGCTGGCCATCACCAAGGTCTCGGTCGGTCCGATGGACAACAACGCGTACCTGCTGCGCTGCCGGCGCACCGGCGAACAGCTGTTGGTCGACGCCGCGAACGAGCCGGACCGGCTGCTCGACCTGGTCGGCGAGGCCGGCCTGTCCACTGTGGTCACCACGCATCAGCACGGCGACCACTGGCAGGCGTTGGCCGACGTGGTGTCCCGCACCGGCGCCCGATCGGTCGCGCACCGCCTCGACGCCGACGCCCTGCCGGTCCCGACGGAGCAGGTCGACGACGGCGCCCGGATCGGCGTCGGTGACTGCGGGCTAGAGGCGATCCATTTGGTAGGCCACACTCCCGGTTCGATCGCGCTGCTCTACCAAGATCCGGAGGGTACGCCGCACCTGTTCACCGGCGATTCGTTGTTCCCCGGCGGCGTCGGCAACACCTGGGGCGACGCCGAACGCTTCACCTCGCTGATCACCGACGTACAGCGCAAGCTCTTCGACCGCCTCCCCGACGAAACCTGGTTCTACCCCGGCCACGGCGACGACTCCACCCTCGGCACCGAACGCCCCGCGATCCCCGAATGGCGCGCCCGCGGCTGGTAAAGGTCGGCGATCTTGGTAAACGGATGTCAGATTCGAGCACTAACTTACCAAGATCTCGAAGGGACGCGGCAGGTGCCGGGGACCGGGCCGTGCCGGGTTTACGCTCCGCGCTAGAACGCGAGGAGTACGGCATGACCGAGACCCGGCGCCTGCCGCGGGCGCAGGTGGCACCGCTGGTGCTGGCCACGATGACATCGCAGGCGTTGCTGGTGGTGCTGGGGCCGACCATGGCGGCGATCGGGCAGGATTTCCAGGCTCCGGTCGCGGCGGTCGGGCAGGCCCGGACGGTGACCGCGACTGCGGCGATCGCCGTGTCCGCCTTCATCACCGTGCGCGGCGTGCGGCCCCGCAGGCTGGTGCAGGCCGGCTCGACCGTCGCACTCGGCGGCTGCGCGGCGGTGGCGGCGGCACCCGGGCTGCCGTACTTCCTGGTGGCGCACGGGGTGGTCGGGGTGGCGGTCGCCTGTCTGCTCACCGCCGGATTCGCGGGCGTCGCGGCCTTCGGAGGGTACGAACGGGCGCGGGTGATCGGGTACGTCACCGGGGCGAACGCGTTCGCGTGGATCGTGGTGAACCCGTCCGTCGGGGTGGTCACCGAGTACGTCTCCTGGCAGGCCGCGCAGGCCGTGGTGGCGGTGCTCGCGCTCGCCACCCTGGTCTCGTCGGGTACCGCGGCACCGGGCGGTGGCGCCCAGCAGGCGCTGCCGCTGCGGGTGCTGCTCGGTGACCGCTCGGCACGCCGCTGGGTGGTCGCCGAGCTGCTGGCGTACACCTGTTGGACCGGGCTTCTGACCTTCATCGGGGCGTACTTCGTGGAGCGGCTGCGACTCGGTGAGGGCGCCGCCGGCTGGCTGCTCGCCTCGGGGGCGGCGGCGTACGTGGTGGCGTCGACCCGCTCCGCGCGGCTGGTCTCCCGGATCTCCCGCCGGCATCTGGTGGCCGGCGCGGCGCTCGTTATGGCGGTGTTGCTGCCCGCGGCACTGGCTGCAGACGTACTCGGCTGGTACGTGGTAGCGCTGCTGTACTGCCTGATCGGCACCGCCGCCGGGGTACGGACGCCGGCCTCCAGCGGCCTCGGTATCGACCAGCTGCCGCGTCAGGCCGGCGCGATGATGGCGGTACGCACCGGGGTGACCCAGCTCGGCTACCTGCTCGGCGCCGTGGCCGGCGGCGCGGTGATCGCGGTGGGCGGCTACACCGTGCTGGGGGGCGTCCTCGGCGCGGGTATGGCGGTCTCGGCCCTGCTGGTACTGGCGGTACGTGACACCGCGCCCGAGTGACCGTCTGGTTGCCGGGATGCCGCGGCCAGAGTTCTTCTGCGGGTTGGCGGACTACCGGGCGAGGGTGCCGCCGACGAACTGGACGACGCCGTGGATCTGCTGGCGCACCTGGTCGAACCCGCGGTCGGCCAGGGCACCGGTGATCTCGTCCGGGCCGAACATCCGGATGCCGGTCGCCGACGCGACGGTGGACGAGACCTGGCGTACCACGGAGGGTCCGCGACCGCAGCTGACCATCAGGGCGATCCGGCCGCCGGGGCGCAGCACCGCCGCCACCCGGTCCAGCACCCGGTACGGCTCGGCGAACAGGTGCAGCGCCGCAAAGCAGCACACCGCGTCCAGCGAACCGTCGCGGAATGGCAGCTCGGTGGCGTCCGCCCGCAGGTACGCCAGGTTGCCGGCGTCGGTGTCGTCGACGGCGCGTCGCAGCATCGTGGCCGACGCGTCCAGCCCGATCGCGAGCCCGGCGTCGCCGACCGCGTCGGCGAAGTCACGGGTGAAGTTGCCGGGGCCGCACGCGATGTCGAGCACCACGTCGCCGGCATCGGCCGCCAGGTAGTCGCGGGCGATCGTGCGCTCCCCCGCCATCGTCGGCCCGACCACGCCCTTGGCGAGTTGGCCCAGCGCGGGACGCCACCAGCGCTCGTACACCTGGGGGATCCAACCGGAGACCATCAGCGACTGTGCGAACGTCGGCTGCCCCTCGGGGGCCTCGCCGAGCAGGTCCAGGTAACCGGCCGAGACCTCGGGATCGGACGGTACGGGCTCCAGCAGCGACGCCAGCCGGTGCAGCGCGGGCGTGCCCATCACGCGTCGACCGACGAGCTGAGTTTGGCGGCGGTCACCGCGTCCAGCGGCCGGTACCGGTCGGTGTCGGGATCGAGGTACCAGACCGGGCGGCGGGACGTCCCGGGACGGATCCCCTTCTCGCGCAGGCCGTGCCGGATCGGCCGGTACCACGTGGTGAGCGGGATCTTCGGTACCACCTGCACCACCTCCGGGCGGCCATCGCCCAGCTCCGCGAGCGCCTCGTCGAGCTGTTCGGCACGCGGCTTCTGCCCGGAGCGCAGCGTCACCGCCGCCACCACCCGCTGCCGGGGCGCGGTGCCCACCCCGTACGCCGCGACCAGCCCGACCGCGTCGATGTCACCGAGCGCATCCTCGATCGGTACGGTGCCGACCGGCCCGCCCTCGGTACGGATCAGCCCCGACACGTGGTCGACCAGCCAGTAGTCGCCGTCGGCGTCGCGCCAGAACAGCGACCCGGTCGCCAGCCACGCGTCGTCGGGGGCGAACATGCCGCGCAGCGGGGCGCGGCGCAGCGCACCGCGTCCGTGCTCCACCTGCGCCAGCAGCATCCCGATCTCGCCGGGCCGGCACGGCTGAGCGAACCCGTCCCCGCCCTGGATCACACGGCCGGCGTCCACGTCGTACGCGGCGAGCCGGACCCGGGCGCTGCCGGGCAGCGGGCGTCCCTTGGCGCCGACCTTCTCACCGGTCAGGTTGACCAGCACCACGTCCTCCTCGGTGGAGGCGAAGAACTCCAGCACCCCGGCCGGGGCGAACCGCAGCTGCAGCGCCCGCCACAGCCCCTTCGGCATCCCGGAGCCCATGAACAGCCGTACCGGGTGGTCGTTCTCGGCGGGGCTGGCGGGCGAGTCGATCAACGGCGCCAGCAGATTCCAGGTGTACGAGACCACGGTCACGCCGTACCGGCGTACCTCTTCCCAGAACGCCTCCGGGTGGTAGTCGGTGGTCAGCGCCACCCGGGAGCCGCCCGCGACCGCGCCGCCGATGCCGTTGAGCAGCCCCGAGGAGTGGTAGATCGGGGTCAGGCTGTACACCGTGTCGGCGGAGGAGAGCGCCGCCGCCGAGGCGGTGCCGAACGCCGAGACCGCCCATCGCCGGTTGGTGATCCGGACGGTACGGGTGGCCTCTCCGTCCCCGGCGAACAGCACGAACGCGAGGTCCTGCGCCTGGCCCGGGTTGGGCGCGTACCACCTGGGGAGCGCCACCTGTCCAGGGTCGATGCGTTCGAGGTCGGTCAGTCCGAAGCCCAGCTCGCGCGGCTCGCCGCCGCCACCGAGCACCAGCACCGGTACGCCCACCGCCTCGGCCGCCATCTCGCCGTGCTCCGGGTCGGCGATGATCCGGCTGACCTGCCCCAGCTCGGCTTCCCGGGGGGTCGGTCCGTCGGGGCGCATCAGCACCGCCACCGCGCCCAGCCGGTTCAGCGCCACCAGCACCGCGAGCGCACTGGGGCGGGTACCCATCAGCACGCCGACGTGGTCGCCCTGGCGTACCCCGACGGAGGTCAGGCCGGCCACGATGCTGTCGATCCGGTGCTTTGCGGCGGCATAGGTGTGGCCGCGTCCGTCGAAGACGAAGAAGGTGTCGTCGGGCCGCTTGGCGGCGTTCTCGTCGAGCACCAGCCCCAGTGAGATCCGGGTGTCCGGGCGTACGTGTTCCAGCCGGCGCAGCCGGGGCAGTTGGCGTACCGCCTCCTCGGTGAGCACCCCGACGGTCTTCGCGGTGCCGGTGACCGCGCCGACCACGCCCTGCGCCAGGCTCAGCCCGACCTCGGCGGCGGTGCGCAGCGTGTTGCCCAGCCCCTCGGTGACGGTCGGCTCGGCATCTCCGGCGACCATCGGCGCGATGCCGGGGCGCTCGCCCAGCCCGTCCCGCCACTTCGCCCAGGCGGCGACGGTGGGCCAGCTGACCTCCGCGGCCTTGCTGCCCACCACCATCCCGAAGTGGCCCACCGGCATGCTGACCTCGTACGCGTCAGCGCGCGGCGCGGCCCGGCGGATCGCGCGTACCGCCCCGGGCATCGCGATCGAGTCGGCGTCGCCGACGAAGCACAGCACCGGGCAGGTCAGGTCGGCCAGGGTCACCATCCGGTCCTCGACCAGGAACCCACCGGAGAGCATCCGGTTGTGCGCCACGAACTGCTGCACCAGGTCCCGGATCGCAGGCCCCGGGTACGCCACCCAGCCGTCCTGCATCAGGAACTGCCGCTGCCGCTCTCTCGGCAGCAGGGCTTCCCGGTTGTGCAGCTGCAGCAGGAACTCCAACTGCTGGCGTACGGTCTTGCCGGGGTCGAGCATCCGGAAGCCGTTGCGGACCGCCCAGGCCGGCAGGTAGCGCTGCGCCAGCACCGAGTTGACCACCAGGTCGATGCCCTTGACCGCCAGGTCCTCCGGCAACCCGAACGGCAACTGTCCGCGTACGTCAACCGGGCTGCCGAACGTCACGATGCTCGCCACGCCCTTGGCCCGCCGGTACGCCGCCGCCTGGTAGCAGAACATCCCGCCCTGCGAATACCCCGCCAGGTGTACGTCACGCCCGGTCGCCGCGCGTACCTCGTCGACGGCCTGGCTGACCGCCAGGATGTGGTCGGTGAGGGTGCGTTCCAGGCCGCCTTCCTCGCGCTCGGGCGCCCCGAAGTCGACCACCCAGGAGTCGACGCCGGCATCGGTCAGGATGCGTACCGCGCTGACATCGACCGAGACGTCGTACACCTCGGTGGAGACCATCAGCGGCGGCACCATCAGCACCACCGGCCGCCCGGTCTCCGTACGGTCGGCGAAGTAGTGCCGCAGTCGGTACGTGGCATGCCGCGCCGTCACCTGGTACGGCGCCGAATCCTCCTCGACCGCGAGCCCGCCCTGCCAGGCGACTTCGAGTGCGTTGCGGGCGGTGGCGCCCATCCGCTCCGCGATCCGGGCAAACGCCCGTGGTGAGAGGTCCATCCGCGCCCCTATCCGTGCCCGCCCCGACCGGTGGTGATCAGCCTACTGCCTGGTACGCGACGCGCTCGCCACCCAGTGACGCGATCCGGCCTACCCGGTGCCGCGAGCGGCCTACCCGGTGCCGCGATCCGGCCTACCCGGTGCCGCGAAGGCGTTGGACACGTACTTACAAACCGGCGGCGCCGTCTCGTTAGGAACCGTCCAATGCCTCACGCAGGGTCGGTGTCTGCAGCGGTCAGGAGCGGGGCCGCGTCTCCGTACTGACCGCGTGGGCCTGGGTCTGGCGACCGAGGGCGGCCACCTCCTGCTCCAGCTGCGGCACCAGGGTCTTCGCCTGGCGACCGATCAGCCAGTCTGCGACCGGACTCACCACCAGCGCCCGGGCGGCGTTGACCAGCGCGACGGAGCGCGGCACGTACACCCGGCGGGAGCGCTTCTCGATGCCGCGCACGATCGCCTCGGCGCACTTCTCGACGGTGGTCAGAGTGTTCGCCGGCCAGGGCAGCTTGCTGCGCAGCGCGCCGAATGTCGGCAGCTCCCGCGCGGCGTTGCGCACCATGTCGGTGTCGATCCAGGACGGGTGGCAGGTGCCGACCTGCACCCCGAACGGGCGCACCTCGTGGCGTGTGGCGTGACCGAGCGACTCCACACCGGCCTTGCTGGCGGCGTACGCCGCGAGCCCCGGCATCGGGGTGTACGTGGCGAGCGAGGCGACGATCAGCGCGTACCCCTTGCGCTCGATCAGGTGCGGCAGCGTGGCGTTGAGGGTCCGGAACACCCCGGTGATGTTGATGTCGATCACCCGCGCGAACGCCTCGGGGTCGGCGATCCGCACCGTGGCGTAGCTGGCGATCCCGGCGTTGGCGAGCACCACGTCGATCCCGCCGAACCGCTCCACTGTGCCGGCCACCGCGGCCCGCAGCGAGTCGGAGTCGGTCACATCGGCGGTGAACCAGCAGTGCTGCTCCCCCAGCTCGACCGCGAGCTCCTGCAGCAGCTCCGGCTCCAGCCCCACCAGCGAGATCCGGTGCCCCTTCGCGGCCAGCAACCGCGCCGTCTGCGCCCCAATGCCCCGCGCCGCGCCAGTGATCAGTACGTCCATCGCCGCATGTTACCCCAAGTAACAACCCCAAGGAACCCACCGCGACCGTGAAGGTCTGCAGCGTCGGTCACGGATTTCGGGGTTGTGGCTTGTCTCCGCCCTGCGCCAGACCGCCACAACCCCGAACTTCCGAGCCGAACTCATCGCGGTGCTTGCGGGCTTGCTCGGCTCGCTGCAGAGCCGGAAGGCTCGGCGCGTTGGGCGTCGAAGACGGTTCGTACGGCCGCCTCATCGCCTTCGACGTGGACGAGCCCAGCGACATCGTCGAGGGCGAGCACGCCCGCCGCCAGGCCGAGAACGATCGCCGCGTCGGCGCGCACCACGGCATCCAGAGCTCGACCATCATGCGGGCCGACCTGAATGCCCGACCGCGTCGCCCGCACCTGGACCAGCCCGCCGTCGACCGCGATCCCCACCGTCAGTGACCGACCTGCGGACACCATGCCGCCGAGCAGGGCCGGGAGGGCGACCGCGAGCCAGTCGGGGCGGAAGCGGTCGCCGTCGGGCCCGCGCACCATCAGCGGCGTCGACCAGCGGATGAAACTGTGGATCGGCTCCCGCAGCTCGGCGCCCCACGGGGTGAGGGCGTACACGATGGCGTTGCCCTCTTCTGCCAACCGCCGCTCGACCACCCCTGCGGTCTCCATGTCGCGGAGCCGGTCAGCGAGCAGGTTCGTCGCCACGCCAGGGAGCCCGTCGAGAAGCTCGCGGTAGCGAGCAGGGGCCATCAGGAGCTGGCGGACGATGAGCAGATTCCACCGGTCACCCACGACATCGAGAGCCCGGGCAAGACCGCAGTACTGGCCGTAGCTTCGACTCATCTCACCTCCTTGACAATCTCAAGCGTACCCGACTATATCTAGTTAAGTCACTGAAACGAGGTGGTGGACATGGCTGACCTGGGAAGGCCCGCATGGGTCGACGACGAGCTGTTCCCGTTCGAGAGCCGCTTCGTCGCGATCGACGGAAACACCGTCCACTATATGGACGAAGGGTCGGGGCCCACGCTCCTGCTGCTGCACGGGAACCCGACCTGGTCATTCGTGTACCGCGAGGTGATCCGCGCCCTGCGAGACGAGTTCCGTTGCGTCGCACTCGACTACCCGGGCTTCGGGCTGTCGTCACCCCGCCCGGGTTACCGGTATCTGCCTGAGGAACACGCCCAGGTGGTCACCGCCTTCGTCGATGCCCTGGCCTTGAACGAGGTAACCCTCGTGGCCCACGACTGGGGCGGCCCCATCGGCCTGGCCACCGTCGAACAGCGGCCCTCCGCCTTCGACGGCCTGGTGCTGGCCAACACCTGGGGCTGGCCGATCACCGACACTCACATCGAGATCGCCTCCCACCTGGTGGGCGGGCCCCTGGGGCGCTTGCTGATCAGGCAGTTCAACCTCTTTGTCAATGCGCTGATCCCCGTCGGGCACCGGCTGCGGAAGCCGACCGCCGACGAGATGACCCACTACCGAAACGCGCTCGCCACCCGCGACCGGCGCGACGCGTCGGCCGTGCTCCCCCGGGCCATCACCGCCAGCCGTGCCTTTCTCGCCGATATCGAAGCCGGGCTTCCCCACCTCGCGTCGCTCCCGACACTCATCGTCTGGGGCGACGCCGACGTCGCGTTCCGCAGCAAGGAACGACAGCGATGGGAGGACATCTTCACCGACCACCACACCGTGATCGTCGAAGGTGGTGGCCACTTCGTGCAGTCCGACGCGCCCGACCGGTTCGCGGCAGCGATCCGCGACTGGCACCTGCGGCGTTCGCGGGTCGGGCAGATCAACCGTTGAACGGAAGGATTCCCATGTCTGTCTCCAGCACCGCCGCCCCCACCACCTCATCGGTCGAGGCGGCGATCACCGCCTACCGCGCCGCCGGTGAAAGCGCCGACGCCGATGCGGTCGCCGAACTCCTGGCGCCCGACGTCGTCTTCAACTCCCCGCTCACCGCACGAGTACGGTTCGAGGGCAGGGAGGATGTCGTGGCACTGCACCGCGACATCTTCGCCGTCGTCGAGGACATCCACACCACAGAACCACTCGCACTCGGCGATACCCGAGCGTTCACCTTCCACGCGCGCGTGCGAGGGGTGGAACTCCAAGCCATGAATCTGGTGCGCTTCAACGAACAGGGCCAGATCGTTGAGCTCAGAGTCTTCGCCCGCCCGCTCCCGGCCGTCGCGACGCTGTTCGCGACGCTCCCGCCGCGCGTCGTAGCGAGGCGTCGCGGACGCCTGACCGGCGCGCTCGTGGCGTCCCTCGCCCGTCCCCTCGCCTTCGCCCTGCGCACCGTGGACCGCATGGTTCCCAGATTCCTCTAGCCGGCCCCTGCACCAAGAAGGCCGCGATACGGCCAAGGACGCCGGGCGGAGCTCGTTCCCGCTCCGGTAGCGCCCCGAACACCACGTTGAGCCCACCGCCGCCCCCGCAGGACACGGATTCCGGAGTTGTGGCTGTCTCCGCCCTACGCCAGGCCGCCACAACCCCGAACTTCCGAGCGCCCACGGCGGCTGACCACCACGGAGCACCTGCGCCGGGGCGCGGAGTGCGTGGCCTGACCAAGTAGCGGCAACGAGGTGAACTATCGTTCTGAGCGCTATGGCTGAACTCCGACGCTGGGCCGGTGGACCCGAATCATGAAGACGTTGATCTTGTGGGATATCGACCACACACTCATCGAGAACGGTGGGGTGAGCAAGGAGACCTACGCCGCAGCTTTTGAGATCCTCACCGGCAGTTCACCGGCTCACCGGCCGCAGACCGATGGCCGCACCGATCCCGTCATCATGCGGAACCTGTTCGCCGCCAACGGCATCACGTTCACCGCCGCATACGACGATCAGTTGTTCGACGCCCTCGTGAAAGCGATGGCGTCCAATCGCACCACTCTCATGACGCTCGGCAGCGCATTGCCGGGTGTGGTGGACCTTCTCTCCGAACTCCGGCGCGACCCGTCGATCGTCCAATCGGTGCTGACTGGAAACATCAGCGACAACGCCCGCGCGAAGTTAGAATCGTTCGACCTTGACAAATATATTGATTTCGAGGTGGGAGGGTTTGGTTCGGACGATCCGGTACGGTCGAAACTCGTTGCCATAGCGCAGCGACGGGCGTCCGAGAAATATGGTGCCGTATTCGATCGTACGTCTACGGTGCTTGTCGGAGACACCGTAAGGGATGTCGACGCCGCGTTGCACGGCGGAGCACGTATCATCAGTGTAACGACCGGGATCGACGACGAGACAGTTCTCCGCGACGCCGGGGCCGACGAAGTGCTCCCCGACCTCACGGATGCGGCTGCGTTTCGCGAAGCAATGAGACGCGTGCTCGCTAAGCCGTAGGGACATAGGGATACGCGACCTGCCAAATCTTCTCGAAGCTCCGCCCGGTAGGTGTCGTACACACCGTCGTCGATTTGACGGTGCGCGTGAAGCACAGGAGCCACGTAACCGTAGGTGCCGTAGACATGTTGATTGACAAGCATCTGATCGTCGTAGCGGAAGATCGAGTTGTAGAGCGTCGTACGGTGCAGCCGAAAATCGACGCCAGGGGAACCAACCAGCGGACGGTAGTAGGCGAGAGCCATGCGGATGCGCGCAGGAATGGCGTCGTACAACTCCTCTTCGCGGCCGCGCAGCTCCGCTTCCGGGCTGTCCGGATCACCTAGTGCGATGCGTACATTAACACCAGTCTCCGCTTTGTGTTTGATAATCTGGATCGCTTCCGGATTTTCCTCAGGCAAGAAGAGGCTGGCATACGCGACAATGTCGATTTCTTCCTTCGCCGCCACCAACAGATCCAACCAGAGATGCTTGGGCTGTCTCGGAGCGGTCGGGATAGTGGGCTATGACCTCTGTTGACCGGTTACCCTCGTGGTTTTGGTCGAGCCGAGGCCACAACCAGTCGACCGAAACGGTCAGCAGCGTCGCGGCACGCATGGCCGTAGTACGGTGTGGCGTACGACCGGTCGTTATCCAGCGCTGAACTGTCTTCGGATCGACACCGACCTCTTCCGCGAACCTCTGCGGCGAATAGCCACTACTCCGCAGCGCGCTTCGCAGCCGGTTGTTTGCCACCTGGACTCCCTCTGGGTGGGGCCACGTCCGGGGGACGTTTTGGGACACTTTATTGCTCGTGAAGTGTCCCAGCATGTCTCCGAACCGTAGTAAATGCGTCCGCTCTGACGGGGTTTCCTAGTTCTGGCAGACCGTGATCGTCCAACAAGTCCAGGGCGGCGGTCAAAGAGTGGAAGGACGGTAATGAGCGGACATCGACGGGCACACACGTACGCGGTTCGACCTTCGATCGGCGGCCCGCCGATCTTGACAGCGGTCGCCGACCGGCAGTCGGAGCTGCTCATCCTGCAGATCCCGAGCGGTGAGTTCGCGCTCGACGTGGTCACGGCGCGGGCGTGCTGGATGCTGATCTCCGAGGCGTTGTATCAGGAGCGTTCCGTACGCCTGTCCGGGCCGATCCTCACGCTGGAGTGCGACCCGGGCACCGGCCGGCCGTCGGTGGTACGCCGGGACGGCCGGTGACGGCCCTGTCCGCCCCCCAGCTCGCCCGCTACCTGCGCGCCCAGCTGCGGGCCGCCGCCGTCCTGCTCGCCGACCACCGCACCCGACGCGAGATGTGTTCCTGTGGCCGCCCGCAGCCGTGCCCCGTGGCACAAGCCGTCACAGCTCGACGCGACCACTTCGCCGCCGTCCTGGTACGCGTGGCCCAGGGCCGGGCGGTCGGCCGGGCCACAGTCCGGCGCCAGCGACCGGAGCGGCCGGGCGGGTCAGCGCCGGGTGAGCCCGGGTGAAGCCGCACCCGCGTCGAGCGCCTGGTCCAGGTAGCGGGCCCACTCCCGGAGCAGGCGAGTACGGCGGGCGGAGTCGTCGCTGAGCAGGTTCGCCAGCCCCAGGCCGCGCAGCAGGTCGAGGGTGGCCTGCACGGCCTCGCGTACCCCCGGACGGGTTTCGTCGGCGTCGAGCAGGTCGACGGCGAACCGGTGCACCTCCCGGCCCACCTCCGCCTCCAGCGGTCCGACCAGCTGCCGCAGCGCCGGATCGGTGGAGGCGGCCACCCACAGCTGCAGCGCGGCGGCGAACACCGGACTGGTGAAGTGCGCCGCGAGCAGCTCCAGGGCTTCCGCGGTACGCCGCTCCCCGACCGGTAGCGCGGCGGCCCGGGACCGGATCTCCTCGCCCCGCCGCCGGGCCATCTCGGCCACGGCGGCGGTTACCAGGTCTTCCCGGGTCGGGAAGTGGTGCTGGGCGGCACCCCGGGACACGCCCGCCCGCTCGGCGACCACCGCGACCGTGGTGCCGGACCAGCCCCGTTCGGCGAGGCAGTCCACGGTCGCTTCGAGGAGCCGCTGCCGGGTGATCCGGCTGCGTTCCTGCTGCGGCTCGCGGCCCGCATCGCGGGCAGGCTCGCGGACCGGCTCCGCGCTGACCCTGGGGCTGGCCATCAGTTCAACTCCGCGGCCCACTTCGGGGGACGGCGCTCCAGGAACGACATCATGCCCTCGCGTGCCTCGTCGGAGGCGAACAGCCGGGCCGACAGCTCTCCCATCGCCTCGCCGTGCTCATCCAGCTCCCCCAGCACTTCGGCGGTGACCAGCTTCTTCGACTCCGCCAGGCCCTGCGGCGACCCGGCGCGCAGGCCGGTCAGGATGTCGGCCAGTGCGGCGTCCACATCGGCGGCGGCGAAGGTGACCAGCCCGACCCGGGCGGCGACCTCGCCGCCGAACTTCTCACCGGTCAGGAAGTAGCGGCCGGCGGCCCGGGAGTCCAGCCGGGGCAGCACGGTCAGCGAGATGATCGCAGGCGCCAGGCCCAGCCGGGCCTCGGTGAACGCGAACGACGACGCCTCCGAGGCCACCGCGATGTCGCAGGCGCCGACCAGCCCGAGCCCGCCGGCCCGTACGTTGCCGTCGATCCGGGCCACCACCGGCTTCGGCAGCGCGACGATGGTACGCAGCAGCCGCAGCAACGCCGCCGTACCCTCGGCCATCCCGCCGGCCGCGGCCTCGGTGAGGTCGGCGCCGGCGCAGAACGTGCCGCCGGTGTGGGTCAGCACCACCGCGCGCACCGCCGGATCCTCGGCGGCGCCCGCCAACCCCGCGAACAGCTCGGTCATCAGCTGCCGGGACAGCGCGTTGCGGTTCTGCGGCGAGTCCAGGGTGATCGTCGCGATCCCTGCCTCGACGCTGAGGTGGACGACGTTCCCCGCTCCCCGCCGCTCGGGCGTGGCTTCCTCGGTCATGTCACTCCGTTCAGTCGGTCCGCCGATCATCTCAGTACGACTTCGGCAGCCCCAGGGTGTGCATCGCGACGAAGTTGAGGATCATCTCCCGGCTGACCGGGGCGATCCGCGCCACCCGGGCGGCGCCGAGCAGCATGCCCACCCCGTACTCGCTGGTCAGGCCGTTGCCGCCGTGGGTCTGCACCGCCGCGTCGACGGTGTGCACCGCGGCCTCGGCCGCGGCGTACTTGGCCATGTTGGCGGCCTCCCCGGCGGCGAGGTCGTCGCCGGACTCGTACAGCCAGGCGGCCTTCTGGGTCATCAGCCGCGCCTGCTCGATCTCGATGTGGCACTGCGCGAGCGGATGCGCGATCGCCTGGTGGGCGCCGATCGGCTGCTTGAACACCTGCCGGCTCCTGGCGTACTCCACGGCGCGGGCCAGCGCGAACCGGGCGATGCCGAGCCCGAACGCCGAGGCCATGATCCGCTCCGGGTTCAGCCCCGCGAAAAGCTGCAGCAGCGCGGCGTCCTCGTCGCCGACCAGAGCCTCGGCCGGCAGCGCCACATCGTCCAGGAAGACCGTGAACTGCTTCTCCGGCGACGGAAACTCCATCTCGATCTGCTGGTACGTCAACCCGTCGGCGTCGGTCGGCACCACGAACAGCGCCGGCTTCAGGTCGCCGGTCTTCGCGTCCTCGGTACGCGCCACCACCAGCACCGACTCGGCCTCGTCCACCCCTGAGATGAATACCTTCTGCCCGGACAGCCGCCAGTCGTCCCCCTCGCGGCGGGCCGTGGTGGTGATCCTGTGGGCGTTGGAGCCGGCGTCGGGCTCGGTGATCGCGAACACCATGGTCAGCGAGCCGTCGGCCAGCCGCGGCAGCCAGCTCTGCTTCTGGTCGTCGGTGCCGTACCGGGCGATGATGGTGCCGCAGATGGCGGGCGAGACGACCATCAGCAGCAGTGGGCAGCCAGCGGCGCCCAGCTCCTCGCAGACCGCGGCCAGGTCGCCGATGCCGCCACCTCCGCCGCCGTACTCCTCGGGCAGGTTCACGCCCAGGTAGCCGAGCTTGCCGGCTTCGCTCCACAGCTCGGTGGTCTTGCCGCCGGAGCGCGCCTTCTGGCGCATGTACTCCGGCCCGTACTTCGCACCCAGCGCGGCGACCGCCTCGCGCAGCGCCTGCCGCTCCTCACTCTCCCGGAAGTCCACCGGTCTCTCCTTCCACCACAGCCAGTACGGCGCCCGCGTCCACGGCGGATCCGACGTGGACGGACAACGAGGTGACGACCCCACCGTCGGCGGCGGTGATCGTGTGCTGCATCTTCATCGCTTCCAGGACCAGCAGCGGTGCTCCGGCCTGGACCCGGTCCCCCTCCGCCACGTGTACGGCGACCACGCTGCCCGGCATCGGCGCCAGCAGTGAACCCTCAGCCACCGCGTCGGCGGGGTCGGTGAACCTCGGCACCGGCCGCAGCGTCACCGGACCCATCGGCGAGTCCACACAGACCATTCCGGGGTACGCCGCCACCGCGAACTCCCGCGTGACTCCGGCGACCTCCAGCCGTACCGCGGTCGGGGTGGCCGAGAGCAGACGCACCCCGTCGTGGCCCTCGGCGACCAGCCCGTCGCGGGTCAGGCGGTAGCCGACCTGGTACTCGGTGTCGCCGGCCCGGTAGTGCTTGCGCTGCGGCTGGGACGGTACGTTGCGCCACCCGGTGGGCAGTCCGCCCTGCACCGGTGCCGCGGCCCGGTTGGCGGCAGCGTCGGCGAGCGCGGCGGCCAGCGCGGACAGCGTTACCGCCTCGTCGCCAGCCAGCGGCGCGCTCAGCCTCGCCAGGTCGTGGGTGTCGAAGAAGCCGGTGTCGGTCTCGCCGGCGAGGAACGCCGGATGCCGCAGCACGTTGACCAGCAGGTCCCGGTTGGTGACCAGGCCGTGCAGCCGGGCGCCGGCGAGCGCGGTGGCCAGCCGCCGGGCCGCCTCGGCGCGGGTCGGCGCCCACGCGATCACCTTGGCGAGCATCGGGTCGTAGTGGGTGCCGACGACGGAGCCGTCCTCGACCCCGGAGTCGAGCCGCAGACCCCCGCCCGCGGGGATCGCGAAGGACGCGTCGACCCCGGGCACCGCAACCCGGTGCAGCGTGCCGGCCTGTGGCTGCCAGTCGTGCGCCGGGTCCTCGGCGTAGAGCCGGACCTCGATGGCGTGGCCGTCGAAGCCGGGTGCGTCGCCGTCCAACCCAGCGCCCTCGGCGACCCGCAGCTGCCAGGCCACCAGGTCGGTGCCGGTGACGCACTCGGTGACCGGGTGTTCGACCTGCAGCCGGGTGTTCATCTCCAGGAAGAAGAACCGCCCGGACGCGTCGGCCAGGAACTCCACGGTGCCGGCGCCGACGTACCCGATCGCCTGCGCGGCCGCCACTGCCGCCTCACACAGCTTCGCCCGCATGGCGTCGTCCACCAGCGGGGACGGGGCTTCCTCGACCACCTTCTGGTGCCGGCGCTGGATCGAACACTCCCGCTCCCCCAGCGCCCAGACGGTGCCGTGCTGGTCCGCGAGCACCTGCACCTCGATGTGCCGGCCCCGCTCCAGGTACGGCTCGCAGAACACCGTGGGGTCCCCGAACGCGCTCGCCGCCTCCGCGCTCGCCGCTTCCACGGCCGTCCCCAGCGACGCCAGGTCCCGGACGATCCGCATCCCGCGCCCGCCACCCCCGGCACTCGCCTTCACCAGCACCGGCAGGTCGGCCTCGGTCACCGTGGACGGGTCCAGCTCAGACAGGACCGGCACGCCGGCGTCGGCCATCAGCCGCTTCGACTCGATCTTCGAGCCCATCGACTCGATCGCCTTCGGCGGCGGCCCCACCCAGGTCAGACCGGCGTCGGCCACCGCGCGCGCGAACTCGGCGTTCTCCGACAGGAACCCGTACCCGGGGTGTACGGCATCCGCGCCGGCCGCACGTGCGGCTTCGACCAGCAGGTCCGCACGCAGGTACGTCTCCCCCGGGGTGTTGCCGGGCAGGCGTACCGCCGCGTCCGCTTCTGCCACGAACGGAGCCGCCGCGTCCGCATCGGAGTGCACCGCGACGGTGCCCACCCCCACCGAGCGGCAGGTACGGAACACTCGCCGGGCGATCTCGCCGCGGTTCGCCACCAGCAGTTTGTTGATCATCGTCACATCCTGAAGACGCCGAAGCCGGTGCCGTCGTACCGCGCGCCCTCGACCGGTCCACTGTGGATCGCCGACAGGCAGAGCCCGAGCACGGTACGGGTGTCGCGGGGATCGATCACCCCGTCGTCGTAGAGCCGTCCGGAGAGGAACATCGGCAGCGACTCCGCCTCGATCTGGTTCTCCACCATCTCGCGCATCGCCGCGTCGTGTTCCTCGTTGTAGTCCTGCCCCTTCGCCGCCGCGCCCTCCCGCAACACGATGGAGAGCACCCCGGCGAGCTGCTTGGGGCCCATCACCGCCGACTTCGCCGACGGCCAGGCGAACAGGAACCGCGGGTCGTACGCCCGCCCGCACATGCCGTAGTTGCCGGCACCGTACGAGGAGCCCATCAGGATCGAGATGTGCGGCACCTTGGAGTTCGAGACCGCGTTGATCATCATCGCGCCGTGCTTGATGATGCCGCCCTGCTCGTACTCGGCGCCGACCATGTAGCCGGTGGTGTTGTGGAGGAAGATCAGCGGCGTACCGGCCTGGTTGGCGAGCTGGATGAACTGGGTCGCCTTCTGCGACTCGGCGCTGAACAGCACCCCCTGCCCGTTGGCGAGGATCCCCACCGGGTAGCCGTGCAGCCGCGCCCAGCCGGTCACCAGCGAAGGGCCGTACGCCGGCTTGAACTCGTCGAACTCTGAGCCGTCCACCACTCGCGCGATCACCTCGCGCGGGTCGAACGGAACCTTCAGGTCGGCCGGCGCGATCCCCAGCAGCTCCTCCGGGTCGTACAGCGGCTCGGAGGACGGGCCGGGCGCGGGACCATGCTTGCGCCAGTTGAGCCGGGACACGATCTGCCGGCCCAGCCGCAGCGCGTCCGGCTCGTCGACGGCGAGGTAGTCGGCGAGCCCCGAGGTACGGGCGTGCATGTCCGCGCCGCCCAGCGACTCGTCGTCGGAAACCTCGCCGGTGGCCATCTTCACCAGCGGCGGCCCGCCCAGGAACACCTTGGCGCGTTCCTTGACCATCACCACGTGGTCGCTCATCCCCGGGATGTACGCCCCACCGGCCGTCGAGTTGCCGAACACCAGCGCCACCGTCGGCAGCCCCGCCGCCGACGCCCGGGTCAGGTCGCGGAACATCCGTCCACCCGGGATGAAGATCTCCTTCTGGCTCGGCAGGTCGGCGCCGCCGGACTCCACCAGGTGCGCCGAGGGCAGCCGGTTGGCGTACCCGATCTCGGAGGCCCGGAACGCCTTCTTCAGCGTCCACGGGTTACTGGCGCCGCCACGTACCGTCGGGTCGTTGGCGGTGACCAGGCACTCCACACCCTCGATCACGCCGATCCCGGTGACCAGGCTGGCCCCGACCTGGTAGTCCGAGCCCCAGCCGGCGAGCGGGGACAGCTCCAGGAACGGTGAGTCGGGGTCCAGCAGCAGCTCGATCCGCTCTCGCGGCAGCAGCTTGCCGCGCTTGCGGTGCCGGGCGACGTACTTCTCGCCGCCGCCGCCAAGCGCCTTGGCGTGCTCGGCCTCCAGCGCCACCAGCTTGCCGAGCAGCGCCTCACGGTTGCCCTGGTAGATCCCGTCGGAGGTGTCCAGAGTGGACCGGATGACCGTCATGACCGGTAACCGAAGAGCTTGGCGGCCAGGTCGGTGAGGATCTCGTTCGCGCCGCCGCCGATGCCGAGGATGCGCGAGTCGCGGTAGTGCCGTTCCACTTCGGTCTCCCTCATGTAGCCCATCCCGCCGTGCAGCTGGACCGCCTGGTCCACCACCCAGTCGCACGCCTCCACCGCGGCGTTCTTCGCCAGGCAGGCCTCGGCGACCGGGTTCCCGCCCGCGGCGTACCGGGTCACGATCGACCGGGTGTAGGTACGCGCCAGCTCGATCTTCTGGCGCATCGCGACCAGCCGGTGCTGCACCACCTGCCGGCTGATCAGCGGCCGCCCGAAGGTCTCCCGCTGCCGGGCGTACGCCACGGTCAGGTCCAGGCAGCGCTGCGCCGTGGCGTACGCCTGCACAGCGAGACTCAGCCGCTCGCCCACGAACTGCTGCGCGACCTGGACGAAGCCGGTGTTCTCGGCGCCGACCAGGTTGGCCGCCGGCACCCGGCAGTCGGCGAAGGACAGCTCGGCGGTGTCCGAGCAGAGCCAGCCCATCTTGTCCAGCTTCCGCGACACCGTGAACCCGGGCGTGCCCTTCTCGATCACCAGCAGGCTGATGCCGGCGTACCCCTCCCCGCCGGTACGCACCGCGGTGGTCACGAAATCCGCGCGCACCCCCGAGGTGATGAAGGTCTTCGCGCCGTTGACCACGTAGCGGTCGCCGTCGCGGCGTGCCGTGGTGCGCAGGCCCGCCACGTCGGAGCCGCCATCGGGCTCGGTGACGGCGAGCGCGCCGATCAACTCGCCGTTCAGGGTGGGTCGTACCCAGCGGTCGATCTGCGCGGCGTCACCGGCGGCGATCAAGTGCGGCACCGCGATCCCGTGGGTGAACAACGACGCCATCACCCCGCCGCTGGCACCCGCCTCGAGGAACGCCTCGGTGAGGACGGTGACGTCGCGGAAGTCGCCGCCCGCGCCACCGGCCTGCTGCGGCGCCCCGACCCCGAGCAGCCCCGCCGCCGCGGCCTTCTTGTGCAGCTCGCGGGGCAGCTCGCCGGCCCGCTCCCACTCGTCGAGGTACGGCACGATCTCCCGCGTCACGAACCGCTGGCAGGTCTCCCGCAACAGCTCCCGCTCCGGTGTGTCGAACGCACTCACGCGCACACCTCGCTTCGCTCGGCGGCGCGCTCGCGCGCACTGCTGAGCCGACTGGCTCGCTCGCTCCGCTCGCTCACTGTGCCTCCGTTCCGGCCTCCGCCACGTCCAGCAGCTCCTCTGGTACGTCGACCAGGCGGGCGCGCAGCCACTCCCCGACCGCCTTGGCCTGCGGGTCGAACCGTGCCTGCGAGGCGACTCCCTCACCGAGCAGTCCGTCGACGACGAAGTTGAGCGCGCGCAGGTTGGGCAGCACGTACCGGGTGACGGTGTGCTCGCGCGTCTCCGGGAGCAGCGCGACGAACCGCTCGGTGGTCAGCTCATGCACCAGCCAGCGCCACGCCTCGTCGCTGCGCACCCACACGCCGACGTTGCAGCTGCCGCCCTTGTCGCCGCTGCGGGCGCCAATCACCGTCCCCAGCGGCACCCGCCGGGTGGGCCCCGCCGGCAGCGGCGCGGGCAGCTCCGGCTCGGCCACATCGGACAGCTCCTGGGTACGCCCGGCCGGCCCGATCGCGCGGCGGCTGCCGTCGGGCAGCACCGCGGTGTGCGGCACCTGCTTCGCGTCGACGTACCCGACGGTGAAGACCCCGTACGGCGAGGCATCGGCCGGTGGCGCGGTGACGTGGAATCCGGGGTAACTCGCCAGCGCCAGCTCCACCCCGGCACGGCTGACCGCCTTGCCCGCCAGCTTCGGGTCGCTGTCCTTGACCACCAGCCGCAGCAGCGCCGCCGCCTCCTCCTCCACCGCCGCGTCCGGGTGGTCGGTACGGGCCAGGGTCCAGCGCACCTCCCGCGGACGGGGATTGAAGGCGGATTCCATCTGATCCCGGACCAGCGCCGCCTTGGCCTCGATGTCGAGCCCGGTGAGGACGAACGTCACCTCGTTGCGGAACCCGCCCAGGGTGTTCAGCGCGACCTTCACCGTCGGTGGCGGCGGTTCGCCCCGCACGCCAGCGATCCGGACCCGGTCCGGGCCGTCCTGCGAGAGCGCGATGGTGTCGAATCGGGCGGTGACGTCGGGGCCGGCGTACCGGGCGCCGGTGATCTCGTACAGCAGCTGGGCGGTGACGGTGCCGGTGGTGACCGCTCCGCCGGTGCCGGCGTGCTTGGTGATCACCGACGAGCCGTCGGCGTGCAGCTCGGCGATCGGGAAGCCGGGCCGTGCCAGGTCGGCAAGCTCGGTGAAGAACGCGTAGTTGCCACCGGTGGCCTGGGCGCCGCACTCGATCACGTGCCCGGCGACCACCGCGCCCGCCATCGCGTCGAGGTCGTCGGGGCCCCAGCCGAAGTGTGCCGCGGCGGGGCCGACCACCAGCGAGGCGTCGGTGACCCGGCCGGTCACCACCACCTGCGCCCCACCCCGCAGGCACTCGGCGATCCCGTACGCCCCCAGGTAGGCGTTGGCGGTCAGCGGGGTGCCGAGGTCCAGCTCGGCGGCGCGGGTCCGCAGGTCGTCGCCCTCCACGTGACCGACCGCGACGTCGAGGCCGAGCCGGCCGGCCAGCTCCCGTACGGCGTCGGCCAGGCCGGCGGGCGCGAGGCCGCCGGCGTTGACCACGATCTTCACGCCACGGTCGACCGCGGTGCCGAGGGTGGTCTCCAGCTGCCGCAGGAACGTCTTGGCGTACCCCAGGGAGGCGTCGCGGAGCTGGTCGCGGCCCAGGATCAGCATGGTCAGCTCGGCCAGGTAGTCGCCGGTGATCACGTCCAGCTCGCCGCCGTCGAGCAGCTCGGCGAACGCGGTGAACCGGTCGCCGTAGAAGCCGGAGGCGTTGCCGATCCGCAGCGGGGCGGTCATCGGGTACCCCCCGGCTGGCGGCCCTCGCCGGGCGGACCGGCGAACATCTGCGCGATGCCGAGCCAGTGCTCGGCGTCGGGGCCCTCGGCGACCAGCGCCAGGTCGTCGCGGTGCCGCCGCTGGGCGGCCAGCAGGCACAGGTCCAGCGCCGGCCCGCTCACCCGCTGCGCGGCATCCTCGGGACCGAAGTCCCAGGACTCGCCGGACGGCCCGGTCAGCTCGACCCGGAACTGCTCGCTGGGCGGCTGCTCACCGCGTACCAGATAAGCGAAGTCACGGGTACGGACCGCGAGCCGCGCGATGTGCCGCAACCGGGCAGTGGGCTCGCGCGCCACCCCCAGCGCCTCGGCCACGTCGAGGCCGTGCGCCCAGGTCTCCATCAGCCGGGCGGTCGCCATCGACGCGGCGCTCATCGGCGGGCCGTACCAGCCGATCTTGGCTCCGGCGGGGTGTTCCCGGAGCACCCGCAGCGTCTCGCCCCGGCTCTGCCGCCAGCGTTTCAGCAGCTCAGAGGGGGGTACGGCGGCACCCTCCGCCGCGCCCTCGTCCACCAACGTGGCGACCCGCGGGGCGATCTCGACCAGCTCGGCGGCGAACCGTTCGGGGTCGGTGGCGGCCAGGATCGCCCGGTCGTCGGTCCAGACCAGGTGGGCGACCTGGTACGCGATGCTCCAGCCGGGCGCCGGCGTGGCGCGCGCCCAGTCGGCGTCGGAGAGCTCGGCCACCAGACCGTCGAGCTCCTCGCCCTCGTCACGGAGATCGTCGAACACGGCAACGGCATCCGTCATGCCCCGATCGTGTCAGCTCCCGCGAGAAGAATCAAGCACGCTTGATTGTTTCTGTAGTGAGAAGCCGCTCCCCGCGCGGAACGGCACATCGACTTACGAGCTGGCCGCGGCCGCCGGGCCGGACCTGCGCTGCAGCCGGGTGGCACTGTCGGCCACCGCGTACCCGCGGGCCCAGGTCGCCGCCGACGCCGCGTCGGTGCGGTCGGCCAGGAAGTAATAGTCCATCTGCACCCGCTCCGGGCGTACGTCGAGCACACCGAACCCGTGGTGGTCGGTGTCGACCCAGCGCACGTGCGGGTTGGTGAGCTGGATCGCCAGGGCGGCCGGCCCGGTGGTGCTGTTCGGCGCGGCGCCGATGATGTCGTCGACGTTGTCGCTGGTCACCGACGGCACCACGAACTCCACCGCCGCCGGCGTGCTGCCGGTCTGCCTGGTGGTCAGCTCGTTCGCCCACGAGGTGTGGATGTCGCCGGTCAGGAAGACGACATTGCCGGTGCCGCTCGCGCGCAGGTGCCCGACCAGCTCGTTGCGGTCGGCGTTGTAGCCGTCCCACTGGTCGTTGAACACCGTCACACCGTTCTCCGGGACCCCGAGCAGCTCCCCCAGCGGGCCCAGCAGCCAGGCCGGCAGGGTCGCCAGGTCGAGCCGGGAGATCATCACCGAGTTGCCGACCAGCTTCCAGCGCGCGTCCGAGGACGACAGGCCGGTCTTCAGCCACGCCATCTGCGGGTCGCCGGTCAGCGTACGGGCCGGGTCGTCCACCTCCTTGCCACTGGCCTGCTGTGACCGGAACGAGCGCAGGTCCAGCATGGTGAACTCGGCCAGGTTGCCGAACCGCAGCCGGCGCTGCAGCTCACCCGCCGCCGACATCCGTACCGGCATCCACTCCGCGTACGCCCGATGCGCCGCCGCCTTGCGGACGGCATAGTCGCCTTCGGTGGCCGGGTCGTGGTTCTCCGCGCCACCGGACCAGGCGTCGTTGGCCACCTCGTGGTCGTCCCAGGTGATCACCCACGGCACCGAGGCATGCAACGCCTGCAGGTGCGGATCGGTCTTGTAGTGCCCGTGCCGGGTCCGGTAGTCGGCGAGGTCGAGGATCTCGTGCTCGGGCTCCACGGGCCGGATCACGGTGCCGCCGGTGGCACCGATGGCGCCCGCGGCGTACTCGCCGGTGCCGTACTCGTAGAGGTAGTCGCCGAGGTGCAGGACCAGCTGCAGGTCGTCGCGCTCCACCAGATGCCGGTACGCCGCGAAGTACCCCGCCTCCCAGTTCGAGCACGACACCACTCCGGCCCGCAGGCTCGCCACGTCGGCGTCGGCAGCCGGTGCGGTGAGGGTGCGCCCCACCGGCGAGAAGCCACCGCCGTAGGAGAACCGGTACCAGTACGTGGTGGCCGGGCTCAGCCCGTCGACGTCGACCTTGACCGTGTGGTCACGCGCCGGGCCCGTGCTGAACTCGCCGCTGCGCACCACGGCACCGAAGTCCGGGTCGGTCGCGACCTGCCAGGTCACCGTGACCTGCTCCCCCAGCCCGGAGCCGGGCACCGCATCTGGGGTCGGCGTCACCCGGGTCCAGAGCAGGATCCCGTCCGGCAGCGGATCCCCGGAGGCCACGCCGTGCCGGAAGTGGTTGTCAGCGGCCGCTGCCGCGCGCCACGCCACCGGAGCGGCGATCGCCGCGGCGCCGGCGGCCACCCCCGCCGCTCGCAGGAAGGTACGACGGGCAACCGGCTCGACCATGCTCAGCTCCTCGGTAACGCGTAGACGCGGCGGGGACGATCCGAGATGTTCTCATGAACTCGCAGGAATCCGCTGACCGCCGCCGGCCAGGTGTACGTCTCCGCGCGGCGCCGGGCCGCGCGCCGGCGGTCGGCCTCCGGCCGCGCCATCAGCTCCAGGACCGCGTCCGCGTACGCCTCGCCGTGGCCGGGCGCGGCGGCACCAGCCTCCCCCACCACCTCGGGCAGCGCGCTCTGCGCACTGACCACCACCGGGGTGCCACTGGCCAGCGCCTCCAGCGCCGCCAGCCCGAACGTCTCCACCGGCCCCGGCGCCAGCACGGCGTCCGCCGACGCGAGCAGCCCGGCGAGCCGTTCCCGGTCGGCGACGAAGCCTTCGAAGGTCACCGGCAGCCCCTCCCCGGTCGCCCGGTGGCGCATCCGCTCCTCCAGCGGCCCACTGCCGGCCACCACCAGCCGCGCCGCGACCCCCCGCCGGCGCAGCTCCGCGACCGCGGTCAGCGAACGCTCCGGACACTTCTCCGCCGACAGCCGGCTGCAGTGCACCAGCAACAGCTCGTCGCCGGCGACGTACCCGGCGCGCAGTGCGGCGTCGTACCGGTCCGGGTGGAATCCGGAGAGGTCGACGCCGAGCGGCACCTGGTCGAGGTTGCGCACCCCGATCCGGCGGAACTCCTCGGCCGCCCACGAGGTGGTGCAGACGATCCGGTCGTACCGGGCGGCGGTCCAGGCGTTCAACTGGCCGGCGACCCGCTCGGTGGCCGCACCGCCGGAACCGGCGAGGCGGAGCAGCCCGGCCAGGCTCTCGTGCGAGACCATCACCGAGCCCACCCCGTGCCGGCGGGCCCAGGTACCGGTCCAGCGCAGCGTGGAGCGGTCGGAGACCTCGATCCGGTCCGGTGCCAGCGACTCCAGCAGCCGCGCCACCGACCACCGGTTGACCAGCACCCGGTAGCCACCGGTGCCCGGCACCAGCGGACCCGGCAGCG
This sequence comes from Micromonosporaceae bacterium, assembly GCA_050701695.1. Lineage (GTDB taxonomy): Bacteria > Actinomycetota > Actinomycetes > Mycobacteriales > Micromonosporaceae > WHSM01. The sequence goes on from JBOGDE010000002.1 coordinate 34,504, forward strand.
TGATCACCTCACCCTGGTCGGTGGATTCCCGGGTGTACGTCTCCCCCGGCACCACCAGCACCGGGTCGTGTCCCGCGGCGGCGTACCCCGCGCCCAACTCGCGCAGCGCGGTACGCAGCCCGCCCGACTTCGCGGTGACGAAGTTGGCCAGCCGTACGATCCTCATCCGGCTCCCCACACGGAGCGCGATAAGCCACCCATCATGCGGCGAGGCCGCCGCTCACCCGGGCGGGGCGTTCGGCCATCACGTCGGCGTAGTGCCGCAGCAGCTGGTCACCGACCGCCACCCAGGTACGGTTCGCCACCGAGCGCCGCGCCGCCTGCCCGTACGCCTGCCGCAGCTGGGGGTCGGCCACCAGGGTGGCGACCGCGTCGCGTACCGCGCCCGCGTCCTCGGGCGGCACCAGGAAACCGGTACGGCCCGGCGCGACCAGATCCAGTGGCCCACCGGCGGCCGGCGCCACCACCGGCAGCCCACTGGCCAGGGCCTCCTGCACGCACTGGCAGAACGTCTCGTACGGCCCGGTGTGGGTGAACACGTCGAAGCTGGCGTACAGCCGGGCCAGCTCCTCGCCGGTGCGCTGCCCCAGGAACTCCGCGCGCGGCAGCGCTCGCCGCACCGCCTCCCGGGTGGGACCGTCGCCGACCAGCACCACCTTCACCCCGGACAGCCGGGTGACCGGCTCCAACAGCTCCAGCCGCTTCTCGCCGGCGAGCCGGCCCACGTACCCGACGATCACCTCGCCGCCGGGGGCGAGGCGGCGCCGCCACTGCTCGTCGCGCTTGCCGGGATCGAACCGCTGTACGTCCACACCGCGCCGCCACAGCCGTACCCGCCGCACCCCGTGCTCGGCCAGCGCCGTGGACGCCTCCGTGGAGGGTGCGAGGGTACGGTCGGCGGCGTTGTGGATCCGCCGGATCCAGCGCCACGCCGCCGTCCGCCCCACGCCCAGCCTGTACGACCCGGCGAACCCGGGGACATCGGTCTGGTACACCGCCACGACCGGCAGCCCCAGCCGCACCGCCACGTTCAGACCCCAGGCGCCCAGCGCGAACGGGCTGGCCAGGTGCACCACCTCGATGTCGTACGCGGTCAGGGCCTGCTCCAGACGGCGGGTGGGAAGCCCGATCCGGAAGGTCTGGTAGCCGGGCATCGCGACCGACGGCACCCGCAGCACCGGGTACGGCAGTCCGGCGTCGTGCCGCTCGGCGTCCACCAAGCGGCCCGGAGCTGGCGCCACCACCAGCGGTGTGTGTCCACGGCGCAGCAGATGCTCGGCCACCCGCACCACGGAGTGCGCCACTCCGTTGACGTCGGGCGGGAAGGACTCGGTAACGATCGCGACCCGCACGCCGTCATGATCTGGGTCGAGCTGGTGCCCCGAACCACCACGAGTCGACCAGCGCGGAAACTGTCGGAAACAACCTGGGAGCGACCGGACCGGCCGAGCGAGTCACACGTCTGTAATACCCGAGTTGTCACCGACGACATCGAGGTAGAACGGGTGGCTCACAGGCGCGCTGCACCCACCTTGGGTCTCTGTTGGGGGATATCGTGTGATGCTGGTCTCGACGCACACGTTACTCCCCGGTAAATTGAGCTGAGCCCAGCCCGTTGAGGAGAAGAGGCACGACCACGATGACCAACACTGGCGCCGTCATCCGACGCCGCGTGCTCGGGCTCGTCTTCCTTGTCACGCTGGGAGCCCTGCTCGCCCTCTCCGTGGCGATGTATCTGAAGGTGTTCACCCCGGTGACCTGGGTGACCCTCAACGCCGGCCGGGCCGGGCTGCAGCTCAACGAGCTGGCCGACGTCAAGGTACGCGGTGCGCTGGTCGGTGAGGTACGGGAGATCACCACCGACGGCGAGAAGGCGATCCTCAAGCTCGCGCTCGATCCCGAGATGCTCGCCCACGTGCCCTCCAACGTGACCGGGCGGATCCTGCCCAAGACCCTCTTCGGCGAGAAGTACGTCTCCCTGGTGACCCCGGAGAATCCTTCGCCCCGCCCGATCGCGGCCGGAGCGGTGATCAAGGAGGACACCTCCAAGAAGGCGATCGAGCTGGAGCAGGCGCTCAACAACCTCATCCCGCTGCTGAAGGCGGTCAAGCCGGAGAAACTGGCCGCCACCCTCACAGCGCTGGCCCAGGGCCTGGAGGGTCGCGGGGAGCGGCTCGGCGAACACCTGGTCGAACTCGGCGACTACCTGGCCAAGCTCAACGCCGAGATGCCCACGATCCGGGAGGACATGCGGCGGCTGGCCAACGTACTGACCATCTACGACCAGGCGCTGCCTGACCTGGTCGAGATGCTGCGCAACCTGACGGTCACCTCGACCACCATCAACGACCAGCGCAACCAGCTGCGGTCGGCGCTGGTATCCACCGCCGACCTCGGCGACCACACCCGCTACTTCCTGGAGCGGTACGGCGACCGGATCATCCAGCTGGGCGAGGTGAGCGCACCGGTGACCGGCCTACTGGCCCGGTATTCACCGGAGCTGCCGTGTCTGACCCGCGGCATCGTGGACGCCGAGAAGCGGGCCACGAAGACCTTCGAGAACGGCCGGCTCAACGCGGTGATCGAAGTGGTGGCGCACCAGGGCAAGTACGAGCCCGGCGTCGACGACCCACCGCGTTCGGCCGACGAGTGGCCGAAGAACTTCTACGGCCCGCGATGCTGGGGAATGCCGAACCCGGAGGTGCCGATGCCTCCGTGGGAGCCTGAGGGCACCGGGTACGACTGGGACCACCACCGCTCGCCGCTCCCGGGGCCGCCGGGCAGCCTGCAGGGACGCGGCGCGGACGCCGGTATGTTGATCGACCCCACCATGGGATACGCCGGTTCCGAAGAGGAGAAGGCACTGGTGAAACCGATCATCGCCGCCGCCACCGACACCCCGGTCACCGAGGTGAGCGACCTGGCGTTGCTGCTCTGGGCGCCACTGATGCGAGGAGCGGTGGTGAACGTCCGGTGATCACCCGTACGGTACGGATCCAGCTGATCGTCTTCGCGATCATCACCCTGGTCGGAGTCTCCTTCGTCGGGCTGCGCTACGTCGGGCTGGCCGACGTGATCATGCGCAACACGTACCTGGTGAAGGCTCACTTCACCACCAGCGGTGGCGTGTTCACCAACGCGTCGGTCACCTACCGGGGGGTGCCGATCGGACGGGTCGGCAAGCTGACCCCGATCAAGGACGGCCTCGAGATCGAGATGAAGCTCGACAAGGGCACTCCGATCCCGAAGGACCTGCGGGCCATCACCACCAACCGGTCGGCGATCGGTGAGCAGCACATCGACCTGCGGCCCAACACCGACTCTGGCCCGTACCTCAAGGCCGGCGACGTGATCCCGAAGCAGAACACCGGGATCCCGCTCCCGGTCGAGGAGCTGGTGCTCCACCTGGACAAGCTGGCCACCTCGGTGGACCCGGAAGACCTGTCGGTGCTGGTCAACGAGCTGGGCGCCGCCTTCGAGGGCAACGAGGCCGCGCTGGAGCGCATCCTCGACGCCAGCGAGCTGATCCTCGAAGACGCCAACGCACACCTGCCGCAGACCATCTCGCTGATCCGCGACGGCCGTACCGCACTGGAGACGCAGGAGCTGTCCGGCGACGCGATCCGGCGCTGGGCGTCCGGGCTGGCGCAGCTGACCAAGGCGGTGCGCGATTCCGACTCCGACATCCGCCGGGTGCTGGCCAACGCGCCCCCCGCGGCCAAGGAGGTCATCACCCTGGTCCGTGACATGGAGCCGAACATCGGTGTGCTGCTCGGCAACCTGATCACGGTCAACGGCATCACCGTACGGCGCATCGAGAACGTCGAGATGATGCTGGTGGTGCTGCCGGTCAGCGTCGCCGGCGCACCGACCGTGGCACCTGACGACGGCAAGGGCCACCTCGGCCTGGTGCTCAACTTCGACGACCCGCCGCCGTGCGTGTACTCCAACAGCGGCGAGTCCCCGAAGTGCACCCCGGAGGAGCGCAACCGCGGCTCCGACGTACGCGGCTGGCAGGCGGCTCCGAACCGACCCGGCCCGGAGATCTCGCCGGCGCCGATCGGGGGCGGCGAGCCGCCGCAGGACCGTTCCGGCGACACCGAGGGCGACTCGACCAGCGGATCGGACGGCACCTCCAGCGAGGCGTCGGTGGGCCGCTACGACCCGTCGACCGGCCTGGTGCTCGGCTCCGACGGCGAGCCCCTGCAGTTCGGCGCCACCGGCGGCCAGTACGACCTGCTCGGCCCCGAGTCGTGGAAGCAGCTGCTCTACGCGGGTGTGGCGAGCTAACCGCAGAAGCTCATGAAGAACGGCGCCCGGGAGTCCCGGGCGCCGTTCGGGTTCCGCTAGGGCTACTTCTCGACGATCGCGGTGACACCCTGGCCGCCGGCGGCGCAGATGGAGATCAGGCCGCGGCCCTTGCCGGCCTGCGAGAGCAGCTTGGCCAGCGTGGCGACGATCCGGGCTCCGGTCGCGGCGAACGGGTGACCCGCCGCCAGGGACGAGCCCTTGACGTTCAGCTTGGCCCGGTCGATGCTGCCGAGCGGCTTGTCCAGGCCCAGCTTCTTGGCGCAGAAGTCCGGATCCTCCCACGCGGCGAGAGTGGCCAGCACCTGGGAGGCGAAGGCCTCGTGGACCTCGTAGTAGTCGAAGTCCTGCAGCGTGAGCTTGTTGCGCTCCAGCAGCCGCGGTACGGCGTACGCCGGCGCCATCAGCAGCCCCTCCTCGCCGTGCACGTAGTCGACCGCCGCGGTCTGGCTGTCACCGAGATACGCCAGGATCGGCAGCTTGCGCTGCTTGGCCCACTCCTCGCTCGCCAGCAGCACCAGGCCGGCGCCGTCGGAGAGCGGCGTGGAGTTGCCGGCGGTCATGGTGGCGTCCTCGCCCTTGCCGAACACCGGCTTGAGCTTCGCCAGTTTCTCCGCCGTGCTGTCGCCGCGCAGGTTCTGGTCCCGCGAGAGCCCCCGGAACGGGGTCACCAGGTCGTCGAAGAAGCCGCTGTCGTACGCGGCGGCGAGCCGCTGGTGACTGGTGGCGGCCAACTCGTCCTGGTCTTCTCGGGCCACCTGCCAGCGCAGGGCGGTGATCGCGGCGTGCTCCCCCATCGACAGACCGGTACGCGGCTCCGCGTTCTGCGGGATGTCCGGGACGATGTGGCCGGGTCGTACCCGGGTCAGCTGCTTGAGCCGGCCGCCCAGTGACTTCTCCCGGTTGAGGTCCATGAACACCCGGCGCAGGTCGTCGTTGAGCCCCAGCGGCGCGTCGCTGGTGGTGTCGACGCCGCCGGCGATGCCGACCTCGATCTGCCCGAGCGCGATCTTGTTGGCGACCAGGATCGCCGTCTCCAGACCGGTGCCGCAGGCCTGCTGGACGTCGTACGCCGGGGTGTGCGGATCCAGGTGAGAACCCAGCACGCACTCCCTGGTGAGATTAAAGTCACGACTGTGCTTGAGCACCGCGCCGGCGGCCACCTCACCGAGCTTCTCGCCCGCCAGCCCGAACCGGCCGATCAGGCCTTCCAACGCCGCGGTGAGCATGTCCTGGTTCGAGGCGTGTGCGTACGGACCTCCGGACCGCGCGAAGGGGATGCGATTTCCCCCCACGATGGCGACCCGCCTGACACTGTTTCCCATGACCGCCTCCTGCGTGCATGCGTACCTGCCACTGGCGACAATAACTTACCCATGAGTAGTCTTACCCGCGAGTAGGGAGGGCGAATGACTGACCGATACCGCCAGTTTGCTACCACCGGCCTGGGCCGGACCATCGTCAAGCAGCTTGGACTGCCCGCGCCGGTGCAGCTGCGGCGCCGCAGAGAGGGCAAGCCCGAGATCTCCGGGCCCGTGCTGGTCGGCGGCGCCGACGGCGGCCGGCTCGGCAAACAGGTGAGCCAGCTGCTCGGCCACGCCGGCGCGGAGATCGCCACCGAGCCGGCCGACGACACCCGGTACGCCGCACTGGTCTACGACGCCACCGGGGTCAAGGAGAGTTCCCAGCTCACCGCGGTCTACGACTTCTTCCACCCGGTGTTCCGCAGCGTGCGGCCGTCCGGCCGGGTGATCGTGCTCGGCACGCCGCCCGAGGAAGGCGACGACCCGCGCGAATCCGCCGCCCAGCACGGCCTGGAGGGCTTCGTGAAGTCCGCCGGCAAGGAGGTCGGCCGCGGCGCCACCGCCAACCTGGTCTACGTCTCCCCCGGCGCCGAGGACGCACTCGACTCCACGCTGCGGTTCTTCAGCTCCGTACGGTCGGCGTACGTGTCCGGCCAGGTGGTACGGGTCGGCACCGCCGACGTGACGCCGGCCGACGACCCGCAGCGGCCACTGGCCGGCCAGGTGGCGCTGGTCACCGGCGCGGCGCGCGGCATCGGCGCCACCATCGCCGAGGTGCTCGCCGGGTACGGCGCCGAGGTGGTCTGCCTCGACATCCCCGCCGCCGGCACCGACCTGGCGAAGGTCGCCAACGACATCGGCGGCACCGCGCTGCAGCTCGACATCACCAGCCCGGACGCGCCACGTGTCATCGCCGATCACTTCACCAGTCGACACGACGGCATCGACATCGTGGTGCACAACGCCGGAATCACCCGCGACAAAACCCTCGCGAAGATGTCCACCCAGCAGTGGGAGTCGGTGATCAACGTCAACCTCTCCAGCCAGGAGCGGATCGACGACGTACTGCTCGGCGAGGACGTGCTGCGGCACGGCGGCCGGATCGTGGGGGTCTCCTCGATCAGCGGCATCGCCGGCAACGCCGGCCAGACCAACTACTCGACATCCAAGGCGGCGGTCGCCGGCCGGGTGGCGGCGATGGCCGCCGCGATGGCCGAGCGCGGCTCCACCATCAACGCGGTCGCGCCCGGATTCATCGAGACCCAGATGACCGCCAAGATCCCGCCTGTGATCCGGCAGGCCGGCCGGCTGATGAACAGCATGTCGCAGGGCGGCCTCCCGGTCGACGTCGCCGAGACCATCGCGTGGCTCGCGGACCCGGCCTCGGCCGGCGTCAACGGCAACGTGGTACGCGTCTGCGGCCAGAGCCTGCTCGGCGCCTAACTCGAAAGGTCGGCGACATGCGTACCGAAGAACTCAGCTCTCCCCCCAGCCTGACCACGCTGCTGGTGAAGGCGATCCTCACCGCGCCCACCCGGCGTGGCGGCGATCTGCCGGACACCGAGCTGGTGCTCTCCGACGTGGTCGCCGATGCCGAGAAGCTCGCCAACTACGCCCGGGTGTGCGGGTTCCGGCTCGGCAGTGACCTGCCGCCGACGTACCCGCACATCCTGGGCTTCCCGCTCGCGATGCGGCTGATGACCGACTCAGGCTTCCCGTTCGCGCTGCCGGGGCTGGTGCACGCCAGCAACCTGATCGTGCAGCACCGGACGCTGCCCGCGGACCGGCCGCTGTCCATCCGGGTGCGTGCCGAGGGCCTGGAGCCCACCGACAAGGGCACCCAGTTCGTGATGCGTACCGAGGCCTACGCCGGGGACACCGCGGTGTGGCAGGAGGAGAGCCGTTATCTGCACCTGGAGAAGTCCAAGGCCGCGGACAAGCCCAGGCTGGTCGGAGCCCCGGAGCCCCAGATCCCGACCGCCATCTGGCGGCTCGGTGACGACCTGGGGCGGCGGTACGCGGCGGTCTCCGGCGACCACAACCCGATCCACCTGCACCCGGTGTCGGCGAAGCTGGCCGGCTTCAGCAAGCCGATCGCGCACGGCATGTGGACCCTCGCGCACTGCCTGGCGGCACTGGAGGGGCGACTGGCCGACGCGTACCGGGCCGAGGTGAGGTTCCGCCGGCCGATCTCGCTGCCCTCCACGGTCGGCTTCCGGGCGCAGCCCACCGGCGACGGCTGGGAGTTCGGCGTACACAACAGGAGTGGAGAGAAGACCTACGTCACCGGTACGGTCGGCGCGCCGTAACCGGTTACGGGGTCGACCTGGCCTCGTCCGCCGGGATCTGGAACAGGCCGGAGAGCCCGAGCCAGGACAGGTCGACGGCGCGGCGTGCCATCGCGCGGGGGGCGATCTCGTCCTGGTCCAGCATCCAGTCGGCCAGCGCCTCGCAGCCACCGACCACGGCGTGCCCGATGGCGACCAGGTCCTGCTGCGGCGGCAGCTCCGCGCCGGACTCGGTGACCGCACGCTCCAGCAGCGCCGCGACCACCAGCACCGTGTCGGCCCGGATCTTGTTGATGCCGCTGGCGAGCGGCTCGCCCTGGGCGCGGGCCCGGCGGTAGAGCACAGTCCAGCCGTCGCGGTGCTCGGCCACGAACGTCAGGAACGCTTCCAGGCCACGCCGCAGCTGCTCGTACGGGGTGAGGCCGATCGCGGCGGCGGCGCCGATCATGTCCCGTAGCCGGGCGGCCTCGCGCTCCACCACGGCGACGAACAGCTCCTCCTTGGAGCCGAAGTACAGGTAGACCATCGGCTTGGAGATACCCGCGGCGTCGGCGATCTCGTCGACGGTGGCGGTGTGGTAGCCGTGCCGGGAGAACACCGCGGCGGCGGCGTCGAGCATCTGCTGCTCGCGTACCGCCCGCGGCACCCGTTTGGAGGAGCTGGCGCGTGTCACGTCGCCAGGTTACCCTACCGTGGCGTAATCTTACTCACGAGTAAGAATGGGAACGGAGAGTCGACATGGCCGACGAAGGCAACGAGATCCAGGCTGCGGACCTCACCACGGTCAGCCCGGCGGACTTCAGCAACCTCGTGAAGAACGCCTCCAGCAGCCAGCTCAAGGAAGTCATGGCCGACGACACCGCCCGGGCGAAGGTGCTGGACGAGATCTTCGGCCGGATGGGCAGCCGCTACCAGGGCAGCGCCTCGACCAACGCGGCGATCCACTGGAAGATCCTCGACAAGCCCGGCGGCGGCTACGACCTGTACGAGACCGTGCTGGCCGGCGGCACCTGCACCGTCAACAAGGCGAAGACCCAGGAGCCGCGGGTCACCATCAGCCTGTCCGGACCGGAGTTTCTCAAGCTGGCCTCCGGCAACGGCTCCCCCACCATGATGTTCTTCAGCGGAAAGCTCAAGCTCGCGGGTGACATCGGCTTCGCCGCCGCACTCTCCAGCCTCTTCGACATCCCGAAGGGCTGACCGGGCCCGGTAGCGTGAAATCCCGGCCCGGATGCAACATCCGGGACAGAGCCGGCGATATCCCGTCATGCGCCGGATAGTGACCGTTGCCACAGTCCTGCTCGTCGCGCTGCTCGGCGTTCCGTCGGTCAGCGCCAAGACGAGCGAGTCCTTCGACGTCATCCGACTCGCCATCGACGTGGTGGTCGGCCCGAACGACGACACTCCGTGCCGGATCGTGGCCAACCTCTACCGGCCGCACAGCGCCACCACCGCCACTCCGGCGCCGGCGATCCTGACCACCCACGGGTTCGGTGGCAGCCGGGAATCGGGCGACCAGGTCGCGATCGGCTTCGGCTTCGCCCGCCAGGGGTACGTGGTGCTCTCCTACTCCGGGCTCGGCTTCGGCGGCTCCGGCTGCAAGATCTACCTCGACGACCCGGACTGGGACGGCAAGGCCGGCAGCCAGCTCGTCGACGTACTTGCCGGCACCCACGATGCGGTCAACACCGAGACCGGTGAGCCGGTGCGGCTGGACTACGTACAGCTGGACGCCCCCGGCGACCCGCGGCTCGGAATGATCGGCGGCTCGTACGGCGGCCAGATCCAGTACGCGGTCGCCGCGGTGAGCCAGAAGGTCGACGCCCTGGTGCCGATCGTCACCTGGAACGACCTGACGTACTCGCTCGCGCCGAACAACACCAGCATCGCCGATGGCGTCAGCTACACCACGCCAGGCGTCCACAAGAAGCAGTGGACCAGCCTGTTCTTCGCATCCGGGATCCAGTCCGGCGCCCAGAACGTCACCGTCGACCCGAGCCGGATGGTGGGCTGCCCCAACTTCCACGACCCGGTGTGTACGGCCAAGGCGCAGATCGAGGCGACCGGCTACCCCAGCGCGGAGATGATGGCGCTGGGGCGTCACGCGTCCGTAGCGTCCTATCTGGACCGGATCACCGCGCCCACACTGATACTGCAGGGACAGAAGGACAGCCTGTTCAACCTGCAGGAGGCGATCGCCACGTACCAGGGGTTGAAGGCTCAGGGCACGCCGGCGGCGATGATGTGGCAGTCGTGGGGACACTCGCTGGGCGGGCAGGCGGTGCCGGGCGAGCTGGACCTCAGCGCCGAGGACATGCGCTCCAGCTACCAGGGCCGCCGGATCGCCGACTGGTTCGACCACTGGCTGCGCGGCCGGGACACCCCGACCGGACCGGAGATCGACTATTTCCGGGACTGGGTGTACGAGGCCACCGGTGACATCAAGCGAGCCTACAAGTCGTCCGACGCCTACCCTCTCGGCCGCGACACCGCGCTGTACCTCTCCGGCGCCGACCAGCTCACCGGTGACCCCGGCGCGGTAACCGCCGGCGAGCAGTCATTCGTCACCGGCGCAGGTCACGCCCCGACGTCGTACTCGGAGACCTCGGGGCTGGAGGGCGTGCAGATCAACCAGCCGCCGTCGGACACCCCGGGCACGTACGCCGCCTGGACCAGCGCGCCGCTGACCGAGGAGCTGGCGATCGCCGGCGTACCGAGCCTGGACGTACGGCTGTCGGCCCCGACCGCGGAGCTGACCCAGGGCGGTGACCCGGCCGGGATGCTGGTGCTGTTCGCCAAGGTGTACGACATCGCTCCCGACGGCTCCGTGGAGCTGAAGAACCGGCTGGTCTCCCCGGTCCGGATCCCCGACGTACGGCAGCCGCTGCACATCGAGCTGCCCGGGGTGGTACACAGGTTCGCCGCGGGCCACCGGATCCAGGTGGTGCTGGCCGCCGGAGACGCCGCGTACGCGGGAAACATCGCCGCGCACCCGGTGACCGTACTGACCAGCCCGGGCGATCCCGGCGTCCTGAAGTTGCCGGTGGTGAATCCGACACCATGACCCAACCCGGTCGTTAGCCCCGGTAGACGGCAACCATATCCAGGTCGGTCGATACGGCTCGGAACGCCGGCTGTACATGTCAGGAAACATCCGTACGCTGAGTTCCGGCGCGATTTCGAGCACAGGCCCGGGGAAAGTGCGTAGGCGAATGACGACTGAGGTGGACGGTTCGTCGCAGGCACCTGTCGACGACCGCAGCGACGCTGAACTGATCACCGCGGTACGCGGCGGTGACTCCGAGGCCTACGCCGTGCTCTACGACCGGCACGCGGCCGCGGCCACCCGCCTGGCCCGCACCCTGACCCGCGACGGCTCCGAAGCCGACGACCTCGTCGCCGAAGCCTTCACCCGCATCCTGGCCACCCTGCAAGACGGCCGCGGCCCCGACCTGGCCTTCCGCGCCTACCTCCACACCACCATCCGCCACACCCACTACGACCGCACCAAAGCCATCGCCCGCACCCAACCCGTCGAAGAAGTCCCCGAACCCGAACCAGGCCCCGGCGCCGACGACCCCACCATCGACAACCTCAACCGCAGCCTGGCCACCCGCGCCTTCGCCACCCTGCCCGAACGCTGGCAACTCGTGCTCTGGCACACCGAAGTCGAAGGCGACACCCCCGCCACCGTCGCACCCCTCCTCGGCCTGACCCCCAACGGCGTAGCCGCCCTCGCCTACCGAGCCCGCGAACGCCTCCGCCAGGCCTACCTGCAAGCCCACCTCACCGACACCCCACCGGCGACCACCTGCGCGGCCATCACCCCACTACTGGCCGCCGACATCCGCGGCAACCTCTCGGCCCGCGACCACACCAAAGTCACCCAGCACCTCGACACGTGCGAGACCTGCCCCGCCCTCTACGCCGAACTCACCGACCTCAACACCAACCTCGCCGCCCTGCTCGCCCCCGCCATCCTCGGCACCACCTGGGCCACCTACCTCGGCATCTCCACCGCCACCAAAACCGGCATCCTCGCCGCCCTCGGCGCCGCCGGCACCGCCACCACCACCGGCATCCGCGAAACCATCCAGAAAATCGGACCCCGCAACACCGCCATCGGCGCCGGCACCGCCGCCGCCATCGCCGCCGCAGCCCTCGCCGCCACCCTGGTGGCGGGCAACCAGCAGGAGCCGCCTCCTGGGGCC
>JBOGDE010000003.1:0-46404 GCA_050701695.1 Micromonosporaceae bacterium
TGCGCGCCGCACTCGAAGCCGAGATCGCCGAAGATGTCACTGCCGCATGCGATGATCACAACGTGACCGCAGCCTGATGATCACACTCGGGCCGCCACCGAAGTTCCACGGGACTCGGGACATCCTCAGACCATGAAGCCACTCAGTCTAATGATCAGTACGCTCATGCTGTTACTGCTCATTCCGGGCGCCGCCGTAGCTGCACCCCCGAGTGACGACCCCACTGCGCAGCACGACATCGTCTGCACGGCCGACGTCAACCTGCCAACGCGAACAACGACTGCGGTTCGTGTAAGCGGTTCAGTGGAATGAAACGGTTCGGTGGATATCGCCTACACCTACATCACGGTGCAGATCCGCGAGAATGGTTCATGGCGAAACTACGGAAACGCCACCTCGACCAATTCGACGTCCGCTAGACTGATCCTCACCGATGGTGCGCCGCTAAAGAGAGGGACGTGGGCATACCGCGGACGCATCCACCGAGAGGCCTACCATGGCAACTGGGGCGTCAACGACTGGTACGGCTTCTACCGCTGGTTCACCTACTGACGAACAGGTCTAGGGACTGACCAGGAGTATGTCCACCAAACTTGAGCCAGCAGTCATCGAGGCTGCACTGCGCCTGGCGGCCTCGGTGGCCTCTGGTCTCGAGCTGGATGATCCCCGGCTATTGGCAACCGCCCGCGAAGATTCGGGTTTCGCTGCAGCCATCCGGGTCAATGATGACCAAGCGATTGTCGCTCTGGTCACCAAGGAACATGATACCTGGCGGCCCATGAAGCTGCAGCAAGGCGTACTGCTGAAAGGCAGGGGCCTGTTGGCGAGCGGTGCGGGGCGATGGCCAGGGGCGGAGGCGCCGACGTGGCATTGGGTATTCGGCCGGATCGAGGGCGACCTTCGGCACCCTGTCATGGTGCGTCCGGGTGTCCGTCAGCCGTTGGAAGTCGGTCGCGAAGGTTGCTTTCTGGGGCTGCACCGCGAACCACGGGCAAGCCTCCATATCGAGACCATCCAGATTGATTACGACATCGACGAAGCCCCGGGACACACGTAGGTCGGTGTGGTTCGAGATCAACCTGCCCCGCCAGCCCTGAGTCAGCGGGGACATCGACCGGCCCATCGCCACCGTCTCCGCTTGATCCGCCCTGGGGCACGGGGGCAGGAGCTTGATCCGCTCGAAGTATGGTGTCCAGGCCATAAACCTTCGACCCACCTCCAATGTCAAGCCTGAGCACAGCAAGCCGGCTGGGACATCGGGCGAGCCGGCCGCCAGCTCGGGCTGAACCTCAAGACGATCGGCTACTAGGTCACTCCTCACGTGGATAGCGGTCCAGTTCCTCGATGAGGCCGATTCGAGCGAGCTCGAATCGGGACTCCGAGTGGTGCGCCACCAGACACGCCAGCCGCCGGTACGGCGGGCCGTGCGAGGCGACCCACGCGGCCCCGTCCAACTGGTGGGCGCCGCGGTGTCGCAACTCCGGCGCGTACCCGATGTCGTGGAGGTACGCCGCCACCAGCACGGGCCGCTCGGGTTCGGGGAGGATGTGCGCGACACGCTCTGCCGTACGCCCTACCGCCGCTACATGCCGCCAGCGGTCGCCCAGCGGGGCGAGCAGGCGCTGGGCGTTTGCCGAGGCCCAGTCCACGATCTCGGAATCGGCCGCCATGCCGCCGACGCTAATCGACACCCGGCCCACGCGCATGGCCGGCTCCTGGCCCGCCGTGCGATCCGGGTCGCCCGGCACGAGACGACGCTCAATGGTTGGTCTTGCGGAGGGTGGTGGCGGCGCGCTGGAGCTCCCAGTAGGCGCGCAGGGCGGCGATGTGGCCTGTCGCGTCGACGTGGTAGGTGAAGACTCCGTCGGCGTCGATCACCATCCCGCCCGGCAGGTGCGAGGTGATGGTGCCGACGTTGGCCACCTCGTCGCCACACGCGTACGAGTCGCGGATGGTGAACACGAACCGCTCCACCTTCGCGATCGACGCGTCCCAGAAGGCCGAGATGGCGTCCCGGCCCCGATGGCCCTTGCCGGCGGCGTCGAACGGGCCGGGGCCGATCGGGTCCTCCACGGTCGCGTCGTCGGCGAACAGCGCCAGCCATTCGTCCTTGGCGTGCCGGGACACCGCGTCCATGGATCGCCGGGCAGCGTCCCGCGCCGGGTGCGCCGCCTCGCTCGCCTGCCAGATCACCGCCATCTACAGCCTCCCCATGATCTCGTCGGCGAACCGCCGGATGCCGTCCTGCTTGGCCGCCAGCGAGCCGTCGAAGCCGACGCCGTAGAACAGCCACGGCATTACCACGGCGTCGGTGACCCCGATCTCGGCCTGCTGCCGGTAGCCGTCGAGACCGAACCGGTCGGTACAGACGGCCTGGATCTCGAATGGCTGGTCGGCACGGCCGTACTCCTCGCGCAGCTCGCCGAGCCGGGCGATCACGGAGCGCAGCTCGGCGTACCCCATCATCGCGGAGCTCCAGCCGTCGCCGACCCCGGCGGCGCGGCGCAACCCGGCGTCGCTGTGACCGCCGATGTAGATCGGCACCGGCCGCGACGGTGCCGGGCTCATCCGCAGCTTGCCGAAGCTGTAGTACTCGCCGTCGTAGCTGACCATCCCGCCGCCGAGTACGAGCCGAAGGATCTCGATCGCCTCGTCGGCGCGCTTGCCGCGGTGGTCGAACGGGGCCCCGCACCACAGCGACTCCTCGGGCGACCAGCCCAGCCCGACGCCCAGCCCGAACCGGTCGCCGGTCAGTACGGCGACCGAGCCGACCTGCCGGGCCAGCAGCAGCGGGTTGCGCGGCCCCAGCTTCAGCACCTGGGTGTAGAACCGGATCCGGCTCGTCGCCGCACCCATCGCGGCGGCCGCCACCAACGGATCGGACCAGGGCGTCTCCGCATCCCAGAACCGCGCCCCGTCCGGGGTGTACGGGTAGTCCGCCGACACCGTCTCGGAGTAGAACAGCGAGTCCGGCAGCGCGACGGCGGCAAAGCCACAGTCCTCCGCGGTCCGCGCGAGCGGCACGAGCTGGTCCAGCGGACACATCGCGACCGAGCAGCTGAACTTCATGGTCTGTCGCACCTCACAAGCCACATCGAGAAGAACTGGGAGCCGCCGCCGTACGCGTGGCCCAGCGCGGTACGCGCGCCGTCGACCTGGTGCGCGCCGGCCCTGCCCCGCACCTGCAGCGCCGCCTCGGCGAACCGGAGCAGCCCGGAGGCGCCGATCGGATTCGACGAGAGCACCCCACCGGACGGGTTGACCGGCAGCCGGCCACCGATCTCGGTCTCGCCGGCCTCGGTGAGCCGCCACCCGTCGCCGGGGGCGGCGAAGCCGAGATTCTCCAGCCACATCGGCTCGAACCACGAGAACGGTACGTAGATCTCCGCCGCGTCCACCTCGGACAGTGGATCGGTGATGCCGGCCTGTCGCCACAGCGCGCCGGCGGCTTCGCGCCCCGCGGCCGGGTTGACCTGGTCCCGCCCCGCGAACGTGGTCGGCTCGGTACGCATCGCCGTGGCGTGGATCCACGCCGCCGGCCCGTTGGTCGGCTCCGCGGAGATCACCACGGCACAGGCACCGTCGGAGGAGGGGCAGGTCTCGTCGTACCGGATCGGGTCCCACAGCATCGGCGAGGCCTGGACGCTGTCCGCGGTGAGCTCCGGCTGCTTCAGGTGGGCGTACGGGTTGCGGGCGCCGTTGCGCCGGTCCTTCGCCGCCACCATCGCGCCGATGTGCCGCGGCGCCCCGGACCGCCGGATGTAGGAGCGTACGTGCGGCGCGAAGTACCCGCCCGCGCCGGCGCCGACCGGCATCGAGAACGGCACCGGGATCGACAGCGCCCACATCGCGTTGGACTCGGACTGCTTCTCGAACGCGACCGCGAGCACCCTGCGGTGCACCCCGGACTGCACCAGCGACGCCGCGACGATGCCGGTCGAGCCGCCGACCGAGCCAGCGGTGTGCACCCGGATCAGCGGCTTGCCGGTGGCGCCGATCGCGTCGGCGAGCATCAGCTCGGGCATCATCACGCCCTCGAACAGGTCCGGCGCCTTGCCGAGCACCACCGCGTCGATCTCCGGCCAGTCCACCCCGGCGTCGGCGAGCGCCCGGGCGATCGCCTCCCGGCACAGCCCCGCCATCGACACATCGGTACGCCGACTCGCGTGGTGCGTCTGCCCGCACCCGACCACCGCCGCCGGGGTCTTCATCGTGCCTCCATCACACAGACCAGGTTCTGCTGCAGCAGCGGCCCGTTGGTGGCGTGGCCGAGCGCCCTGGTGGCGGCGCCGGTCATGACGTGTCGCGCCGCCTCGCCGATCCGCGCCAACCCCGCCGCGAACATCGCCTGCCCGGCAAGGACCCCACCGCCGGGATTGACCCGCGCGCCGTCGTCCAGGTCCAGCTCCCGGCACAGGATCAGCTCCTGATGGGTGTACGGCGAGTGCAGCTCCGCGATCTCGACACCCTCGGCGCCGGCGGCCCGCGCGGACGCACCCGCCGACGGCGCGGTGGTCAGATCGCGGGCGCCCAGCGTGGGGGAGTCGACGTGGTGCGCGATCCCGGTGATCCACGCCGGTCGCTCGGCCAGCTCGCGCGCCCGGTCCCCAGTGGCGAGCACCACCGCCGCGGCGCCGTCGTGGAACGGTGCGCAGTCGTGTGCCCGCAGCGGCTCGGCGACGTACGCCGCCTGCAGCAGCTCGGCCAGGTCGACCCCGGTGTGCCGGGCGGCGACCGCTGCCATCTCCTTCTCGCTCCAGCGCCCCGCGTCGATGCCGAGCCGCGCCTGCAACGCCGCCAGCGTCACCGCGTCGGGCCACAGCGGCGCCACCGTGTACGGGTCGAGCTGCATCGCCAGCACCCGGCGCAGGTCCCCGGCGCTGGCCTTGCCGAAGCCGTACACCAGGGCGGTGTCTGCCTCGCCGGTGACGACCTTGATCCAGGCCTCGTACAGCGCCCAGGCGGCGTCGGCCTCCACATGCGACTCCATGATCGGCGGGTACGCCCCGATCGCGTCGATCGCCGAGATGAACGAAAACGCCCGCCCGGCCAGGTAGTCCGACGAGCCGGAGCACCAGAAGTCGATGTCGCCCTTGGCGATCCCGAGCCGCTGGTAGAGCTCGCCGAACAACGGCACCAGCAGCTCGACCCCGTTGCTGGTCCCGGTGGTCTCGGGCTCGATCGACTGCGCGAACCCGACCACCGCGATGTCTCTCATCAGAGGTGTCCCGCGAAGGAATCGAAGGGCGCGTCGGGCTCGTCGGTGGGGCGGAAGTGGTCGATGTTGCGCAGCGTGTGGCCCCACTCGTCGCGGGGTCTCCACACCGCCTCGACGCGCATGCCCATGCGTACCTCCTCGGCGGGGCAGCCCAGCACCAGGTGCAGGAATCCGATGTCGGCGCCGTCCAGCAGGACGTATCCGGTGACGTACGGCGGCTCGATCCGCTGGCCCGGGAACGGCACGTTCACCACGCAGAACGTGGTGAGGATGCCCCGGTCGGGCAGCTCCACCTCGTCGGTGGTCGGCACTCCGTCGGTGGGGCACGCGCCGCGAGGCGGGACATAGACCTTCCGGCACCGCGGGCAGCGCTGCCCCAGCAGCCGACCCTCGGCGAGCCCGCGCAGATACCGGCTCTCCTCGGGCGAGGCGGAGTGCCGGTAGTGCAGCCGGATCGGCGTCGTCATGATCCCGACGGGCGCCGGCTCCGGCGATGCCGCGGCTTCGGACCCTGCCGTGGCTTCGGGCCTTGCCACGACTGAGGGCTTTGCCGCGGCCTGCGGTGGCGCCGAAGCCTCGGCGAGGGCCTCGGTCCGGTTCGGCGCCGGGAGTGGGTCGAAGCAGGCGATGTCGCGGATGTGGCCGGCGGGCTCGGCGGCCCAGCGGACCCGTACCCGCGTCCCGGTGGCGATCGCGTCGGGTGAGCCGCAGTCGACGGCGTGCAGCATCGCGGTGTCGGCGCCGTCGAGTCGGATCAGCGCCCACGCGAACGGCCGGTCCAGCGGCTGGCCCTCCAGTGGCGTCGCCTGCCACGACCAGCCCACCACCACGCCGGTGTCGGCGACCTCGACCAGCTCGTGCAGCGGGGAGAAGCTGACCGGGTCGTACTCGACGGGTGGTACGTGGACCCGGCCGTCACAGCCGCGTACCCCCGTGATCCGGCGCTGACCCAGGCCGGCGACGAACCGGCCCAGCACCGGACCCAGCGAGCGGGTGTACGCGAACTCCAGCTCGAGCGGAGCCTGTAGCGGTGCTGTCACAGCAGCAGTAGAACATGTTCTCGAATCGCCGGGCAAGGAGGCTTGAGTTATTCCTGTAACACGTTCTAGGTTGAGAGCCAGGTCAGGAGAAGGGAGGGCTACCGGTGGCCGCCCTGGGACTGTGGAACATCGCCGCCGAGCGGCCGGAGCGCACCGCGCTGATCGACCCCGACGGCCGGCGGCTCAGCTACCGGGAGCTGGCCGCCACCGCGGACCGGTACGCCCGTGGCCTGGCCGCGCTCGGGCTGCGACCGGGCGACACCGTGGCGACGCTGCTGCCCAACGGTGCGGAGCTGCTCGCGGTCTACTTCGCCGCCCTGCAGACCGGGCTGTACGTCGTGCCGGTCAACTGGCACCTGGTAGGGCCGGAGGTGGCGTACATCCTCGGCGACAGCGGGGCGAAGGCATTCGTCGCCCACGAACGGTTCGCCGCTGTCGCCCGCGAAGCCGTCGAGGCGGGACCGCAGCATCGCTACGCGGTCGGCGACATCCCGGGATTCGCGCCGTTGTCAGAGCTCGGCGCGGACACCACGGGAAGGCCCGATCGCCGCACCGCCGGAGCGCCGATGCTCTACACCTCCGGCACCACGGGCCGCCCGAAAGGGGTACGCCGCCCGCTGTCCGGCGCGGATCCCGACGACGTACCGGAGATGGCGCTGTGGTTCTTCGGCCTGTTCGGGCTGCGGCCGTACGACGACCACGTACACCTGTGTGGCTCGCCGCTCTACCACACCGCGGTGCTCAACTTCGCCAGCATCTCGCTCCAACTCGGACACACCGTCGTGCTGATGAGCCACTTCGACCCGGAAGCGGCGCTGCGGCTGATCGAACGCCACCGGGTGACCCACAGCCACATGGTCCCCACTCAGTTCCACCGGCTGCTCGGCCTGCCGGAGGAAGTGCGGGCGAAGTACCGGGTGGACTCGCTGCGGGCGATGATCCACGGCGCCGCCCCGTGCCCCGAGCGGGTCAAACGCCGGATGCTCGACTGGTGGGGCCCGGTGGTGATCGAGTACTACGCGGCGACGGAAGGCGGCGGCACCCTGATCACCGCCGAGCAGTGGCTGGCCAAGCCCGGCTCGGTCGGCCCGCCCTGGCCGAACTCGGTGATCAAGATCCTCGGCGAGGACGGTGCCGAGTTGCCGCCCCGCGAGCCGGGCCTGGTCTACATGCGGATGGGCACGTCGGACTTCGCGTACCACAAGGACGCCGAGAAGACCCGCGACAACCGTCGCGGCGACCTGTTCACCCTCGGCGACGTCGGCTACCTGGACGAGGACGGCTACCTCTACCTCTGCGACCGCAAGAGCGACATGATCATTTCCGGCGGCGTGAACATCTACCCGGCCGAGATCGAGGCGGAGCTGGCGTGTCACCCGAAGGTGGCCGACGTGGCGGTGTTCGGCGTACCGCACGAGGACTGGGGCGAGGAGATCAAGGCGGTGGTGCAGCCCGTGCCGGGCGTCACCGCCGGTCCCGCCCTCACCGAGGAGCTTCTCGGGTACGCCGCCACCCGGCTCGCCAGGTTCAAGCTGCCCCGCAGCGTGGATTACCTTCCCGAGCTGCCCCGGGACCCGAACGGCAAGCTCTACAAGCGCAAGCTGCGCCAGGCGTACACGGAGGGGCGGGAGCGTGTCGTCTAGCCGCGAGCAGACCAGGATGTCGGCCGGCGAGGTCGAGGCTTTCATCGCGGAACGGAAGACCCTGATGGTGGCCAGCCTGGACCGTGACGGTGCCCCGCACCTGGTGCCGATGTGGTTCGCGGTACGCGACGGCGAGATCGTCTTCTGGACGTACCGGCGCTCCCAGAAGGTGCTCAACCTGCGCCGCGACCCGCGGTTGAGCTGCCTGGTCGAGGCGGGGGAGAGCTACGGGGAGCTGCGCGGCGTCTCGATGCGCGGCACCGCGACCATCGTGGACGACCCGGATGCGGTGCGCCGGATGGGCGAGACCATCGTGCTGCGCTACGCCGGCCCGCTCGACGACGCGGCCCGGCAGGCGGTCGCCGCCGCGGTAGCGGCCCGGGCCCCGAAACGCGTCGGTGTCATCTTCCGCCCCGACCACACCGCTACCTGGGACCACCGCAAACTGGGCGGCGACTCGTAGCGGCCCTGGAGGCTTCTAGCGGCCCGGAGGTCTTCTAGCGGCCCTGGAAGTCGGGCCGGCGCTTGTCCTTGAAGGCGCGGGGGCCTTCCTTGGCGTCGTCGCTGGCGAAGACGTCCATCCCGAGCCGGGCTTCGAGCTTGAAGGCGTCGTTCTCGGGCATGCCTTCGGTCTCGCGGATCGTCCGGAGGATGGCCTGGACGGCGAGCGGGCCGTTGCCGGCGATCACCTCGGCGATCTCCAGGGCCTTGTCGAGCGCGGTGCCGTCGGGGACGACGTAGCCGATCAGGCCGATCCGCAGCGCCTCGGCGGCGGTGATGTGGCGGCCGGTGAGCAGCAGGTCCGCCGCCAGGGTGTACGGGAGCTGGCGCGGCAGCCGTACCGCCGAGCCCCCCAGCGGGAACAGCCCCCAGCGCGCCTCGGCGACACCGAACCGGGCGCTCTGGCCGGCGATCCGGATGTCGGTGGCCTGCAGGATCTCCGTACCGCCGGCGATCGCCGGGCCCTCCACCGCGGCGATCAGCGGCTTGCGGAGCCGGCGGCCCTTGAGCAGCGCGTCGATCACCGACAGGTCCCAGCCGCCGCCCGAGAACGAGTCACCCGGGTGGCTCTCGGTCATCGCCTTGAGGTCGGCGCCGGCACAGAATGCGCCGCCCGCTCCGGTCAGTACGCAGACCCGGATCCCGGGATCGGCGTCGACCCGGTCCCACGCCTCGCGCATGATGGCCATCATCGGCGCCGACAGCGCGTTGCGTGCCTCCGGCCGGTTCAGGGTCACCACGAGTACGCGGTCGCGCTGCTCCACCAGGCAGTGCGGGGTCGCTGCATGACCTGCACGAGCAGAACGAGTGCCATCCAACACAGTCATCGTCCCTCCAGGTAAACCGGGGATTGCGCAGAACGATAACACGTTCTAGTTTGAGGCATGGTTCTCCATATCGCGGACCTTTTCGAACACGCCGCCGACGCGGTCGGCGAGCGCATCGCGGTGGCCTGTGGCGACCGCCAGGTGACGTACGCGCAGCTCGAGGAGCGCGCCAACCGACTCGCCCACCACCTGGCCCAACAGGGTGTCGAGCCGGGATCGCACGTGGGCATCCACGCACACAACTCGATCGAGTTCATCGAGACCATGCTGGCGGTCTACAAGCTGCGTGCGGCTGCCATCAACGTCAACTACCGGTACGTCGAGAACGAGTTGCGATACCTGTTCGACAACGCGGACCTGGTGGCGCTCGTCCACGAGGCCGCGTACGCCGAACGGATCGCCGCCGTTGCGCCGGACGTACCCAGCCTGAAGTACACCCTGGAAATCGGGGAGGCGTACGAGGCGGCGCTCGCGGCCCAGCCCGGCGAGCGCGACTTCGGCGAGCGCAGCCCCGACGACCACTACCTGCTCTACACCGGCGGCACCACCGGTTACCCGAAGGGCGTGGTCTGGCGGCACGAGGACGTCTGGCGGGTGCTCGGCGGCGGCATCGACTTCATGTCAGGTGAGCCGCTGCCCGACGAGTGGGCGCAGTCGCAGCGCGGCAAGGAGTTCGGCCCGCTGGTACGCCTCTGCGCCGCCCCGATGATGCACGGCAACGCCCAGTGGGGGGCGCTCGCCGCGCTGTTCGCCGGTGACACCGTGGTGCTGGTGCCGCAGTTCGACCCGGACGAGATCTGGCGCGCGGTGCTCCGCCACGGCGTCAACGTCATGGTCATCGTCGGCGACGCGATGGCCCGCCCGTTGATCGAGGCGCTGCACTCCGGTGGCTACCAGCCGGAGAAGCTGTACGCGATCTCCAGCAGCGCCGCGCTGTTCTCGCCGAGCGTGCGGGAGCAGTATCTCGCGGCGCTGCCGAACACGGTGATCACCGACGCGATCGGCTCCTCGGAGACCGGGTTCGCCGGGATCAGCGTGATCACCAAGGACAGCGAGATCTCCCGCGCCGGGCCCCGGGTCAAGGCCGGTCCGATGAGCATCGTGATCGACGAGTACGACAAGCCGGTCGAGCCCGGCTCCGGCCAGGTGGGCCGGCTGGCCCGCGGCGGGCACGTACCGCTGGGCTACTACAAGGACCCGGAGCGGACGGCGCGGCTGTTCGCCGAGGTGGACGGCGAGCGGTACACGGTCCCCGGTGACCTCGCGACCGTCGAGGACGACGGCTCGATCGTGCTGCTCGGCCGCGGCAACACCTGCATCAACACCGGCGGGGAGAAGGTCTTCCCGGAGGAGGTCGAGGGCGCGCTGAAGGCGCACCCGGATGTGTTCGACACGCTGGTGATCGGCGTACCGGACGAGCGGTTGGGGCAGATGGTCGGCGCGGTGGTGCAGCCCCGCGAGGGCGCTCGGCTGGACCGGGCGGCCCTGGACGCCCACGTCCACGAGTTGCTCGCCGGATACAAGGCGCCGCGCCGGATCTGGGTCACCGAGGAGATCGGCCGTTCCCCCAGCGGCAAGGCCGACTACCGCTGGGCGAAGCGGTACGTCGAACAGCACGAACCCCTGGAGGCCTGAGGTGCGTACGCCGCTGTGCGACCGGCTCGGCATCGAGCACCCGATCGTCGGCTTCACGCCGTCCGAACACGTGGCGGCGGCGATCAGCCGGGCCGGCGGGCTCGGGGTGCTGGGCTGCGTACGGTTCAACGACCCGGCCGAGCTGGACGCGGTGCTGACCTGGCTGGACGCCCACACCGACGGCAAGCCGTACGGGGTGGACGTGGTGATGCCGGCGACGGTGCCGAAAGAAGGGGTGCCCACTGACCTCAAGGCGTTGATCCCGGAGGGTCACCAGCGGTTCGTCGACGACACGCTGCGCAAGCTCGGCGTGCCGCCGCTGCCGGACGACGCGGAGCAGGCCGACGGGGTGCTCGGGTGGCTGCACTCGGTGGCCCGGTCACACGTCGACGTGGCGCTGGAGCACCGGATCGCACTGATCGCCAACGCGCTCGGCTCGCCGCCGCCGGACGTCATCGAACGGGCGCACGCCCGTGACGTACCGGTGGCGGCGCTGGCCGGGAAGGCCGAGCACGCGCGCCGGCAGGTCGCCGACGGGGTCGACATCGTGGTCGCCCAGGGTCACGAGGCCGGCGGCCACACCGGCGAGATCGCCACCATGGTGCTGGTGCCGGAGATCGTGGACGCGGTCGGCGAGGAGGCACTCGTGCTCGCGGCGGGCGGCATCGGCTCGGGTCGGCAGATCGCCGCCGGGCTGGCGCTGGGGGCCGCCGGGGCCTGGATGGGGTCGTACTGGCTGACCACCGAGGAGTACCAGCTCACCACCGGCCAGCCGGCGCTGCACCGGGCGCTGCTCGCCGCGTCGTCGGCGGACACCGTACGGACCCGGATCTACACCGGGAAGCCGGCGCGGCTGCTCAAGACGAAGTGGACCGAGGCCTGGGCCGACCCCTCTGCGCCCCGGCCGTTGCCGATGCCGTTGCAGAACCTGCTGGTCAGCGAGGCGCACCAGCGGCTCAACTCCGCCGACGACCCGGCGGTGCTGTCGATGCCGGTGGGCCAGATCGTCGGCCGGATGAACCAGGTACGCCCGGTCGCCGCCGCGATGGCCGAACTGCTGGACGATGCCCGTGAGACCTTCGTACACCTGGAAAAGCTCTTCAGCGTGGAGGTGGAGTGATGGCCGGCACGGACCTTCGCGGCAAGGTGGTCGCGATCACCGGCGGGGCGCGCGGCATCGGCGCCGCGACCGCCACCGCGATGCATGCCCGGGGCGCCCGGGTGGCGATCGGCGACCTGGACCCGGAGCTGGCGCAGCGGACCGCGGCGGAGATCGGCGGCGACGTGCTCGGCCTGCCGCTCGACGTGACCGACCACGCGGCGTTCGACCGGTTCCTCGATGCGGTGGAACGGCAGGTCGGGCCGATCGACGTGCTGGTCAACAACGCCGGGATCATGCCGGTGGCGCCGCTGGAGGAGGAAACTCCGCAGACCACGTCCCGGCAGCTCGCGATCAACCTGCACGCGGTCATCCACGGCACCCGGGAGGCCATGAAACGGATGAAGCCGCGGGGCAGCGGCCACATCGTCAACGTCGCCTCGGCGCTCGGCAAGACCGGGGTGCCGGGGGTGGCGACATACTGCGGCACCAAGTTCGGTGTGCTCGGCTTCTCCGACGCGGTACGCCACGAGCTGAAGGGCACCGGCGTCGGGATCTCGGTGGTGCTGCCCGGCATGGTGCGCACCGAGCTGACCACCGGGATGCCGGAGCGTGGACTGGTGAAGCTGCTGCGGCCCGAGGACGTGGCGAACGGGATCGTGGCCGGGGTGCGGGCCGGGCGGTTCGAGATCCACGTACCGCGGATCAACGGGTGGATGGAGCGGTTGATGCGGCCGTTCGGTCAGCGGATCGGGGACCGGCTGATCAGCCTGGTCGGCGCCGACCAGATGGTCCTGGAGGCCTCGAAGGCGCAGGAGCGGCGGGCGTACGAGGCTCGGGCGGCGGCCAGCGCTCCGGCCATCGACGCCGAGGAGGCGGTCTCGTGACCACCACCGCGCATCCGACGGTGGCGCCTCCGGCCACGTTCACCCCTGAGCTGGTACGCCGGCTCGGTGGCCTGGTGGTCGGCTCCGGCGGCGCACACCACACCGTGGTCCACGTCTTCACCGGCGAGCCGCTCGCTGACGTACCACTGTCCACGGTGGACGACGTGGAGGGGGCAGTGGCGACGGCTCGGGAAGCGCAGCCGGCCTGGGCCGCGAGGCCGGTACGGGAACGGGTCCGGATCGTCCGGCGGCTGCTGGAGTTGCTGCAGGACGAGCGGGAGCTGATTGCCGACCTGGTGCAGGCCGAGACCGGCAAGGCGCGGCTGCACGCCTTCCAGGAGCAACTGGACCCGCTGCTGGTCGGCAGCTACTACGCCCGCAAGGCGGCCAAGCTGCTCAGACCGCGTCGGCGGACCGGGATGTTTCCGCTGGTGGCGAGCGCGCTGGAGCGGCAGGTGCCGAAGGGCGTGGTGGGGATCATCTCGCCGTGGAACTTCCCGTTCGCGCTCGCCCTCAACGACGCGCTGGCCGCACTGCTCGCCGGCAACGCCGTGGTGCTCAAGCCGGACTGGCAGACCCCGTTCAGTCCGCTGTACGGCGTCGCGCTCGCCCACCGCGCCGGCGTACCCGCAGAGGTGTTCCAGGTGGTGCTGGGTGACGGGCCGGTGGTCGGGCCGGCGCTGGTGGAGCAGGTGGACTACGTCGGGTTCACCGGCTCCAGCCGTACCGGCCGGGACGTGGCGCAGCGCTCCGGAGCCCGGCTGGTCGGCTGCTCGCTGGAGCTGGGCGGCAAGAACCCGATGCTGGTGCTCGACGACGCCGACCTCGACCGGGCGGTCTGCTCGGCGCTGCAGGGGGTCTTCCTCAACGCCGGGCAGGCGTGCGCCGGGGTGGAGCGGATCTACGTCCAGCAGCCGCGGTACGCCGACTTCCTCGCGAAGTACGTCGCCGCGGTCGAGTCGTTGCGGCTGGGCGCCAGCTACAGCGACCTCGGTGTCGACGTCGGCTCGTTGATCTCCGCGAACCAGCTGGAGCGGGTCAGCGGTCACGTCGCCGACGCGGTCGCCGGTGGTGCCACCGTCGAGACCGGTGGCCGACCCCTGCCGGAGCTGGGGCCGTACTTCTACCAGCCGACCGTACTCACCGGGGTGACCCGCGAGATGGTCTGCTGCGGTGAGGAGACGTTCGGACCGGTGGTGTCGGTGACGCCGGTCGCCGACGAAGCGGAGGCGATCGCCCGCGCCAACGACACCGAGTACGGCCTGAGCGCCAGCGTCTTCACCCGCAGCGGGTCGCGAGGCCGGCGGGTCGCCGCCGCGATCCGCGCCGGCGCGGTCAACATCAACGATGCGTTCGGCACCGCGTACGGCACCATGGACGCCCCGATGGGTGGCATGGGCAGCTCCGGGCTGGGTCGCCGGCACGGCACCGAAGGACTGCTCAAGTACACCGAACCCCAGACCGTGGTACGGCTGCGGCTCGGTGTCGTCGACCCGCCGCCGGACGGCCGCGACAAATACGTCCGGATGACCGCCGAGTCGATCCGCTGGATGTCCCGCGCCAGGATCCGCTGACACGCGCGGCGCAGATCCGTGTCAGTTCCGGGGTTCATGGGCGGCCGAGGCCGGCGTCGCGGGCGCGGACGATCGCCTGCGCCCGGTCGGCGACCTGCAGCTTGGTGAAGATGGCGGAGACGTTGTTGGCGACGGTCTTCGGTGCTACGGCGAGCCTTGCCGCGATCGCGGCGTTGGACAGGCCGGCGGCGAGCAGGTCGAGGATCTCCCGCTCCCGGGCGGTCAGCTCCGGGAACGGCTCGGCGCTGGTCGGCGCCGGAGCGGCGAAGAACCCCAGCACACGCTGCGCGACGCCCGGGCCGAAGATCGCCTCGCCGGCCGCCACAGCGCGGATCGCGCGGGCGATCTCGTCCTGCTCCGCGCCCTTCACCAGGTAGCCCCGTGCGCCGGCGCGCATCGCGGTGAACAGCGAGTCGTCGTCCTCGTACATGGTCAGCACCAGCACCGCGGTCCGCGGCGCCGCGCGGACGATCTCGCGGGTAGCGGAGAAGCCGTCCACATCGGGCATCTGCAGATCGAGCACCGCCACGTCGGGCCGGGCCGTCACGACCTCCCGGATCGCCTCCCTGCCGGTGGCGGCGACGCCCACCACCTCGAAGCCGTCCAGCGATCCGAGCAGCGCCGCGAGCCCTTCCCGGACGATCGGGTGATCATCGGCCACCACGACCCGGATGGCACTCATGGCGCCATCAGGGGGAACGAGACGCTTACCAGGCCGCCGTCCGGCGACGGGCCGGCGTTGAACTGGCCGCCCAGCTCCTCGGCCCGCTCCCGCATCGCCTGCAGCCCGACGCCCGGCCGCCAGGCGCCGTTGGGTGCACCGTTGTCGGCGATCTCCATGGCGAGAGTGTCGCCGCAGCGCAGCCGAAGCACCGCGACCGACGCGCGGGAATGGCGCAGCACGTTGGTGAGCGCCTCGTTCGCGATCCGGTACGCCGCCACCTCGATCGCCGCAGGCAGCGCCGGCAGCTCGTCGGGAGTCTCCAGGCGCACCCGTACCGCGGCGCCGTCGGCCCGCCACGTGGCCTGGTCGACCCGTTGCCGCAGCGCGGCCACCAGGCCCAGTTCGTCCAGCGCGGGCGGGCGCAGGTTCTCCACCAGCCGCCGGATGTCGCCGATGGCGTGCCGTACCTCGGCGCGCAGCGTCGCGAGCAGCTCCCGGGACCGGTCCGGCTGGCTGTCCAGCAGGTTCCCGGCGGCGTCCGCGGCCAGCGCGACTCCGGTGAGTGTGGGACCGAGCCCGTCGTGCAGATCCCGCCGCAACCGGCGCCGCTCCTCCTCCCGGGCCGAGATGATCCGCTCCCGGGAGGCCTGCAGCTGCTCGGACAGCCGGGTCGCGTGCAGCGCCACCGCGAGCGGCGCGGCGACCAGGTGCAGCGCGGCGTGGTCAGCGGCCGAGAGCGCGCGCTCCCCGGGGCGCAGCCCGACCCCCAGCTCGCCGACCGGCTCCCCTCGGTACGCCAGCGCGATCGTCTGGGTCGGACCTGCGCGGGGCCCGTGGGCAGCGAGCACGCCCACCGGGCCGGAAACCGTCACATGCCGCAGCCGGAGCGCGTCCCGTATCGCGCGGGCCACCCCGTCCCATCCCGGTTCGGCGCCCGCCGCCAACTGCTCGCCCACCCGGGAGGCCACCCGTGCCGGGTCGTCGCGGTCGCCGTACATGGCGCGGCCGACCAGGCGTTGCAGCCGGGGCAGCAGCGGCGCCACCAGCAGCGCCACGACGACGGTCGCCACCGCCGAGCGGCCGAGCTGCGCCGAGACGAACCGGTCCAACAGCGCCACCAGCCCCGCGTACGCCGCCACCGCCGCGAGAGAGAGCAGCACCCAGGCCGCGGCCCGGGAGACCACGAGCCGGATGTCGAGCAGTTGGTGTCGCACGATCGCCACGGTCACCGCCACCGGGATCAGCGGGATCGCGAACAGCACCACGATCGGGGTGCCGGCGATGAAGCCCCACGGCAGGGTGAACGCCACCGCCGTGATCGCCGCCAGCAGCAGCCACAGCAGTTGCCGGCGCTGCGCCTCGGCCGCCCGCCGGTACCGCACCACGAGTGCCAGGATCCCCACCAGCAGCGCGCCGAAGGTGCGCAGCTCACTAAACGTCCATAGTGGACCAAGCGCCGCATACCCCTCGAAGCTCAGGTAGTTGGCCTGCAGGCCGGGCGCGATCGGCGCCGGCTCGGCGGCGGCCTCCACGGCGAACAACGGGGCGGTGACGATCACGCCGATCAGCACCGGTCGCCACCGCCGCGACGGCAGCCGGCCGTCCGGGAACAGCAGTAACGCCAGCGGCAGGAACAGCCCGATCGCCCACGGCCACGACCACAGGAATCCGGTCACGGCGAGTCGCACCGTCCAGGTCGGCGCCTCGGCCGCCAGCAGCCCGTACGCCGCCGGCGCCAGCAGCGCGGACGTGGCGTGCGCCAGGCCGTCGGCCGCGAACAGCCAGCCGATCGGGTTGCGCGGCCGGTGCCAGGCGATGATCGCGCCGCACCCCCCGAACGCCACACCCATCAGCGAGTTGCTGGTGACGAAGGCCTCCAGGGCGTCGACCCAGCTCCAGCCGAGCGCGACGGCGATCGTCGCCGCGGCCGCCACCTCGGCCAGCGCGACGCCGCCGAGGGCAGCGGCCAGCCAGCGGCTCCGGGAGCGCGTCATGGCACAAGTGTGCGCTCGCGGTCTCCCGGTGTCCCGGGAACGGATTCCCGTCGGTGCCGGGCGATCTCCCGCGGCGGCGGGAAGGCCGTCTCATGGCACCGGGCGACTCCGCCGGCAGCGTGGAGCGCATCAGTTCCTCGACTGCAGGAGGCGGTCATGTCCCGTACATTCCGCGCCGGGCTCATTGTGCTCGGCGTGCTCTCGGTATTCGATCTGCTCACTCCGCTGGCGACCGACGGCGAGCACCCGCCGATGGCGATCGCGCTGGTCGCGGCGGTCCTCGGGCTGGCGAGCCTGGCGCTGGCGATCTCCGCGTGGCGCGGCGCGCGGCGTGCGGCCGTGGCGCTGATCGCGCTGCGACTGCTCTCCGCGATCACCGCCGTACCGGCCTTCTTCACCCCTGGCGTCCCGGGGGTCGCCGTCAGCGCGGCCGGTGCCGTGGTGGCGCTGACCGTCGTCGGTGTGGTCCTGGTGCTGGCCGGGATGCGGCGTGTTCCGGTGGGTGCGTCATGACCGCCGGGGTGGCGTCCCCGGTCGCGGTCCGGGGTGACACCCGGCGTGCCGCGCGCTGGCTGGCGGCACTGGTGTTGCCGATCGGTCCGGCCGCTGTCGCGGTGCTGCGATTCGTGCTGCCGTACACCGCGGTGGACGATCCCGCGGCGATGACCCGCAGCGTGGTCGCGCACCCGGAGGTCGAGTCGCTGGTGCTCTGGCTGGGACTCGCCGCGGTGCTGGCTCTGGTGCCCGGCGTGCTCTGGGTCGGGCGGTTGACCCGCCGACGGGCGCCGGTGCTCACCGCCGTGGCGTTGCTGCTGCTGGTGCCCGGGTACGTGGCGCTCGCCGTGATGCTCAGCGCCGACGAGCTGCTCTGGACCGGCGCCGCCGCGGGTGTCGACCCGGCGACGCTGACGCGGATGGCGGAGACCGGGCACCCGACCGTGGACGTCGCCGCCGGGCTGTTCGTGCTCGGCCACGTCGTGGGGACGGTGTTGCTCGGGGTGGCGATGTGGCGGTCGGCGACCGTGCCCCGCTGGGCGGCGGTGGCGACCATGGTGTCCCAGCCGCTGCACTTCGTGGCGGCGGTGATCCTGGTGAGCCCGGCGCTCGACCTCGCCGCCTGGGGCCTCAACCTGGTCGGCTTCGCCGCCGCGTCGCTGGCGATCCTGCGCCTCTCCGACGGCGAGTGGGACCTGCCGCCGGCTTCATGATCAACGCCGATGAGTGCGGCCCAGTCAGCCCGGGGCCGCACTCGTGGCCGAGGGTGTCGAGGCGGCGTCGAGCAGCTCGGCCCGGGTCCGGGGGCGCCGTTTTCGTCACTCCCTTGGGCACAGTGTCTCCTCGTTGTCTTGACCGCCGGCCGTTCTGCCGCCACGATCACCCATCGGATGGGAGTTCCTATCCGATAGCGATCCCGCGCGACGAGGCACGGCGAGCACTCCTCCGTACGACGGGAGCCAGACATGCCCGAGCTGAAGCCGCGCCTCTACGCCGCCCTGATAGCCGCGCTGCTGGTGACCGGGCTCGCGTACATCGCCCCGGTGCAGGCCCTCACCGACGGGTTGCGGATCAGTGTGCTGTCCAACCGCGCCGACCTGGTCTCCGCCGGGGACGTGCTGGTGGCTATCGCGCTGCCGGACGGCGTACGGCCTTCGAAGGTCCGGGTCAGCGCAGGGTCGCGGGACGTCACCGGCGCCTTCGCCGTACGGGAGAACGGCCGGTACGAGGGCCTGGTCACCGGGCTGCCGCTGGGCCGGGTCACACTGCGCGCCACCGCGGGCGGGCACTCCGACCAGGTCACCCTGACCAACCACCGCAACGGCGGCCCGGTGTTCTCCGGCCCACAGGTGCAGCCGTGGAAGTGCCAGCCGGGTGCGGTCGACGCGCTGTGCAACCAGCCCCCGTCGTACACCTTGCGCTACAAGTCGACCGACCCGCTCAAGCCGGGGCTGCAGCCGTACGACCCGGACAGCCCGCCTTCGGACGTGGCGACCACCACCACCGACGGCGGCGTGAGCGTGCCGTT
Source organism: Micromonosporaceae bacterium (assembly GCA_050701695.1). Classification (GTDB taxonomy): domain Bacteria; phylum Actinomycetota; class Actinomycetes; order Mycobacteriales; family Micromonosporaceae; genus WHSM01. The sequence continues at coordinate 19,106 of JBOGDE010000003.1, forward strand.
CGTGGTACGGCAGGAGACCGGCTACGCCGACCGGGATCAGTACACGATCCTCACCCTGTTCCAGCCGGGTCGGTCGTGGCGGCCGTGGGCGCCGCAGCCGCAGTGGAACCACAAGGTGCTCGTCACCCACGGTGGCGGCTGTGGCGCTGACTACCAGACGGGCACCGCGCCGCTGGCCGACTACTCCGGCACCGTCGACGCCGTACCGGGATACGAGCAGAGCTACGTGGTGGCGCTCGGCCGCGGCTTCGCGGTGATGTCCACGGCGCTGGACAACAACGGCCACAACTGCAACCCCGCGCTGCAGGCCGAGTCGCTGATCATGGCGAAGGAGCGGCTGGTCGAGCAGTACGGCCCGATCCGCTACACCATCGGTACCGGCTGCTCCGGCGGGGCGCTGGTACAGCAGCAGGTCGCCAACGCGTACCCCGGCGTCTACCAGGGGCTGATCACCACCTGCTCGTACCCGGACACGCTGACCGCGGGAGCACAGTTCACCGACTATCACCTGATGCGGCTCTACTTCGAGAACCCGTCGAAGTGGGGGCTGGGAGTCCTCTGGACACCGACCCAGGTCGCCGCGGTCGAGGGCCACCTCAGCCATCTCAATGCGGTGGTCGCCGACGAGGGGCTGTTCAAGGGCGCCACCCGGCCGGACGCGTCCGCCGATGGTTGCGCGGGTGTGCCGGCCGCTGCGGTCTACCACCCGCAGAACAATCCCTCGGGGGTACGCTGCTCGTTCCTCGACGCCATGGTGAACGTGCTCGGGCGCCGACCCGAGTCCGTGTGGTCGCCGATGGAGCGGGCCGCCGGGTACGGCTTCGCCGGACTCCCACTGGGCAACGCCGGCGTCCAGTACGGCCTCGACGCGCTGCGCCAGGGGCTGATCACACCGGCCCAGTTCGCTGACCTCAACGCCAAGATCGGTGGCCTGGACGTCGACATCAACCCGGTCGCGGCCCGTACCACCGGAGATTTCGGCGCGATCGCGCGGGCCTACCGCAGCGGCGCGATCAACATGGCGAACCAGCTGTCCACCGTCGCGATCATCAACCACGGCGGCCCCGACCCCGGGCTGGCCCACGACTACAGTCACGCGTTCTGGACCCGCGCCCGGCTGGAACGCGAACAGGGCCACGCCCGCAACCACGTGATGTGGTTCGGGCACACCCCGTTGATCGGCAACCCCGGGTACGCCGTGGAAGCCCTCGGCCAGGTGGATCGCTGGCTGTCCCTGGTGGAGGCCGACCACTCGGACAAGCCGCTCGCCGCGAAGATCGTCGACGACCGTCCCTCCGACCTGAGCGACCGGTGCTCCGACCTGCCGGGCCTGGAGCTGGTCACCCTGCCCGGAGTCGGCGCGGTCTGCGATCTGGCGCCGGTGCAGACCAGGTACGGCACCCCGCGTACCGTCGCCGGCGGCCCGGTGACCAACGACGTCACCGCGTGCACGCTGAAGCCACTACGCCGCGCGGACCATTACCCGGCGGTCTTCACCGACGCCGACTGGAAGGCCCTGACCAGCGCGTTCCCGTCGGGCGTCTGCGACTACGGCCGGCCCGGCACCGGCCAGCAGGGTGCGGTGACCTGGCTGGCGTACCAGGACTGCCAGGGCTCGGTACTGTACGGCGGCCAGCCGCTCGGCGACGCGCCGCCGCGTTCTGGCGCGGGCTGGACCAGCGAATCCTTCGCCTCCTGGGTCATCACGGGGTCCAGCCGCTCACCACAGCTCGGCACCTGTTCGTAACCGGTTTCGGCGGCCGTCGCGTCAGAGCGCGCCGTCGGCCCTGGGTGTGCGCCAGGCGAGCAGGTCGAGCGCGGCCGCGACCTGGACCAGGTTCTCGGCCAGCGGCCGGGGCAGCAGCTCGTCGGCACGCGCCAGCCGGCGCAGCACGGTGTTGCGGTGGGTGTAGAGGCGTTCGGCGGCGCGGGAGGCGTTGCACTGTTCCCGCAGGTACGTCAGCACCACGTGGTGCAGCTCGGGCTCGGAGTCGGCGAAGGCTCCCAGAGTGTCGGCCACGAACTCGTCGGCGCGCGCGGCGTCCTGGTTCATCAGCGCCGCGAGCTGAACGTCGGCGTACGAGGCGACCTGGCGCCGGGAGCCGGGGTTGGCGAGCAGCTGTTGGGTGACCGCGGCGTCCAGGTGGCTGCGCCGGAAGCCGTCGAGGTCGGTGCCGGGGCGGCCGGCGGCCATGTACACCCGGGGGTGCCCGGCGACGGCGGCCGCGAGGGGGGCCGCGGTCGGCGCCTTCACCGGCAGCCACAGCCACAGCGTCATGGCGTTGGCGATCACGGTGAGCCGGCTGGTGGCGCCGGCGGATCTCATCACCGCCTCGGCGGCGGACTCCAGTTCCTGGACTCCGGCGTCCGGTCGGGTCCAGACGATGACGGCGGTGTGATGGCCGGCGAACCGGTATCCCAGCTGCGCCTCCGCCCGCGCCCGATCGACGGGGGCACCTTCCAGCAGCAGCGTGACGGTGGTACGGCGCTCGGCGTGGGTGCCGCTGCGCAGGTCGTGCCACTCGTCGTTCATCCGCTCGGTGACCGCCGCGATCGTGTCGTCGAGGTACGTCGAGATCGACAGCGACGACACGTCGAGCAGCTCCCGCAGCTCGGCCGGGTCGGAGGTGAGCCCGAAGCAGATCTCCATCCAACGGCGCCACGCGACGCTCTGGGCGGTGCGGTAGGAGTCCAACGCGTCGGTGTCCAGGCCGCGGCGTACCAGGTCACGGGCCATGCCGAGCGCCTCCTGGCCGAGCGCCGGCGGCACCCGCTGACCGGGCCGCTGCACGTTCGCCGCCGCCCAGTGCAGCAGGTTGGCGAGGTTGGTACGCCGCACGCCCTCGGCGAGCACGGGGTCTTCGGCGATGGCCCGCATCCGGGGCCCGCTCAGCGACGCGGCGTGCAGCTCGTCGAGCCACTCCGCGCGCGGATCGAGCACGACGGTGGCGCCCTGGCGGAACAGCTCGGCCACCCGGGGCGACAGTCGGGGCCAGGACTCGCGCACACTCTGCACCACCACATGATGATGTCGGTGCACTTCGTGCTGGCGCAAGCGGTACCGCGCCCGCCATGGTGGGAAAGACCCATTTCTGTGTACGCCGTTTTCCGTACGCCCGCAGGAGCAGCGATGACGAACCCACTCGACGAGGTCGACGTCCTGATCGTCGGCGCCGGGATCTCCGGCATCGGCGCGGCCCGCTACCTGCGTACCGAGCACCCTGGGAAGTCATTCGCCATCGTCGAGGCCCGGGGCGCCTCCGGCGGCACCTGGGACCTGTTCCGCTACCCGGGAATTCGCTCGGACTCCGACCTGCACACCTTCGGGTACGAGTTCGAGCCCTGGCGGGACAGGGAGTCGATCGCCTCGGCGCCGCGCATCCTGCACTACCTGCGCCGTACCGCCACCGAGAACGGCATCGACCCGCACATCCGCTACCACCACAAGGTGCACTCCGCCGCGTGGTCCACCGACCAGGCGCGCTGGCTGGTCGACGTCGAGCGGACCGACACCGGCGAACGGCTCCGGATCGCCGCCACCTGGATCTTCTGCGGCAGCGGCTACTACCGGTACGACGAAGGGTTCACGCCGCACTTCGAGGGCCGCGACCGGTTCCGGGGCGAGATCGTGCACCCGCAGCACTGGCCGGAGCAGCTCGACTACGCGGGGAAGAAGGTCGTCGTGATCGGCAGCGGCGCTACCGCCGGCACGCTGATCCCGGCGATGGCCGAGCATGCCGGGCACGTCACCATGCTGCAGCGCACCCCCTCGTACGTGCTTCCGATCCCCAAGGAGGATGCGCTGGCGAACCTGTTCCGCCGGGTGCTCGGCGAGGAGCGCGGGTACGCCCTGACGCGGCGCAAGAACATCGCCCAGCAGCGCGCCGTCTGGCTGTTCTGCCGGCGCTTCCCGGCCGCCGCCCGGAAGATCATCCGTGCCGTCAACGCGGCGCAGCTGCCGAAGGGCTATCCGGTCGACGAGCACTTCAACCCGCCGTACGCGCCGTGGGACCAACGGCTGTGCGTGGTGCCCGACGGCGACCTGTTCAAAGCCATCCGCGCCGGTGACGCCTCGGTGGTCACCGACCGGATCACCACCTTCACCGAGACCGGCGTCCAGTTGGCGAGCGGCCGGCACCTCGACGCCGACATCATTGTCACCGCCACCGGGCTCAACCTGCAGGTCTTCGGTGGCATCCGGCTCACTGTGGACGGTCAGCCGGTGGTGCCGTCGGAGACGGTGGTGCACCGCGGCATGATGCTCAGCGGCGTACCGAACTTCGCGATCGCGATCGGCTACACCAACTCGTCGTGGACGCTGAAGATCGGGCTCCTCTGCGAGTACTTCTGCAAGCTGCTGGGCCACATGGACGAGCACGGCTACGACACCGCGTGGGCGGTCGCCGACCCCGACATGCCGACCCGGCCGCTGCTCGACTTCGCCGCCGGGTACGTCCAGCGCTCCCTGCCTGACCTGCCGAAACAGGGACCGGCGGCGCCCTGGCTGATGTCGATGAGCTACCACGAGGACCGCAGGCTGCTGCGCAACGGCCCGGTCGCCGACGACAGCCTGCACTTCTCCGGCGTACGCTCCCGGGCCGGCGCCGCCGCGGAGGTGTCAGCGTGAGGGCCCGTACGGTCCGCGGCAAGGTCGCCGTCGTCACCGGCGCCAGCTCCGGCATCGGGCGCGCCCTGGCTCTGGAGCTGACCGCCCGCGGTGCCCGGATCTCCGGCTGCGACGTGGACGAGGCGGGGCTGAAAGAGACCGCCGCGTCGTGCGACGGCGGGATGCACACCGCCGTGGTCGACATGTCCGACCGCACCGCGGTCGGAGAGTACGCCGCACAGGTCGCCGGCCACTTCGGCGAGGTGCACCAGGTCTACAACAACGCCGGCATCGCGTTCTCCGCGCCGGTCGCCGAGAGCGACTGGGCCGACTACCAGCGGGTGTTCGGCGTCAACCTGTACGGCGTCATCCACGGCACCCAGGCCTTCCTGCCGCACCTGATCGCCTCGGGCGACGGCCACGTGGTCAACATCTCCAGCCTCAACGGCTACCTCGCCCAGCCCGGCATGTCGCACTACTGCACCTCGAAGTTCGCCGTACGTGGCTTCACCGAGTCGCTGCGTGCAGAGATGCTGCTCGACCGGCACCCGGTACGGGTCAGCGTCGTACACCCGGGCGGCATCGCCACCAGCATCTCCGACAACGCGCTGGTGTTCGCTCGAGAGGCCGGACACCAGGTCACCGCGGAGCACGAGGCCCGCAGCCGTACCTACCGGGAGAAGCTGCTGCGGATGGATCCCCGGCGAGCCGCCCGGATCATCGTCGACGGGGTCGAGCGGGGACGGGTACGGATCCGGGTGGGCTCCGACGCCGTACTGGTCGACCGGTTGACGCGCCTGATGCCGGCGACCGCGACCCGGCTGGCGGTCGCGTTCGAACGGCGGCTGAGCAGGTCGGAGTCGTAGCCGGCTACCCGGGTTGGCCGGTGGGCTGTCCATCCACGTAGGAGCGAGCGACCGTACGTGCGTCGTCGAGGTCCAGGATGCGCGCGCCGGGATGGTCACCGGCCCAGCGTTCACCGGCCTCGCGGGAGGCGAAGAAGGGCATCTGGGTGCAGATGTCGGACTCCGGCCCGGTGGTGGGGCAGCACGACAGCACGTCGTCGTCCACGATGGCGACGACTGTGCCCGACGGGGTCACGTGGGACACGGCCCCGTCAGGCTGCACGGTGAGCTGGATGGCGGTACCGGTTACGGCGCAGGTCGACGCCACCTCAGCTCGCTCGCCCAGGATCAGTGGCAGGAACAGCGCGTCGAAGCCGCACCACGTGTACAGGTCGTGGCCGTACACCCGGAACCGGTGTGGGGTAGGGCGGAGGGTGAGCGCCGCGCCGACCACGTTGCCGTCGTCGACTTCGACGCCGCTCTGCCGGGCTTCCTCGATGTCAGCCTGAACCTCCTCGACGTAGCGGCCGGTGGCCTCCGCGAGGGCGTGTGGGGTCACCGGCCGGCCGTTGGCCAGCATGCGGATCGCGGCTCTGCTGAACTCGGTCGTGGAGTAGCTCCGCCTGCTCCAAACCTCACGGAGGGCGTTCACGGTGGCGCTGTCGGCTGCCGTGCGGGCGGGCGCCGAGACGCCCAGGCGGGTGAGGAACCGGGCGAGCAGCCGGTTCAGCTCCGTGCCGGCGCGGAGCGGGACGTTGTGGTCGACGCCCCGGAGGACGACCAGCTGTGCGTCTGGGATCTGCTCGGCCAGATGATCGGCGATGTGGCGGAAATCGGGCTGGTCGTCCTCGCCCACGACAACCAGGGTGGGCGCGTTGATCTGGTGCAGCCGCCCGTACGCCGGGCGCTGGTCGGTCCAGAACCGGCCGAGGGTGCGCAACCCCGGGAGGTTGTCGACGAGCAGTTCGCGCATCCGCCGGTCGGTGTCCGGGTCGGCGGGCAGCGGCGCCCACGCGGCGTACGCGGCCTCGACCGTCCGTGCCGGGTCGTCCGAGGCGACGGCGTCCTCGAACGCACGCACCGCCGGGGTGGGCTGCCACGGGTAGCCGGAGAGCCCGGCGGCGACCGGCACCAGCCCACCGACCCGCTCGGGATGTTCGAGGGCGTAGTCGATGATCGTGGCACCCCCGACCGAGCCTCCGACCAGCACTGCGCGCTCGGCCCGGACATGATCGAGCACGGCATCCAGGTCTGCGACGTAGGAGAACGGCTGGGTGGGCGCCGGGGAGCGTCCGTAACCGCGCTGGTCGTAGCGCACCAGATGGTGGTCGTCGGCCAGCGCGACCAGTTGCTCGTCCCACATTCGGCGGTCTGCGATGCCGAAGTGGACGAGCACGACGGTGGGGCCCTGCCCTGCTTCTTCGACCCAGAGTTTCCCGTCAGGGACCTCGGCGAACGATCCAACTGTGTGCGGTGCGTCGGGCATGGTCGGTTCCCTTGCTCTCTCCGCGCCGGGGGCTGTGCGCCCCTGGGTCGCAACGTATTCGGATAAGCGGATTGAAGGATGCTACGTCATATCCGCTCGTCCGTATAGATCGACGGTAGGCGCTATCCGGGGAGGCGGGAGCCGGTGGTGTGCTCGAAGACCAGGCTGGTCTGCGCGTCGGCGACGTCGGGCTGGCTGGTGATGTGGTCCAGCAGGAACTCCCGGAGCGCGTCGGAGTCGGCGCAGGCGACGTGGACCAGGAAGTCCATCTGGCCGGTGACGTAGAAGATCGCCTGCACCCCGGGCGCGTCGGCGACCGCGGTACGGAACCGCTCGATCGCCTCCCGGTTGTGGGAGGTGAGTCGTACCGCGATCATTCCCTGCAGTGGAGCGCCGAGTGCGGCCAGGTCGATCTCGGCGTGGAAACCGCGGATCAGGCCGTGCTCGCGGAGCGCGCGCACCCGGGTCAGGCAGGTGGACGGGGCGATGCCAGCGTCGACGGCCAGCGCGTTGTTCGGCTTGCGTCCGTCCCAGGCCAGTTGCCGCAGCAGGTTGCGGTCGATCTCGTCCGGCTCCAGCGGGGGAGAGGTACGTCGAAGATTGTTTCCCTGTGTCACGATGCACTCCGGTCCGGCGGAACTTCAGTCGGTTGCCACACTCTACAAAGAATTATATGCGGAGTACTGGCGATCATTCCGCACTGTATTCACACTCGTCCTTCGAACAGTTACTTCGTCGTGGTGAGGTGAAACCCATGGGCGCGTCGGTGGTCGGCGTACCGAAGGAGATCAAGGACAACGAAGGCCGGGTCGCGTTGCAGCCGGACGGTGCGGCCGAGCTGGCGTACCACGGTCACCGTGTCGTGGTGCAGGCCGGCGCGGGCGCCGGTTCGGGCTTCCCGGACCAGGAGTACGCGGCCGCCGGCGCCGAGGTGCTCGGCGCCGCCGACGATGTGTACGCGGCCGCGGACCTGATCGTCAAGGTCAAGGAGCCGATCCGGGAGGAGTACCACCGGTTCCGCCCGGGTCAGCAGCTGTTCACCTACCTGCACCTGGCCGCGGACCGGCCGCTCACCGAGTTCCTGATGGAGCGGCGGGTCGACTCGATCGCGTACGAGACCGTGCAGACCTCAGACGGCAAGCTGCCGTTGCTCACCCCGATGAGCGAGGTGGCCGGCCGGCTGGCGGTGCAGGCGGCGGCGCACCACCTGGAGAGCCCTGCCGGTGGCGCCGGGATCCTGCTCGGCGGGGTGCCGGGTACGCCCGCGGCGAAGGTCACCATCATCGGCGGCGGGGTCGCCGGCACCGAGGCGGCGAAGATCGCCCTCGGGATGCGCGCGATCGTACGGGTGCTCGACACCAACCCGGCCCGGCTGGCGTACCTGTCGGACATCTTCGGGGGCCGGCTCGATCTGGTGACCCCGAACCGGGCCCGGCTCGCCAGCTACGTCGCCGAGTCCGACGTGGTGATCGGCGCGGTGCTGGTCGCCGGTGCCAAGGCGCCCAAGCTGGTCAGCCGCGAGATGATCGCCGCCATGCGGCCGGGCAGCGTGATCGCCGACATCGCGATCGACCAGGGCGGCAGCTTCGAGACCAGCCGCCCCACCACCCACTCCGACCCCACGTACGTCGAGCAGGGCGTGGTGCACTACTGCGTCGCCAACATCCCCGGCGCCGTGGCCCGTACCTCGACGCTGGCGCTGACCGGCGCGACCCTGCCGTACCTGCTGAAGGTCGCTGAGCACGGGGTGGCGGGCGCGGCCGCCGCCGACCCGGCGCTCGGCAGCGGGTTGACCACGCTCGGCGGCGCGCTGGTGTCGGCCCCGGTGGCGGAGGCGCACGGCATCCCGATGTCGTGACCGGTCGCCTCAGCTGTCATTCGGGCGGTACTCCCCAGCGAGTGCCCTGCGCGTACCCGCTGGGGCCGCCGGCGCGCCAGGTGGCGAGGAGGTTCTCCGGTAGTTCGGGCCGTTCTGTGGGTGTTCTACCCGCGTCCGGTGGTGCTCTCGCGCGCCAGCAGCTGGAAACCGGCGGTGACCTGACGCGGCGGTCCGTCACCGTCAGGGGTGAATCGCTCCACCAGCATCCGCACCGCGGTACGCGCGATGTAGCCCTTGTCGGGGGCGACGGTGGACAGTGCCGGGGTCGAGTACGCGCCGGCGTCGATGTCGTCGATCCCGATCACCGCGATGTCCTCGGGTACCCGCAGCCCCCGTTCGATGATGGCGCGGACGGCGCCGAGGGCCAGCAGGTCGTTGTGGCAGAACACCGCGTCGACCGGTTCGTCGAGGTCCAGGAGTTGCTGGACCGCGGCGGCGCCGGCCGGCGAGGTGTAGCTCGGCTCCGGCGCCGCGACCAGCTCCGGCTGCAGCGGCATCCCGGCCGCTTCGAGGGCCTCGCGGTAGCCGTCCATCCGGCGTCGCTGGATCGCTGAGCCGCTTCCGGCGCGGCCGATGACACCGATCCGGCGGCGGCCCAGTGAGACCAGGTGCTCGGTGGCGGTGTACGCCGCGGCCCGGCTGTCGATCGCCACGCAGTCGGCGTAGTGGGCGACCCGCTCGCCGAGCATCACCAGAGGGGTGTCGTCCTGGCGTTGCCGCAGGTCCTCGACCTGCAGCACGTGCGGCAGCAGGATCAGCCCGTCGATGACGTGGTCGGGCAGCCCCTCCACCACCTGCTTCTCGCGGTCGTAGAGGCCCTCGGTGCAGTCGATCAGTACGGTCAGCTCGTGCCGGCGGGCCTCCTCGACCACGTGCTGGGCCAGCTCGGAGAAGTACGGGTTGCGGATCTCCGGCAGCGCGAAGGCGATCAGGTTGGTGCTGCCCCGGCGCAGGTTGCGCGCGGTGACGTTGGGCCGGTAGTTGAGCTGCTTGATGGCGCGCTCGACCTTCGCCTTCGTCTCGGGGCGCAGGTGCGCGTACCCGTTGATGACGTTGGAGACCGTCTTGATCGACACGCCGGCCAGCTTGGCAACGTCTTTGAGCGTGGCGCGCACACCCGTTCCCTTCCGTAGGCCGCACACACTGATGTGCACGGCGTAGCACTTGATGTTAAGGACCCGGGAAACCCGGTCTTTACATCGACTTCTACATCGTTATAGCAATGTCGCTGATCGGCTGCGGATCGCCTGAGACGACCCCAGCCGCCAGTGACGAGGGAGGACATGACCGTCTGGCGACGACCCCTGCTCGTGGCTGTCAGCGCCATGCTCCTGGCAGCCGGCACAGCAGGTGGCGCAGCGGTCACCGTCGCCCGCGTATCCCTTCGGTCTGGCCCCCACCGGGGAGGCCATCGGACCCGCATCCAGATACGAAAGCCTCTGATCGCGGGCGGCTGAACACGCGAATCGTTGGTGGGGAGGGCCGGCGACGAACGGAGATCAGCATGCCTTCCCCTGACGGATCGGGCGGTCGCGGCGTACGGCAGGGGGCGGTTGCCCGGATCGCCGCAACCCGCGCCGGCGTCGGCATCGCGGTGGTGACGGTCGTGGTGCTGGCGATGGTCGTCGGGGCGCTGGCGTGGACCAACCAGTCGCGCGCACCCGACCTGGCACGTGTCGGCCCGGCCGACCCGATGGTGGCGGAGGTGGAGCGGCGCGTGGCCGGCGCCGCGGTACGGGAGTTCACTCTCACCGCCGCGCCGGCCACCGTACGGCTGGGCGACCGTACGGTCTCGACGTGGGCGTTCAACGGCGCGGTACCCGGGCCGGAGCTACGGGTACGCGCCGGCGAGGTGGTCAAGGCCCGGGTGGTGAACCGGCTGCCGGAGCCGCTGACCGTCCACTGGCACGGGATCGCGCTGCGCAATGACATGGACGGCGTACCGGGGGTGACCCAGCGGGCGGTCGCACCCGGGGCGAGCTACGGGTACGAGTTCACCGCGCCCGACCCCGGCACGTACTTCTACCACCCGCACACCGGGACCCAGCTCGACCGCGGCCTGTACGCGCCGCTGATCGTGGAGGATCCGGCCGAGACTTCCCCGCTACGCGACATCACACTGATGCTTGACGACTGGGTGGACGGCACCGGGCGTACCCCCGACGACGTGCTCGCCGAGCTGCGGGCCGCAGGCTCGGACATGGCCGGGCACGGTGCGCACGGCGGGATGGACCCGGATGCCGGCCCGCTCGGCGAGGACACCGGGGACGTGACGTACCCCGCGTACCTGATCAACGGCCAGCCGCCGGCACAGCCCGCCGAGTACCGGGTGAAGCCGGGGGAGCGGGTACGGCTGCGGCTGGTCAACGCGGCGGCGGACACCCCGTTCCGGGTCGCGTTCGGGGGCGGTCGGCTGACGGTGGTGGCCAGCGACGGGTTCGGGGTGCAGCCGGTCACCGTGGACACGCTGCTGATCGGGATGGGTGAACGGTACGACGTACTGGTCACGGTGCCGGACAGTGGTGTGTTCCCGCTGGTGGCGGTGGCCGAAGGCAAGGACGCGCAGGCGCTGGCGGTACTGCGGTCCGGGGCGGGAGCCGTACCGGATGCGTCGGTCAGGCCGGCTGAGCTGGACGGGAAGCTGCTGCGGCTCGATGAGCTGCACGCGACGCCCGAAGTGGCGTTGCCCGCCGGCGCCCCCGACCGTGGCTACCAGGCGACGCTGACCGCCGACATGACGGCGTACCGCTGGGGGATCGCGGTGCCGAAAGTCGACGGCGTCACGCTCCCGGTACGCCGGGGCGAACGGATCCGGCTGCGGCTGCGCAACAGCACCATGATGTGGCACCCGATGCACCTGCACGGTCACACCTTCCAGGTGGTGACCGGCGGCGCGCCCCGGGCCCCCGCAAGGACACGGTCGCGGTCCCGCCGATGCGCACGGTCACCGTGGAGCTGATCGCGGACAACCCGGGCCAGTGGGCGCTGCACTGCCACAACATCTACCACGCGGAGACCGGGATGCTGACGGTCCTCTCGTACGTGAAGTGAGCGCCAGGACGGTAGGGGGCAGCCGTGGACGGACCAGACAACAGCGCGTTACGCGCACTGGTGGTCGATGACGAGGAGCCGCTCGCGCGGCTGGTCGCCGACTACCTGGACCAGGAGGGATTCACTACCGAGGTGGTCGGCGACGGACAGCGGGCGCTGGAGGCCGCGCGGCTCTCGCACCCGGACGTGGTGGTGCTGGACCTGGTGCTGCCCGGTGAGTACGGCGTCGAGGTGTGCCGCAAGCTGCGTACCTTCACCGACGCGTACGTGATCATGTTGACCGCGCGCGGCGACGAGGTGGACAAGCTGATCGGGCTCGCGGTGGGCGCCGACGACTACCTGACCAAGCCGTTCAGCCCCCGGGAGCTGGTGGCGCGGGTCAACGCGATGCTGCGCCGGCCCCGCACCGCACCGGTGGGGGACGGGGCGGTACGCCGGTTCGGCGCCCTGGTGATCGATCCGGCGGCGCGTGAGGGAAGGCCTGGCGGCGGCCGCGATCGGTCCGCAGCCGTGCCTGGCGCGGGCCGCGCTGACGATCGTGATCGCCGGAGACGAAGCCGGGATGCGGGAGCACTTCGCCGACCAGCCGCCGCGCGGCGTACGGGGTACCCGCTACCTGTACCTCGAAGCGGGACACGCCGCGCAGAACGGCTACCTGCAGGCGACCGCCCTCGGTCTGGGTGCCGTGCTGGTGGCCGGTTTCGACGACGCCGCGGCCACCGCGTTGCCGGTGACGCCGCCCGGCCAGGTACCGCTGGGCATGCTGGCGGTGGGGTACCCCAGCGGCCTCGCATAGCATTACGTTCCAGCGGCGACCGCACGGAACTTGTAATATCGCACCATGGCCGCCACACATGACGTCACCAACCAGCCACCCCCGCTGACGCCGTACGACGCCTCCGCGGATGCCGCCCTGCTCGAAGGGCTGCGCCGGGAGGGCGCCGAATGGGCCGAGGTGGAGGTGCGCGAGCTCGGCAAGCTGGCCGGCGGTGAGTGGGCCCAGAGCTTGGCTGAGCAGGCCAACCGGCACGAGCCGGTGCTGCGTACCCACGACCGGTACGGCAACCGGATCGACGAGGTGGAGTTCCACCCCGCGTGGCACGAGCTGATGCGGGTGGCGGTCGGCTCCGGCGGTGCCGGTGCGGCGTGGGCCGAACAGAGGCCCGGTGCCCACGTCGCCCGCACCGCCGGTGCCCTGGTGTGGGGTCACACCGAATCCGGCCACGGCTGCCCGGTCTCGATGACGTACGCGGCGGTTCCGGTGCTGCGGCAGCAACCGGAGCTGGCCGCGGTCTACGAGCCGCTGCTGACCAGCCGGGAGTACGACCCGGGGCTGCGGGTCCCGACCACGAAACGCGGCATTCTCGCCGGGATGGGGATGACCGAGAAGCAGGGCGGCTCGGACGTACGTACCAGCTCCACCGTGGCCACGCCCACCGACGAGCCGGGCGTCTACACGCTGCGCGGGCACAAGTGGTTCACCTCGGCGCCGATGTGCGACGTGTTCCTGGTGCTCGCCCAGGCGCCGGGCGGGCTCTCCTGCTTCCTGGTGCCGCGCATCCTCCCCGACGGAGCGCGGAACACGTTCCGGATCCAGCGGCTGAAGGACAAGCTGGGCAACCGTTCCAACGCCTCCTCCGAACCCGAATTCGAGGGCACCGTCGCGTGGTTGGTCGGCGACGAGGGACGTGGCGTCAAGACCATCATCGAGATGGTCAACTACACCCGCCTGGACTGCGTAATGAACACCGCCACCCTGATGCGCAAGGCCCTGGTGGAGGCGGGGCACCACGTACGGCACCGCACCGCGTTCGGGGCGACCCTGATCGACCAGCCGCTGATGCGTAACGTGATCGCCGACCTCGCCGTCGAGTCCGAGGCGGCGACCGCGCTGACGCTGCGACTGGCCGGGGCGGCCGACCGGGCGATCCGGGGCGAGGAGTCCGAGCAGGCGTTCCGCCGGATCGCCACCGGCGCGGCGAAGTACTGGGTCACCAAGCGGGGCCCGGCGTACACCGCGGAGGCCCTGGAATGTCTCGGCGGCAACGGGTACGTCGAGGAGTCGGGGATGCCCCGGCTGTACCGGGAGGCGCCGCTGCTGTCGATCTGGGAGGGCTCCGGCAACGTCAACGCGCTCGACGTGCTGCGCGCCCTGCCGCAGACCGCCGACGCCCTGATCACGGAGCTGTCCACCGCCCAGGGCGCCGACCCGCACCTCGATGCCGCTGTGGTGCGCCTGCAGAAGGAGCTCACCGATCTTGAAGGCATCCAGAGCCGGGCCCGGCGCATCGTCGAGCTGATCGCGCTGTCGCTGCAGGCCTCCCTGCTGGTACGCCACGCGCCGGCCGCGGTCGCCGACGCGTTCTGCGCCAGCCGGCTCGGCGGCGACGGAGGAGGGGCGTACGGCACCCTGCCACCGGGCACCGACCTGGACGCGATCATCGAGCGCGCGCTGCCGAGCGCCGGCTGATGGCGGTCATCGTCGAGCGGCGCGGCCCGGTCACCGTCGTCAGTATGGACCGTCCCGAGGCGCGCAACGCCGTCGACGCAGAGCACGCCGCCGCGCTCACCGAGGCGTTCGAGGCCTTCGACGCCGACCCGTCCCAGCTGGTCGCGGTGCTGTACGGGAGGGGCGGCACCTTCTGCGCCGGCGCCGACCTCAAGGCGGTCACCCGGGGCGAGGTCGAGATCGGCCCGCCCGGCGAAGGTCCCGCCGGGATGGGCCCGACCCGGATGCTGCTCGGCAAGCCGGTGATCGCCGCTGTCGACGGGTACGCCGTCGCCGGTGGTCTGGAGCTGGCGATCTGGGCGGACCTGCGGATCGCCGACCCATCGGCGATCTTCGGGGTGTTCTGCCGGCGCTGGGGGGTACCGCTGATCGACGGCGGCACGGTACGGCTGCCCCGGCTCATCGGGCAGTCGCACGCACTCGACATGATCCTCACCGGCCGGCCGGTGGACGCCGCCGAGGCGCTGCGGATCGGGCTCGCGAACCGGGTCAGCGCCGCGGGCGCGGCGCTGGACGAGGCGGTCGCGCTCGCCGAACAGCTCGCCGGCTTCCCGCAGACCTGCCTGCGCCGGGACCGGCTCTCCGTACACGAACAGGTTGGCCTGTCACTGGACGCGGCGATCGGGAACGAGTGGCAGCACGGGCTGGTCTCGCTGGCCACCGACACGCTGCCCGGCGCCGCCCGGTTCGCCGCCGGGGAAGGCCGCCACGGCGCGTTCGGGGAGCAGCCATGACCGAGGGGGCGGCCTGGCGGGAGAGCTGGGAGCAGCACCCGCTGTTCGAGGACGTGGCGCCGGCCGAGCACCGGGCCGACTACCGGACGCTGACGTATCAGGTGACCGGGCGGGTGGCGCGGTTGACGTTCAACCGCCCCGAGCGGGGCAACGCCATCACTCCCGACACTCCGGTCGAGCTGGCTGACGCCGTCGAACGCGCCGACCTGGATCCGCGGGTCCACGTCATCCTGCTGTCGGGCCGGGGCAAGGGCTTCTGCGGCGGGTACGACCTCGCGCTGTTCGCCGAAGGCCAGTCGGCGCAGGCCATCTCGTCCCAGCCGGGCACCGTGCTGGATCCGCTGGTGCAGGCGCGTAACCACCTTCCGCACCAGCAGTGGGACCCGATGGTCGACTACGCGATGATGAGCCGCTTCAACCGGGGCTTCGCCAGTCTGCTGCACGCGAACAAGCCGACGGTGGCGAAGCTGCACGGGTTCTGCGTCGCCGGTGGCACCGACATCGCACTCTACTGCGACCTGATCGTCGCGGCCGACGATACGAAGATCGGTTACCCACCGACCCGGGTGTGGGGGATACCGGCCGCCGGGATGTGGGCGCACCGGATCGGCGACCAGCGGGCGAAGCGGTTGCTGCTCACCGGTGAATGCCTCACCGGCAGGCAGGCCGCCGAGTGGGGTCTGGTGGTCGAGTCGGTGCCGGCCGAGGAGCTGGACGTAGCCACCGAACGTCTCGTCGAGAAGATCGCGATGCTTCCGGTGAACCAGGCGATGATGGTCAAGCTGGCGCTCAACAGTGCGCTGTTCGCGCAGGGGGTCCAGAACTCCGCCACGATCAGCACGGTCTTCGACGGCATTTCCCGGCACACCCGGGAGGGGTACGCGTTCGCGCTGCGCGCGATGACCGAGGGATTCCGCCAGGCGGTACGCGAACGCGACGAGCCGTACGGCGACCACAAGCGCGGGTCGTAGGTCGCGACGGGTCAGTCCCGGGTCGCCACCGCGGGGCGCATCGAGATCAACCACTCGCGGTAGGTCTGGTATTCGGCCCGTAGCCGGGTGCCGGGCCAGTCGGCGGGCAGCAGCTCGGCCGGTAGCACCGGGTCGGTGAGCAGGTGGCGTACCGACATCGCAATCGCGGCGAACCGGGTGGCGGGTTCCTCGGTGGACTCCAGGATCCGCAGCAGCGTGTGGCCGTCCGTCGCCCACCCGGGCAGGTCCCAGAGCTGGCCGGCCAGCTCCGCCGCGTCCGGCACCGGCGCGGTGGCCAGCCGGCGGGTCACCGCGGAGACCGACTCCGGGCAGGGGCGTACCAGGTTGTCCGGACGCATCCAGACGCCCTCCCGCAGCTCGCCGAACCGCAGCTCGCCCAGCTCGGTACGCATCGCGGCGCGTGCGGTGGCGCCGCGACCGGTCGCGGTCACCACCAGCAGTTCCCAGCCGCCGTGCCAGGGCCGGGTCGCCGGGTCCACCGCGGCGTCCTGCCGGCGCTGCCGGGCCAGCAGCCGCTGATTCAGCGTGTACGCCCCGTCCTCGCGCCGTACGTCGCCGGTGGCGACCATCCGCGACAGCGCCACCCGGGCGGTGGGTTCGGAGACTCCCACCAGCTCGGCCATCGCGAGCAGCTCCCGCGCCGGCAGGGTCGGTGGGTGCGCCCCCAGCAGCAGGCTGAGCAGCGCCGACCTGGCCGAGACAGGCCGGCGGATCGGATCGGCGGTCACCGGCACCTCCGGACAAGCGATGACCACCTGACATTACTGCACCGGTACGGCTGTCCCCGGCGCGTAGTGCGCTACCGATGGACGTCGTCGTCGGCGCTGAGCAGGCCGAGCTCGGCGCGGCGGGGCAGCCCCTCCCAGTCCCCGGCGGTGGACACCACGAACGCCGCGACCGTGCTGGCGGTGGCGAGCCGGCGCCGCGGCGTACCACCGGCGATCAGCTCCGCCAGGTAGCCGGCGACAAAGGCGTCACCCGCGCCGACCGGGTCGACCACCGCCACCGGCACCGCCGGAGTCTGGTACGCCGTACCGTCGGCCAGGGCGTACGCCCCGGCGGCGCCCCGGGTCACGACCACCTGACGCGGCCCGTGGCCGGAAATCTGTGCGGCGAGCTGCTCGACTGTGTGGTCGCCGCCCGCCAGCAGCTCTGCCTCGGCGACGCCGGCGAACACCACGTCGACCTGACCGAGCAGCTCGCGCAGCACCCCGGCGGCTCGGTCCTGCGGCCACAGCGCGGCGCGGTAGTTGACGTCGAGCGAGACGGTCACGCCGGCACGGCGGGCCACCGCGACGGCGTGCCGCAACGCGTCGGCGGGCGCGGCGCCGAGCGTGAGCGTGATGCCGGTGACGTGCAGCACCCCGGCGTTGGCCACCACGTCGGCCGGTACGTCCCCGGGACACAGCCGCCGAGGTGGCCGGGCTGGGCCGTTCCGTCACCGTGGTCAGCGCTGACCTCTCCGACCCCGCGGCGGTACGCGACACCGCTGAGCAGGTGCTGGGGGCGCGCCGGGTGGACATCCTGGTGAACAATGCCGGCATGATCCGGCGGGCTCCGGCCGAGCAGACCACCAGCGAGGAGTGGCGGGCGGTGCTGCGGGTCAACCTGGACGCGGTCTTCGAGCTGTGCCAGCGGTTCGGCACCGCGATGCTCGCCGCCGGCACCGGCAAGATCGTCAACATCGCCTCGCTGCTGTCGTTCCAGGGTGGGATCACCGTCCCGGCGTACGCCGCGAGCAAGCACGCGGTCGCCGGACTGACCAAGGCGCTGGCGAACGAATGGGCGCCGCGCGGGGTGAACGTCAACGCGGTCGCGCCCGGCTACATCGCCACCGACAACACCGCCCCGCTGCGCGCCGACCCGGACCGTGAGCCGGGGATCCGGGCCCGGATCCCGGCCGGCCGCTGGGGCGAGCCCGGCGACGTCGCCGGTGCCGTGGTGTTCCTGGCCTCGAAGGCCGCCGACTACGTGCACGGTCACGTGCTCGCCGTCGACGGTGGCTGGCTGGCGCGGTAATGGCCACCACCCCGGCCACCCCGTCCACCCCGGCCCGAGGGGCGACCGCTATCGGGAAGCTGGTCGCGGTGCTGGAGGCGCTCGACGGGCACCGCCGGCTCTCCGCCATCGCCCGCGCCACCGATCTGCCCACCTCGACCGTGCACCGGATCCTGCAGGAGCTGGTGACCCTCGGCTGGGTACGCGAGGGCGAGGACCGGGGGTACCTGCTCGGCCCCGGGCTGCTGCGGCTGGCCGGGCGCGGCGCCGACGACTCCGACATCGCGCGGCTGGCCCGGCCGGTGCTGCGCGCTCTGGCCGACCGTACCGGCTATACCGTCCACTTCGGACTCCGTCACGACGACGAGGCGGTGTACGTCGACAAACTGGAGGGCCGCGGCGGTTACGGGATGCGCTCCCGGATCGGCGACGCGATGCCGCTGCACTGTACGGCGATCGGCAAGGCGATCCTGGCCGCGTTGCCCGACGACGAGGTGCGCCTGATCGCCGAGCGCGGTGGCCTGCCACGGCGTACCCCCAAGACCCTGACCACGGTCGGGCAGCTGCTCACCGACCTGGTGGCGGTACGCTCCCGCGGCTGGTCGGTCGACGACGAGGAGAACCATCCCCGGATCCGCTGCGTCGGCGCCGTGGTGACCGACCACCGCCGGCTGCCGGTGGGCGCGATCAGCGTCTCCGGGCTGGTGTTCGACATGGAGCGCGAGCACATCGCCCGGCTGGCGCCGTTGCTGGTCCGTACCGCGCACCAGGTCTCCGCCGCCCTCGGCGGCTAACCGCGACAGCCTGGAGCACACCAGCGGCTCGTCGCGCATCGGGGGTGTGGTGGGCGCGATCGGTCCGGGCGTGGTTGCATGATCGGCGTGGACGCTGACGCGGTGGTGATCGGTGCCGGTCACAACGGCCTGGTGGCCGGCAATCTGCTCGCCGACGCCGGCTGGGACGTGGTGGTGCTGGAGGCGACCGACCGGGCCGGTGGCGCGGTCCGGTCCGGCGAGGTCACCGCACCCGGCTACCTGTCGGACCTGTGCAGCGCGTTCTACCCGTTCGCCGCCGCCTCGCCGGTGCTGGGGGCGCTGGATCTGCGGCGGTACGGGCTGCGCTGGCGGCACGCACCGGCGGTGCTGGCGCACCTGCTGCCCGACGACCGCGCCGCGGTGCTGCACCGCGACCCCGAGGCCACCGCCGCGTCGGTGGAGAGCTTCGCCGCTGGCGACGGCGCCCGCTGGCTGGCGGCGTACCGGCAGTGGCGTGGGGTGTCGGCCCCGTTGCTGGACGCGCTGTTCACCGGCTTCCCGCCGGTACGCGCCGGGCTGCGGCTGCTCCGCGCCACCGGCACCGCCGACGCGCTGCGGCTCGCCCGGAAGCTGATGCTCTCGGTGCGGGACCTGGGTGGCGAGCTGTTCGCCGGTGAGGGCGCGAAGCTGCTGCTGACCGGCAACGCGCTGCACACCGACCTGGGCCCGGAAACGGCCGGTTCCGGGGCGTACGGCTGGCTGCTGGGGATGGTCGGTCAGCAGTACGGGTTCCCGGTGCCGGACGGCGGCGCCCACCAGGTCGCCGACGCCCTGGTACGCCGGCTGCACGCCCGGGGCGGCCAGCTCGAGCTCGGCGCCCGTGCCGCCCGGGTGGTCGTGGGCAACGGCCGCGCCCTCGGGGTGTCCACCGTGGACGGCCGGCACTGGCGGGCGCGCCGCGCGGTGCTCGCCGACGTACCGGCCCGGATGCTGTACGGCGAGCTGGTCCCGGCCGCGCAGCTGCCGCCTCGGCTGGTGGCCGACCTGGAGCATTTCCGGCTGGACAAGCCGACGTTGAAGATCGACTGGGCGCTGGGCGGTCCGGTGCCGTGGCGCAACCCGGAGGTGGCCGGTGCTGGCACCGTGCATCTGGGCGGCGACACCGCCGGGCTGACCCGCTACGCCGCGCAGCTGGCCACCGGCGCCGACCCCGACGAACCGTTCCTGCTGGTGGGCCAGATGACCACCGCGGACCCGGCACGGTCCCCGGCCGGTACGGAGAGCTTGTGGGCGTACACCCATCTGCCGGAGCGCTACGCCGAGCTGGGGCGCGACGACGAGCGGGTGGCGGCACGGGTGGCGCGCGTCGAGCAGGTGATGGAGCGGCACGCTCCGGGGTTCGGCGCCGCGGTGCGGGGCCGGTACGTGCAGGGGCCGGCCGACTTCACCGCCGAGAACCCGGGGCTGCCGGGTGGCGCGGTGGGCGGCGGCACCTCGGCGCTCACCCAGCAGTTGGTGCTGCGGCCGGTGCCGGGGCTGGGACGCGCCGACACCCCGGTGGACCGGCTCTACCTGGCCAGCTCCGCGGCGCATCCGGGCGGGGGAGTGCACGGCGCGCCCGGCGCCAACGCCGCCCGCGCCGCGCTGGCCCGCAACGGCGTACTGACCGGGGAGCTCTACCGGTACGCGATCCAGGCTTCCCACCGGCTGGTCTACTGAGCGGTTACCCGGTGGTCCACCAGCCACGATCCATTAGGTTGGTCGGGTGGACCAGGTGACCCCCTTCTGTCTGTGGCACTCGGCGGGCCGTACCCGGCTGGCGACCGGCTCGGTGAAACGGGTCGAGCTGCTCGCCGAGCTGCCCCGCCCCGGCGAGCTGCCGGTGATCAGCATGGTGCCGTACACCCAGCTGCGGGAGCGCGGCTTCGTGCTGCACGACGACGGTGAGCCGGTGCTGTCCCTGGTCGCGGACCGGGTACGCGACGTCGAGCTGGACACCCTGATCGAGGGTCCGGAGCCGGAGTTCGGCAGCAGCGGTGTCCGCTTCGACCTCTCCGACGAGGAGTTCGCCGACCGGATCGGCAGGGTGATCTCCGAGGAGATCTGCCGCGGTGAGGGCTCCAACTTCCTGCTCTCCCGGCACGGCTACGCCACCATCGAGGGGTTCGACTCCACCGTCGCGGCGGTGATCTTCCGCCGGCTGGTGCGCAACGACCCCGACGCGTACGCCAGCTTCTGCTTCTTCGACGGCGAGCGGTACTTCATCGGCTCCTCGCCGGAGCGGCACGTCACGGTGCACTGCGGCGAGGTGGTGATGAACCCGATCTGCGGCACCCTGCCGAAGACCACGCTGACCAGGCGCGCCGACCTGATCGAGTTCCTCACCGACCCGAAGGAGATCAACGAGCTGTTCCAGGTGGTCGACGAGGAGCTCAAGATGATGTCCCGGATCTGCGGTGAAGGCGGCGTGATCCGGGGGCCGTACCTGAAGGAGATGGGTGCGGTGATCCACACCGAGTACGAACTGGTCGGCCACAGCCGGCTCGACCCGGTCGACATCTTCCGCGACACCATGTTCGCCGCCACCATGATCGGCAGCCCGCTGGAGAACGCCGCCCGGATCATCCACAAGTACGAGGACACCTCACGGCGCTACTACTCCTCGGCGATCATCGTTCACGAACGTGACGAGGCCGGCGACGAGCTGCTGGACAGCGCGATCACCATCCGCACCATGGAGGTGACCCTGGAGGGCGAGGCCCGGCTGCAGAGCGGCGGCAGCATCGTACGGGATTCTGAGCCGGCGAAGGAGGCCCGCGAGGCGCAGGCCAAGATCGCCGGGCTGCTGCACGCGGTCACCAGCGCCGAGCCGCGGGAGCGGATGCTGCCGAAGTTCACCGACCGGCTGGTCACCGACATCCTGCAGCTGCGCAACAAGTACCTGTCCCGGTTCTGGACCCAGGACCAGGAGGGTACGAAGCTCGTCGCGGAGGCTCCCGGCAAGTCGATCCTGGTGATCGACAACGAGGACGAGTTCACGTACATGCTGCGGCACGTGCTGGCCCACCTCGGGTACGACGTGACGATCCGCGACTACGACGACCCGTCGCTGCGCCTGGACGGCACCGATCTGGTGCTGGTCGGTCCCGGTCCCGGTGACCCCCGCGACTCCGACGACCCGAAGATGCGCCGGGTGCACGAGATCGTGGCGACGCTGCGGGAGACCGGGGCCCGGTTCCTCGCGGTCTGCCTCGGGCACCAGGTGCTGTGCAGCCAGCTCGGCATGCAGGTGGTGGCGGTCGACCCGCCGCTGCAGGGGGTGCAGGAGACCGTCGACCTGTACGGCCGGCAGGAAGCCGTCGGGTTCTACAACACGTTCTTCGCGATGCGCCCGGACGTGGCGCCGGAAGGCGTACAGATCGCCGCCGAGCCCGACGGGAGGGTGATCGCGCTGCGTTCGGAGCGGTTCGCGACCTTCCAGTTCCACGTCGAGTCGGTGCTCACCAGCAACTCGGCGATCATCCTGCGGGAAGCGCTGGAGCTACTGCATTGACGGTGCCGCCCGGGCGGTCTGCTCGATGACGTCGGCGTAGCGCGGCCACAGCGGCGCCGGCAGGTCGTGGCCCATGCCCCGGATCACGTGCAGCCGAGCCCCGGGGACTGCCCGGCTGGTCGCCGTACCGCCGCTGAGGTGGATCAACGGGTCGGAGGCGCCGTGGATCACCGCGGTGGGCACCGTGACCCGGCGCAGCGCCCGGGTACGGTCCCGGGCCGCGAGGCAGGCCGCGAGCTGGCGTGCGGTGCCGGCCCGGTTGAGCCCCCGGTCGAAGGTACGGGCGGCCCGCAGCCGCATCCGGTCCTCCTCGAACGGGAATCCGGGGGAGCCGATGGCGCGGAACACCGAGACCAGATGCTCGACGTACGGCTCGCGCTCCATCGGCGGCGCCGAGAGCAGCGCCGAGGTGCCCCGCGCCGACGGCCGGCCGACCAGGCGGTTGCCGGTGCTGGCCATGATCGAGGTGAGGCTGCGGACCAGCTCCGGATGCCCGATCGCGAGCAGCTGGGCGATCATCCCGCCCATCGAGCAGCCCACCACGTGCGCCGGCCCGGTGCCGAGCCGTTCCAGCAGCCCGGCCGCGTCGGTGGCCAGCTCCTCCAGCGGGTACGCGGTGCGCCGCCGCAGGTACGCCAGCGGCAGGCTGACCTGGCCGTGCATCGCGGTGGACCGGCCGCAGTCGCGGTTGTCGTATCGGATGACGTGGAAGCCGCGGTCGGCGAGCATGGAGCAGAACTCGTCAGCCCACCAGATCATCGGGGCGCCGAGACCCATGATCAGCAGGATCGGCTCGTGCTCGGGGTCGCCGAACGTCTCGTAGCACAGGTCAATCCCGTTGACGCCCGCGGCGAGCTGTTCGGCCATCGTCACCTCCGGTGCCTGGCCCACCACGGTAGCCGTGAGCGCTGCCGGCGGGGTGTGGAGCGCGTCACGTACGGACGCCTCATGCTTAACCCCCTGGGGGTATGGTACGGTCGGGCGGTGTGATACCCGTGGGGGGTATCCGAGTCGAGTGGAGGGCACGATGGTCACCCAGGAGTACGTCGTCAAGGGCATGACCTGCGGGCACTGCGTCGGAGCGGTCACCGGCGAGATCAGTGGGCTCACCGGAGTCACCGACGTGTCCGTCGACCTCTCCAGCGGTACCGTGACGGTCTCCAGCGAGCAGCCGCTCGCCGAGTCCGAGGTGCGTGAGGCGGTCGACGAGGCCGGCTACGAGCTGGTGGGAGGCTGACCCCCGGATGTGGTCGACAACGAGTGGCGCGGCGAAATTCGGCGCGTTCACGGTGGCGCTCGTGGTGCTCTTCGGTGTGATGTACGGCGCCGGGCGGGCGGTCGGACCGATCGCGGCCGAGCCCGCCGCCAACGACCACAACCCGGCCCCCGCCGCGGGAGGCCACGCCAACCACGGCGGGAGCGGGTCCGCGGCACCGGCCGGCGGCGATGAACACCCGCCCGGCGGCCTGCAGGTCTCCGAGCGGGGCTACACGATGCAGCCGGTGACCGCCGCGCACGGCCAGTTCGCGTTCCGGATCACCGGACCGGACGGCAAGCCGGTGACCCGGTACGACGTGGCGCACGACAAGCGGATGCACCTGATCGTGGTGCGCCGCGACCTGTCCGGCTTCCGGCACGTACACCCCGAGCTGGGCAAGGACGGCACCTGGCGGGTGGCGTCTCCCCTCGGCGCGGCGGGCAGCTACCGCGCGTACGCCGACTTCAAGCCCGCCGGGAGCGACGCGTTGACGCTCGGCGTGGACGTTGACGTGGCGGGAGCGTTCGCGCCGAAGCCGCTGCCGGCGCCGGCCCGCACCGCGACCGTGGACGGCTTCACCGTCACGATCGAGGGTGAGCTGCAGCCGGGCCGTACCAGCAAGCTCACCCTGCGGGTCACCCGCGACGGAAAGCCGGTCACGGACCTGCAGCCCTACCTCGGGGCGTACGGGCACCTGGTGGCGCTGCGCAAGGGCGACCTGGCGTATCTGCACGTGCACCCGGACGGCGAGCCTGGCGACGGCAAGACCAGGCCCGGTCCCGAGATAACGTTCTACGCGGAGGTGCCGTCGGCCGGCAGCTACCGGCTCTACCTGGACTTCCGGCACGGGGACACCGTCCGCACCGCCGAATTCACCGTCGACGCGGGTGGCGCGGGATCGGGCGGCCACGACGCCGGCGGCCATGGGGAAGGTGACCATGACTAGCCAGCTCACCGAGGGTCCACCTCAGCAGACCGAGCTGGTCATCGGAGGCATGACCTGCGCCTCCTGCGCCGCCCGGATCGAGAAGAAGCTCAACCGACTCGACGGGGTCGAGGCCACGGTCAACTTCGCCACCGAGAAGGCGAAGGTCCGGTACGGCCTCCCGGTCGCGATCGAGGACCTGATCGCGACCGTGGAGCAGACCGGGTACACCGCCGCGCTCCCCGAGCCCCCGGCCTCGCCCTCCACCGACCCGCGAATCGACGCCGAGGAGGCGGCGCTGTCCGCGCTGCGGCACCGGCTGCTGGTCAGCGTGGCGCTGTCGGTGCCGGTGGTGCTGCTGGCGATGGTCCCGGCGCTGCAGTTCACGTACTGGCAGTGGGCGTCGCTGGCGCTCGCCGCGCCGGTGGTGATCTGGGGGGCGTGGCCGTTCCACGTCGCCGCCGCGAAGAACCTGCGGCACGCCGCGGCCACCATGGACACCCTGATCTCGATCGGCACCCTCGCCGCGTTCGGCTGGTCGCTGTACGCGCTGTTCCTCGGCGAGGCCGGGGTGCCCGGCATGGTGCACCCGTTCCGGCTCGTGGTGGAGCGCACCGCCGGGACCGACAACATCTACCTGGAGGTGGCGGCCGGGGTCACCAGCTTCATCCTCGCCGGGCGCTACTTCGAGCATCGCGCCAAGCGCCGCGCCGGCGCCGCGCTCCGGGCGCTGCTGGAGCTGGGCGCGAAAGACGTGGCGGTGCTCCGCGACAGCGCCGAGGTACGGATCCCGGTCGAACAGCTCGTCGTCGGCGACACGTTCGTGGTACGCCCCGGCGAGAAGGTCGCCACCGACGGCACCGTGGCCGAGGGCAGCTCGGCGGTCGACGCCAGCCTGCTCACCGGCGAGTCGGTGCCGGTGGAGGTGGCGCCAGGAGACCCGGTCACCGGCGCCACCGTCAACACCGGCGGACGACTGGTGGTCGAGGCGACCCGGGTGGGCGCCGACACCCAGTTGGCGCAGATGGCCCGGCTGGTCGAGGAGGCGCAGACCGGCAAGGCCGAGGTGCAGCGACTGGCGGACCGGATCTCGGCGGTGTTCGTGCCGGCGGTGATCGCGCTCGCGGTCGCCACCCTCGGGTTCTGGATCGGCACCGACGGCGCGGTGGCACCGGCGTTCACCGCCGCGGTCGCGGTGCTGATCATCGCCTGCCCGTGCGCGCTGGGGCTGGCGACACCGACCGCGCTGCTGGTCGGCACCGGGCGCGGCGCGCAGCTCGGCATCCTGATCAAGGGCCCGGAGATCCTGGAGAGCACCCGGCGTACCGACACCATCGTGCTGGACAAGACCGGCACCGTGACCACCGGCAGCATGGCGCTGGTCGGCGTGATCCCCGCCGCCGGCGAGGACGAGGCCGACGTACTGCGCCGAGCCGGTGCGGTGGAGGCGCCCTCCGAACACCCGATCGCCCAGGCGATCGCCGCCGGCGCCGCGGAGGCCGGGAGGCTGCCGGAGGTCACCGGCTTCCGCAGCCTCACCGGGCTCGGTGTACAGGGCACCGTGGACGGCACGGAGATCGTCGTCGGGCGCCCCACGCTGCTGGCCGACCAGGGCCACGCGCTTCCGGACGAGCTGGCGACAGCGCTCAACGCGGCCGCCGGGGAGGGGCGTACCGCGATCGGGGTCGGCTGGGACGGCGCGGTGCGCGGCCTGCTTACCGTCGCCGACCAGGTGAAGCCGACCTCGCGGGAGGCGGTGGCGGGGCTGCGGGCGCTTGGTCTGGAGCCGGTGCTGCTCACCGGCGACAACCAGGCCGTGGCCGACGCGGTCGCCGCCGAGGTGGGCATCGGCACCGTGATCGCCGAGGTGCTGCCGGCGGACAAGGTGGACGTGGTGAAGCGGCTGCAGGCCGACGGCAAAGTGGTGGCGATGGCCGGTGACGGCGTCAACGACGCCGCGGCGCTCGCCCAGGCCGACCTGGGGCTGGCGATGGGTACCGGCACCGACGTCGCGATCGAAGCCTCCGACCTCACTCTGGTACGCGGTGACCTGACCGCCGCCGTCGACGCGATCCGGCTCTCCCGCCGTACCCTGGCGACGATCAAGGGCAACCTGTTCTGGGCGTTCGGCTACAACCTCGCGGCGCTGCCGCTGGCCGCCGCCGGGCTGCTCAACCCGATGATCGCCGGAGCCGCGATGGCGTTCTCCTCGGTGTTCGTGGTGGGCAACAGCCTTCGGCTGCGCCGCTTCACCGCGATCCGTTCCCGGTAGCTGACAACTGCGGAGTTGTCGGGGTGTCGGCCCGCTGTGACACCCCGACAACTCAGCAGTTGCCCGGGATCGGGCGCCGTCAGGTGGCGTCGCCGACTGGTTTGCCCGGAGCCTTTCTGACGCGGGCACGGCCGACGGCTCGGCTGCGGACGATGCAGGCGAGCGCGTCGGCGAAGTGCTTGCGTCGCCCGGCCACGCTGTGCGCGACCGGGCACGGACGGACTCGCCCGCAGGAGCACATCGCACCCCTGTCCGCGTGGTCCGTGAGCAGCGTGGCCCTGGCACCCTGAAGTGGCCCCGGCGCAGCAAGGCGGATTCCAGGCATCGTCGCAACACGACGACCTGATGGCGGGGATCGTAGCGGGCTGAATCAGGGAACGACGGTGTGGATGAGCTCGTGCAGTGTTGTGTCGGTCTGCTCGGCCCAGCTCTGGGT
>JBOGDE010000004.1:0-45120 GCA_050701695.1 Micromonosporaceae bacterium
CCGTCGGCCAGCGACACCGCCGCCGCGGCGCGCCTCGCCAGCTGCGCGTCCAGCGCCGAGTACGCCGCCACCACCCGGTGGTGCAGCCGGTCCACCCGGGCCGCGACCCAGGTCAGGTACGTCGCCACGAGCACCACCGTCACGACCACCCCGACCAGCCACCACATGGCCGGAATCGTACGCAGCGCCGGCCGCGGGCGGGCGCTGCGCTCAGCCGCTTCTCAGCAGCGGCAGGACCACGTCGTCCACGATCTCCACCAGCACCTCGTCCGGGATCTGTGCCCCGCCGAACAGAAACTCCTGCCGCAGCATCGCCTTCAGCACGTCCAGCCGGCGCGGCGTCACCGCGGCGCCGTCGATCTCGCCGCGTTCGACCGCCCGGCGCACGATCTCCCGCATCGCCGAACGGCCGGTGCCCGCAGAGTGCTGACGCAGCTCGGCGGCACGGGCCGGATCGCCCAACGCGTCGCTCAGCAGCCCCCGCAGCGCCTGCCCCGCCGGCCCGGACAGCAGCGCGCCGGCGCGGCGCAGCGTGGCGAGCAGATCGCTCCGCAGGCTGCCGGTGTCCGGCACCGCGGCCGGGTCCGGCAGCACGTGGTAGACCGCGTCGACGGCGAGCTCCATCCGCGAGGACCAGCGCCGGTACAGCGACGCCTTGCCGGCCTTCGCCCGCGCCGCGACCCGCTCCATGGTCAGCTTCGCGTACCCCACCTCGGCCAGCTCGGCCCGGGTCGCCTCCAGGATCGCGTCGTACAGCGCGTCGCCACGCCGCCGCGGCAGCTTGCGATGGTCGGTGATCACGGTGCCTCCGCGGCGGTTATCCGGCCGGTGCCGCCGTCCACGGTCACCGGCTGGCCGTCGGTCAGTACGGAGGTGCCGGTGGCGGTGCCCATGATCGCGGGGATGCCGTACTCCCGGGCCACGATCGCCGCGTGCGAACCGAGACCGCCCGCGTCGACCACCACCGCCGCCGCCCGCGTGAACAGCGGCGTCCAAGCCGGGTTCGTGTACGGGCACACCAGCACGTCGCCGGCCTCCAGCTTGGCGAACTCGGTCGGGCCGCGTACCACCCGTACCGGCCCGGTGACCCTGCCCGCGCTGGCGGGGGTGCCGGAGACCAGCGCGTCGCCGTGGTCCCGAGGCGGGAACACCGACGCCGGATCGATCAGCGGTACGCCAGCCAGTTCGTCGCGTTTCGCGGCGCGCTGACGTACCAGCGAGGACAGCCGTTCCTTCGCCGGCGCGGACAGCGCCGTGACGTCGGTGACCGCCTCCAGCTCCTCCAACCGCAGGTGGAACACCTGCTCGGCGGCCTCCAGCACGCCCGCCGCGGCCAGCCGGGCGCCGATCTCCAGCAGTGAGCGGCGCAGCGTCGGCAGCGGCTCGGTGAAGTAGAAGTGGCTGTCCTCCCGGAACGCGACGCCGGCGCGGGCGGCCGCCACCCAGCGCCGGATCCGGGCCTGCCGCTTCGGTGTGGCCAGCCGGGGATGAGCCAGCAGCTCGGTCAGTGCCCGCTCGGCGGGTTCCGCGGCATCGGTGGGCTTGGCGGCGAGCACCCGCACCAGCCCCAGCACCGTCCGCGGCGACTCCCCCATGGTGGGCGGGGTGACCAGCAGCGGGCTCTCGGTTTCCCGGTGCCCGTACTCGGCGAGGAACGCGGTGAACCCGGCGTGGAAGTCGCCGAACTCTGCCAGCCGGTCCAGGTCAGCGGCGGTAACGGCGTCGGCCAGCGCGGGGTCTTCCCGGACCAGGGAGGCGAGCGCCTCCAACGCGCGGTCGGCATCGGTGGTACGGGTCCGCGCACCGAGCACCACGTCACCGAAGAGCCGGCCGCGCCCCAGCAACCGCAGCGTGAGCAGCATCCGCAGCAGCGCCAGGCCGGACCGGGGCAGGTAGCTGATCCGCAGCGCGGCGATCGGATCGGTCAGCTTCAGGGCGCGCCGGGGCACCTCGATCAGCTCGTGCCACCGCAGGCTCGCCAGGTCGAGGCTGCCGAGTTGCCGTACGTCGGCGCGGAAGCTGGCGAACCGTGGATCGTCGGTCCAGCGTGCCGGGTCGTACCGGCGGGCCAGCGACACCAGCCGGTACGGCATCCGCAGGATCCCGAGCCGGGGGCGCGGCGTGGGCGGGACCATCCGGTCCACCACGCCGTCCTCCTCGTGCAGGAAGCCGTGGAACGCGCCGCGGATCCCGAAGTGCTCGGTCACCGTCGCCATCAGCCCCGCGGGGCCGTACGGCAGCCAGGTGGACATGTCGATCGGGTACGGCCGCACCGGCAGGTACTCCATCAGGATCGAGGTGAGCTTGCGCTGCGCCGGGTTCAGCCGTAGCGGAGGCGGCGGCAACGCGGTCATCGGGCGCGCCTGCAGCAGCCGAAGCTGGCCGTCGGCGTACGCCCACTCGATGTCCTGCGGCCGGCCGAAGTGCGCGGCGACCCGGGTGCCGAGCTGGGCCAGCTCGACCAGCACGGTCTCCGGCAGCGGCTCGGCCTCTGGTGCGCCCGGCTCGTGCCGTACGCCTCCCCCGGCGACGCCCCGGATCACCACCTCGCGCCGCCCGGGCGTGAAGTCCCGTACGTCGCCGTGCCGGTCCAGCACGTAGTGGTCCGGCGTCACCAGGCCGGAGACCACCGCCTCACCCAGCCCGGTGCTGGCGTCGACCACGAGCTGGTCGCGGTGGCCGGTGACCGGGTTGGCGGTGAACATCACGCCGGCCAGCTCCGCGTCGACCATCGACTGCACCACCACCGCGATGCTCACCTCGGCCGAGTCGATGCCCCGCTTGGCCCGGTACGCGATCGCCCGGTCCGTCCACAGTGAACCCCAGCAGCGGCGTACCGCGTCGAGCACCACGGCCTGTCCGACCACGTTCAGGTAGGTGTCCTGCTGGCCGGCGAACGCGGCGCCCGGCAGGTCCTCGGCGGTGGCGCTGGACCGTACCGCGACCGGCCCGCCGCCGAGCTCGGCGTACCCGGCGGCGATCGCCTCGCGAATCTCCGCAGGCAACTCCACCGCCTCGAACTGGTCCCGGATCGCGGCACCGTCGTCCGGGTGGTCCGGGATCCGTACCACTGGGGCCACCCGCTGGTACGCCGCGGTGGTCACCACGAAGCCGTCCGGTACCGGGAAGCCAGCGCCCACCAGCTCACCCAGATTGGCTCCCTTGCCGCCCGCGACCGCCAGGTCGTCGCGGCTCAGTGCCTTCAGTCCTACGACCAGCTTCATAGCCTCTCCTCGACATGAGCGGTGGTACGCAACGGCCGCGCCGGCAGCGCTACCGCGAGTCCGAAGGCGACCACGAGCAGCGGCGCCATCATCGCGAAGACGGTGGGCACGGCATCGGCGCCGCCGCCCGGTGCGGCGAGCCGCCAGGTGATCAGCGCGCCGATCACCGCGACCCCGACCGAGGCGCCGATCTGCCGCAGGAACGTCACCGACGAGGTGGCGGCGCCGAGATCGGCGTACGGCACCGAGTTCTGGGTGGCGAGCACCATCACCTGCATCACCAGCCCGACCCCGAGCCCGATCAGCAGCATCACGCCCGCCAGCACCGGCACCCCGCCGCGGGGGCCGACCACGCCGAGCAGCGCCAGCCCGAGCGCGGCGACCGCGGTGCCGACCACCGGATAGCGCTTGTACCTGCCCGTACGGGTGATCAGCCGGCCCGACACCACGGCGGTGAGCAGTACGCCGGCCATCAACGCGGTCACCACCACCCCGGAGCGGGTGGCGGAGATGTGCCGGGTGATCCGCAGGAACGCCGGCAGGTACGTCACGGTCCCGAACAGCGCGAAGCCGATCAGGAAGCTGATCGCCACCGGGATCGCGAACCCGCGGTCGGCGAACAGCCGCAGCGGCAGGATCGGGTCGACCGCCCGCCGGGTGGACCACCACCAGGCGGCGGCGCCGAGCAGCGCCGGCGCCAGCCAGATCGGCTCCCCGGTCTGGCCGAGCAGCACCACCCCGATCACCGCCACCGCGAGCGTGACCGCGCCGGGGTAGTCGATCGGCGCGCGCCCGGTCGGACGGGGCAGCCGCAGCGTCGCGGTCAGGATGGCGAAGGCGAGCAGCCCGAACGGTGGGTAGATCGCGAAGATCCAGCGCCAGCCCCACTGGTCGACGAACACGCCGCCGATCAGTGGACCGCCGACGGCGGCGAACACGTACCCGGCGCCGATGTAGCCGAGGTAGCGACCGCGTTCCCGTGGGCTGACCAGCTCTCCGATGATCGCCTGGGCGCCGATCATGAGCCCGCCGCCACCGGCGCCCTGCAGCGCCCGGAACACCACCAGCTGCGGCATCGACTGGGCCAGCCCGCAGAGCACCGCGCCGGCGACGAAGATCCCGATCGCGACCTGGGTCACTGGTTTGCGGCCGTACCGGTCGCCGAGTTTGCCGTACAGCGGCATCATCACGGTGGCGGCGGCCAGGTAAGCGGTGACCACCGCGGGCATCTGCGAGAGCCCGCCGAGATCGCGCGCCACCGACGGCAGCGCGGGCGCCATGATCGTCTGGTCCAACGCGCCCATCAGCATGACGAGCAGCAGGCCCGGGAACGCCAGACCGATGCCGCGCCCCCGCTCCGTCATGCCCACCCACTTAGTAAACGAACCGTTCTCTAAGGAGAGTAGGCGGCGCACTTAAGGAACGCAACGTTCACTAGCAGTTCAGCCTGCGTTCGGATCGAACAGCCGGTCCTCGAGTACGTCGTCATCGCCGGTGACCAAACCGGAGGTCGCGTCGATGGCGGTGGCGTACACCTCCAGCACCCGTTCGGCGACCACCGGCCAGTCGTAGCGGGTCACCACATCGCTGGCGCGGGCGGCGAGCGCCTGCCGGCGGGCCGGGTCGTCGAGCAACGCGCCGAGCCGGTCGGCCAGCGCGGCGACGTCCCCCACCGGGAACAACTCCCCCGCCTCGCCGCCGGCGAGCACCCGGCGGAACGCGTCGAGGTCACTGGCCACCACCGGGGTGCCGGCGGCCATCGCCTCGGTGAGGACCATGCCGAACGACTCGCCACCGGTGTTCGGTGCGACGTACACCTCGACACTGCACAGCATCCGGGCCTTGTCCACATCGGACACCTTGCCGAGGAAGGTCACCCGGTCGGTCAGCGGCGGACCCCACACCTGGTCCGGCTCCCCCGGCCCCGCCACCAGCAGCCGCAGCCCCGGCCGCCGGACCGCGAGCCGGGCGAACGCCGCGGCCAGCACCCCGAAACCTTTGCGGGGCTCGGTGAAGCGACCCAGGAAGCCGATCGCGCCGCCGTCGCCGGGCCAGCCTTCCAGCGGCTCCGCTCCGGCGAACCGGGCCACGTCCACCCCGTTCGGGATCTCCACCGCGCCGCCGCCGAGGTGCTCCACCTGCACCTTGCGGGCCAGCGCACTGACCGCGATCCGCGCCGTGATCTTCTCCATCACCGGCTGCAGGATGCCCTGCGCCGCACTCAGCGCCCGAGACCGGGTGAGCGCGGTGTGGAATGTCGCCACCACCGGCCCGCGTGCCGCCACGCACGCCAGCAGCCCCAGGCTCGGCGCGAGGGGCTCGTGCAGGTGCAGTACGTCGAACCGGCCCTCGCGCAGCCAGCGGCGTACCCGGGTGGCCGAGATCGGTCCGAACGCCACGCGCGCCACCGACCCGTTGTACGGCACCGAGACCGGACGCCCGGCCGAGACCAGGTACGCCGGCAGCCCGTCCTCGTGCTCGGCGGGCGCCAGCACACTGACCTGGTGCCCGAGCCGGATCAGCACCTCGGCGAGATCACGTACGTGCTGCTGCACTCCGCCCGGGATGTCGAACGAGTACGGGCACACGATTCCGATCCGCATCCTCGCCTCAGCTCTCCGCCGGAGCCGGCGCGCGCCGCCGGGACGGCAGGTCCGCCAGCCACAGCCGCTGCAGCATGTGCCAGTCGGCGGGGTGCTCGGCGATCCCGGCCGCCAGCAGGTCGGCGATCCGCTGCGTGGTGCCGACGACCCGTTCCCGCAGAGTCTCGCCGCCGGCCGGTGGCACCGGGGTCAGCCGTACCCGCAGCATGTCCTTGTCGTACCAGAGCGCGGCGGCCACCAACGGCGCCCCGGTGCGCAGCGCCAGCAGCGCGGGGCCGGCCGGCATCCGGGTCGGCTCGCCGAAGAACGTCACCGGCACGCCCCGCGCCGAGATGTCCCGGTCGGCGAGCAGCGGCACCACCGCGCCGCCGCGTACCCGCTCGACGAGGGTGTCCAGCGGCGGGCCCTGCCCGCCGGTGAGCGGCACGATCTCCATGCCGAGCGAGCGCCGGTAGTCCAGGAACCGCTGGAACAGCGACTCCGGCCGCAGCCGCTCGGCCACCGTCGCCAGCGGCCAGCCCTGCGCGGCCACCCACGCGCCGGCGTGATCCCAGTTGGCGCAGTGCGGCAGCGCCACCACGACACCCTCACCCCGCGCCACCGGCTCGGACAGCAGCTCGACACCGTCCATGTGGAACGTGTCGAGCAGCCGCCGCTTCGACCACGACGGCAGCCGGAATGCCTCGCACCAGTAGCGGGCGTAGGAGCGCAGCGCGTCGCGTACCAGCGCCGGATCGGGTTCGCCGCCGACCACTCGCCGCAGGTTGCGGCCCAGTTGCCGGGTGCCGGGCCCGTCCCGCCGCCACGCGAGGTCGGCGGCGCGGCGGAACAGCGCGCGGGCGGCGGGCTCGGGCAGGGCGCGTACCACCCGCCAGCCGGCGGCGTACCCGAGGTCGGTGAATCGGTCGGTCATTCCCCGGCCCGCCTCACGTGCCAGATCCGCTGCGCCACGGTGACCAGCGACAACACCGCCAGCAGCGAGAGCGAGACCTCGAACGCGTACGGCACGCCCGCCGCCCACGCCAGCCCGCCCAGACCGAGCAGCACCAGCCGTTCGGTACGTTCGCCGATCCCCACGTCGCAGCTGACTCCGAGCCCCTCGGCGCGTGCCTTGGCGTAGGAGACCAGCTGTCCGGCGACCAGGCAGACCAGGGCGGCGGCGAAGGCGTACCGCTGGCCGCTGACCCCGAGCCAGTACGCCAGCGAGCCGAACACCGCGCCGTCGGCGATCCGGTCGGTGGTCGAGTCGAGGAAGGCGCCGAACCGGCTGGTCCGGCCCGTCGCGCGCGCGATCGCCCCGTCCACCATGTCGGTCAGCATCGAGAGCGTGATGATCACCAGGCCGATCAGGATCTCGCCGCGCACCACGAAGCCGAAGCAGCCGACCAACACGCCGGCGGCACCGAGCACGGTCACCAGGTCAGCGGGCACGCCGAGGCGTACCAGCGCCTGGCCGAGCGGATCCACCACCCCCGCCAGGTGACGGCGGCTGAACGCGCTGAAGTTCTTGACCATCTGCTCACTCGGGGGGATGCGGGGGGATGGGGGGCAACGCCGACCGGTCGGATGATCTCACCCTAATGCTTCGCAGCGCAGTCACGTCGGCGCGCGGGGTTGTGCCTTTCGGCGTACGGGTGTGGGATCGGCCAAAGGCGGTGAGACTGGTCACAGGCTGACGGACACTCGTCGAGTGACCCAGGCCCCGAGATCCAGGAGGTTGCGCAGATGGCCCAGAAGACCCAGGAGAAGGGAGTCACCGGCACCGCGCCGGTGGTGGATACGCCCAGCAAGGTACGTAACGTGGTTCTGGTCGGTCACTCCGGTGCCGGCAAGACCACGCTTGTCGACATCCTGCTCGCCAGTACGGAAACCATCCCCCGCGTCGGAAACGTCGCCGAAGGCACGACCACGTGCGATCACGACCCGGCGGCGGTCAAACAGCAGCGTTCGGTCAGCCTCGCCTGCGCCCCGCTGCTGCACGACGGCATCAAGATCAACCTGCTCGACACCCCCGGGTACGCCGACTACGTCGGTGAGCTGCGCGCCGGGCTGCGCGCCGCCGACGCGGCCCTGTTCGTGGTCTCCGCCGTCGACGGCGTCGACGCGGCCACGATCAGCCTCTGGGAGGAGTGTGCCCACGTCGGCATGCCGCGAGCGGTGGCGATCACCCGCATCGACCACCCGCGCGCCGACTACGACGAGACCGTGGCGATCTGCCAGCGGGTCTTCGGCGACGGAGTGCTCCCGATGTACCTCCCGCTGCACGGCGACGACGGCGAGACCGTGGTCGGCACCATCGGGCTGCTCACCCAGCGGATCTTCGACTACTCCGAGGGCTACCCACCGCGGGTACGCGACGCCGAAGCCGAACACCTGTCCGCGATCGAGGACGCCCGCAACACGCTGATCGAGGGGATCATCGCCGAGAGCGAGGACGAGACCCTGATGGACCGCTACCTCGGCGGCGAGCAGATCGAGGAGCAGACGCTGATCGACGACCTGGAGAAAGCGGTCGCCAAGGGCAGCTTCTACCCGGTGGTGCCGGTGTGCGGCGAAACCCAGGCCGGCATCGACGCGCTGCTGGAGGTGATGAGCCGCGGCTTCCCGTCGCCGCCGGAGCACGAGCTGCCGACCGTCACCGGGATCGACGGCAGCCCCCGCGAACCGCTCGAGTGCGACCCCTCCGGGCCGCTGGTCGCCGAGGTCGTCAAGACCACCATCGACTCGTACGTCGGCCGGGTTTCCCTGGTACGGGTGTTCTCCGGCACGTTGAAGCCGGACGCGGTGGTGCACGTCTCCGGGCACGGCATGGCCGACCGGGGCCACCCCGACCACGACGCCGACGAGCGGATCGCGCACATCTACTCCCCGCTCGGCGGCGAGCTGCGCGAGGTGCCGTACTGCGTGGCCGGTGACGTCTGCGCGATCACCAAGTCCGGCTCCGCGGAGACCGGCGACACCATCTCCACCAAGGACCGCCCGCTGCTGATGGCGCCGTGGGAGATGCCCGAGCCGCTGCTGCCGGTGGCGGTGGTGGCGAAGACCCGCAGCGACGAGGACGCCCTGGCCAAGAACCTCGGGCGGCTGGTCGCCGGTGACCCCACGCTGCGGCTGGAGCGCAACGCCGAGACCCACCAGATCGTGCTGTGGTGCATGGGCGAGGCGCACGCCGACGTGGTGCTCGACCGGCTGCGTGCCGGCGGCGTGGAGCTCGACACCGAGCCGGTACGGGTCGCGCTGCGGGAGACCTTCGGCGGTGCGGCGAAGGGCCACGGCCGGCACGTCAAGCAGTCCGGCGGCCACGGCCAGTACGCCGTCTGCGACATCGAGGTCGAGCCGCTGCCCCGCGGCGGTGAGTTCGAGTACGTGGACAAGGTGGTCGGCGGTGCCGTACCGCACTCGTACATCCCGAGCGTGGAGAAGGGGGTACGCCACCAGATGGAGCGTGGCCTGGTCGCCGGCTACCCGGTGGTGGACCTGAAGGTGACGCTGTTCGACGGCAAGGCGCACTCGGTGGACTCCTCCGACGCGGCGTTCCAGACCGCCGGCGCGCTGGCGCTCAAGGACGCCGCCGAGAAGGCGCAGGTGGTGCTGCTGGAGCCGGTGGACGAGGTGACGATCCGGGTGCCGGACACGTATGTCGGCGCGGTGATGAGCGACCTGTCCAGCCGGCGTGGCCGGGTGCTCGGCAGCGAGCAGGACAACGGCGACCGTTCGGTGATCAGGGCCGAGGTGCCCGCCACCGAGCTGGTCCGCTACTCCGTGGAGCTGCGCTCCATGTCCAGCGGCACCGGTACGTTCGCCCGCCGCTTCGCCCGCTACGAGCCGATGCCCTCACACCTGGTGGACCAGGTCCGCAAGGAACACACCGAGAAGAGCTGAGCCCGCCGCCCGGGCCTGCCGCTACCACGCTGCCGCTACCATGCGCCGGCGAGCAGGTCCCGGGTGTCGGCGAGCAGCTGCGGCAGCACCTTGGTCTGCCCCAGCACCGGCATGAAGTTGGTGTCGCCACCCCAGCGCGGCACCACGTGCTGGTGCAGGTGCCCGGCGATCCCGGCGCCCGCCACCGGGCCCTGGTTCATCCCGACGTTGAACCCGTGGGCGCCACTGACCTGGCGGATCACCCGCATCGCGCGCTGCGTGAACGCCGCCAGCTCCAGGGTCTCCGCCTCGTCAAGGTCGGTGTAGTCCGCCACGTGCCGGTACGGGCACACCATCAGGTGCCCCGGGTTGTACGGATACAGGTTGAGCAACGCGAACACGATCTCGCCCCGGGCGACCACCAGCGCGTCGCCGTCGGCGAGTTTCGGCGCCAGGCAGAATGGACACCCCTCGGTGTCTCCGTCGGCCCCGGTGGGCCGGTTCTCACCCTTGATGTACGCCATCCGGTACGGCGTCCAGAGCCGCCCCAGCTGATCCTCGACCCCCGCACCGTGTTGGTGCTCGTACGCTCCGTCCGCCACCCCGCGATCCTACGAGCCGCCCACCGCCGGCGCACCGCCGCGTACGTGCGACGATCTGCGGTATGACCGCGATCGTGCACCCGGGCCCTGTCGAGCGGTTGACCGTACCCGCCGGTGAGGTGCTGATCAGGCTGCGCGGTGAGGACACCGGAGGCGAGCTGTCGGTGGTCGAGTTCCAGCTCGGCGCGGGGATGATCGGGGCGACGCCGCACGTCCACCAGGGGCACGCCGAGGAGTTCATCATCACCGCGGGCGAGGTGACGTTCGACCTGGTCACCGACGGGGTACACGACGTCGAGGTGGCGGGCGCCGGCGGCACCGTGTCGGTGCCGATCGGAGTCGGCCACGGCTTCCGCAACGCCTCGGACGCGCCCGCGACCATCATCGGCCTGTTCCGCCCGGCCGGGTACGAGAGGTATTTCCGAGAGGTCCACGAGCTGATCGCCGCCGGCCACGTACCGACCCCCGACGAGCTGCACACGCTGCGGGCGAAGTACCGGACCGTCCCCGCATGAGCGGCGGGTCGGGCCCAGCCGACGCCGCGCTGCACGGGGTGTACGAGGTGATCTACCGGCGCCGCGACGTACGGGCCCAGTTCACCGGCGCCCCGATCGACCCGGCGACCCTGGAACGTGTCCTGTCCGCCGCCCACGCCGCCCCGTCGGTCGGGCTGTCCCAGCCCTGGGACTTCGTCCTGGTGCGCGATCGGACGCTACGCGAGGCGTTCGCCGACCACGTGGCGACCGAACGCGAGGTCTTCACCGCGACGCTGGATGCCGCGCAGGCCGCGACGTTCTCCCGGATCAAGATCGAGGGGGTACGCGAATCCACCCTCTCGATCGTCGTCACCTACGACCCGGAGCGGGGCTCCCCCGCCGTGCTGGGGCGGCACGCGATCGCTGACGCGGGGCTGTACTCGGTGTGCCTGGCGATCCAGAACCTGTGGCTGGCCGCGACCGCGGAGGGCCTCGGCGTCGGCTGGGTCTCCTTCTACCGCGAACAATTCGTACGCGACCTGCTCGCCATCCCCACCGGCATCCGCCCGGTGGCGTGGCTGTGCCTCGGCCCGGTGACCCACCTGGAAGCCACCCCCGACCTGGAGCGCGCCGGCTGGCGTACTCGCCGCCCCCTCGACGAGGCCCTCCACCACGACCACTGGAACGGCTGACCCGCCGGGTACCGCTGCCCGTCCGATCGCGGGCTCCGGATCGAGCCGCGCGAGAGCCCGGACGAAGTGCAACCGCCGCCGCGTGACCGTCACTGCGACCGAGCACGGCACCACGCGGCCGCAGGAACACATCAGCTCGCGGCCAATGTGGCCGATCAGGATCACGTCCACCGCGCGGATCTCATCCTTGGCGTACGCGATGAAACGCCGCTCTGACAGTCCAGCCATCACACGTCCCGCCGCAGCGAAACGACCCGTCCCGTACCCCGGTCACACTCCAGGGTCAGCGTCGGTCCGTCCGCCCGCAACGAACGCTCCGCGTACACCGCCTCGTTGATCGTGATCCACACCGCCCGAGCCGTCACCACGTCGAACGTGATCGCCTCTGCACCAAATGTCGCGGTGATCGTCTCCGCCTCCCGATCCACGGTCGACGTCAACACCGGCGGCCGACCGATAGCCGGGCGGACCACATAGGTGTGAGTTCGCTGGTTACCGGGCCGCCCGATGCTTTGCGTCCTCATATCCTCATGACTCGCCATCTCGCGCCTCCCGCTAACCGGTGTCTTTGCTCTTGCGACAGCATGCTGGCGGCAAGCAGGGCAAGCCATGATCAGAAACGTATGGAGACATGCGACCGGGGTATACAGAGAGATCGGCGGCGGTTACGCTCCGAGCTTGATCTGCGGTCAACCTCCTGCCACGATCGGACGCCGTGTTGGACTCCCATCCGCGTCGCTGTCGCCTATGCGGTATCTACCTTGCTCGGCACTACACCGAGAACCGATGCGCCACGTGCCATATCGCCGGCCCCTTCGAAAGCCGAAGGTCGCCTCGGCTTCCAGCGGCCTTCTGGCGCGACGAGGAGATGAAGCGAGCACTGGCAGATCGGCATATGGGCAAGGTCATCAGGGCGTATCGCACCCATCCGCATCACGGCCGGCACCCACTCTCGCAGGAGGATCTCGCACACTGGTTCGGTGTTACACAGGCGCAGTTGAGCCGAATTGAGAACGGTGCACCGCCTGTCCATCTGGATCGGCTCACCCAGTGGGCTCTGCTTCTTCGGATCCCTGCCGAGCACCTATGGTTCAAGCTGCCCGAGCCGAACGGTGGGGACGGCGCCGTGCTATCGGCCTCCCCAGAGCTCGAAGATGATCATGGAGATGACGTGAAGCGGCGCACGGTGCTCGGAGCGGCCACGGCGCTTCCGATCATGCCGCTTGACGACCTACGGCGGATGACATCCATGATCTACGAGGCCCGGCACAGCTTTGGCGGCACCGATCTGGACTTCTTCCGGCGACAGCTCGCGGTGTGCGCGGAGGCGGACGGAACCTACGGTCCCAGGAGGACGCTGCCGCTGGTGCTGGGCGTCATCGCCATCATCGAGCACGATTCACGCCACGCAAACTCGTCGTGGCGTCGCGAGCTCTTGTTGATCGGTGCCCGCAGTGCAGAGTTCGCCGGTTGGCTGTATCGCGATGTCGGTATGCCGGACGCTGCCGAATATTGGCGTGATCGCGCCATGGAGTGGGCACAAGCCGCAGCCGACGCCCCCATGCAAGGCTATGTGCTGCTTAAGAAGAGTCAGGCGGCCTGGGACAACCGAGATGCGGTACGGATGCTGACCCTCGCCGAGGCAGCCCAAGACGGGCCGTGGCGACTCCCAGCGAGAGTGCGGGCCGAAGCGGCGCAGCAGCAAGCTCGTGCGCACGCGATGCTGGGCCGTCTTGACGACGCCGACGCTCACCTTGACGCCGCGAGACAGCTACTCGCTGCACAGGACGACGATGCGAGGCCCGACCTCAGTGCCCATTACGACGCGGCGGTGCTCGGTCTGCAGACTGCGATCTGTGATTGCGAGTCCGGACGGCCAGAGCGGGCCGTTCGGACATACGAGCGCCAACTCTCCACTCAAGAGTTCTCGCGACGGGATCGCAGTTACTTCACCGCACTGAAGGCTATCGCGCTTGCCCGAACTCGCGAGCCGGACGATGCGGCAACAGCCGGAATGAACTCGCTGCGGACGGCGGCTGAGACACTGTCGACCCGCACGCTGCGTGAACTCAAGCAGCTCGATGGCCACCTCCGGCGGTGGCCTAATCGACCGCGCGTACGCGAGTTTCACGAGCAGATACGCGGCTACTGACCGAGCCACTCCGTAACCGACCGCACTACCGATGCCTGCCACTGCTGGGTTTGCGGATCGAGGTATCCGGGGTCGTCATGCACCGCGATCCCGTGCTGCGCACCGTCGATCTCGATGAGGCTCGCGGGCGCGTGCATGGTGTTGACCGCTTCTCGCGTGGACTCGATCGGAACGAAGGTATCGGCCGTGCCATGGACGAACAGCGTCGGCGTGCTCACCTCCGGCAGGATCCGATGCGGTTGTACGTAGAACACCTCGTTGAGCAACGGCCGGCCCAGCTTGAAGTTGGGGTTGTGCAACAGGAAGCCGCGCTCAGCGAGTTCTCGTCCCGCTTCCACGCTGATACGGTCCGCTGACCAGTACGGCTTCTCGTCGACCAGACGCTTCTTGTAGTTGAGAAGCGGATTGAACAGCACCAACCGTCGCAACATTTCGGGATACCGGGCCGCGAAGAAGGCACAGATG
Source organism: Micromonosporaceae bacterium (assembly GCA_050701695.1). Lineage (GTDB taxonomy): Bacteria > Actinomycetota > Actinomycetes > Mycobacteriales > Micromonosporaceae > WHSM01. The sequence goes on from JBOGDE010000004.1 coordinate 14,076, forward strand.
CCACCGCCAAAGCTGGCACCAACGAGGTCGGTGTGTTCGGTGCCGGCAACCTCGCACAGGTGGGCGTTGGCGGCCCGGATGTCATTGAGGATCCCGCAGATCGTCAGGTCCTCTTGTCGGCCTTCACTCTCGCCATGCGCCCGGAAGTCGAACCGCAACGACGCGATGCCCGCTCCCGCCAACCCGTGCGCGAGCCGCTTGAAGAATCCGCCCTCTTCCCGGTTCACGCCGCCGCCGTGCACCAGGACCACGGAGGCCGACGTCTGCGCTGGCGGGAACGAGACGGTGCCCTTGAGTCTCAGCCCGTCAAGGCTCGCGAACTCCGTCTCCCGGCTGTCGACCTCGGAGTCCAGCGCGTCTGTCCGCACCCTCGCCCCCTGACGCAGCGGCCACAACTTCGCGCCCACCCTACCGTTCGCTGAATGGGTGACTCACTCGGCGCGGATGTAGACCGCTCGGGCGGCGTCAGCTACGTCGAGCATCTGGTGGCGACGCAGTGCGGCCAACCGGGTCCGCCACTGCTGTGGCCAGCCGGCACGGTCACCGCCGAGTGCGGCCAAGCGGACCGCGAACAACCCGGCTGCGGCGTCTTCGCGTGTCGCGAGCCAGTCCACCGGCTCCTGTAGGTCGTCCGGATCCCACCGCCCCGGCTCGCCGCGTAGGGCGTTCGCGAAGTCTCCGGCCAGGCTGGCCGCCGCGACCGTACGGCCGGCGAGCAGGTCGACCACCACCATGAGGTCGGTGGTGGTCGGCGTCGCGACGGCGCAGCGCAGCCGGGCGGCGTGCACTGGCGCGTGCGCCGCGAGCACGTCCGCGGCGCGCCCCACCAGCCGCGGCTGGCGGCGCAGCATCCGCGGAAACCGCACCAACCGGGCCACCAGGTAGTCGATTCGTTGCCGAGCCGGGCTGTCCCGATCCGTACCCAGGTCGACGTCGTCGGCAGCGTCGAGCAGCCGTCGCAACACCGGCGACAACGGGTCGTGGGTGTCGTTGGAGATCCGCAGGTCGGTCAACGCGTGCGCTGCGGCCCGCCACCGCTCGGTCTGCCCGATGTCGCTCACGATCCGGCCGAACAGCTCACCCGCCTCGGTTACCGCACCCAGGCAGAGCGACCCGTACGCCGCCCGCGCCACGTCCGGATCCGGGTGCTCAGCCAGTCGCAGTAGCAGTCCGGCAGCGTACCGGCGGTGCTGCGGGGCGACGTCCCATAGCCGCAGCCCGGCCAGTGCCAACGCCGTTTCTCGGTGCCCGGCGACCGCCTCGGCCACCACGTCACGCAGCTCCGGCTCCTCCAACAGCCCCAGACACGCCAGCGCGATCGCGGTACGGACGTCCCGGTGGGTCTCGGCACGCCACGCCGCGGCGAGCATCTCCCCGGCACCCGGGATCCGATGTGCCGCCACCAGCTGGGCAGCGGCCTTGCGCGCGGTGACCTTCGGCGATCCGGCCAGGACCGGTCCGAGGATGTCGCGCAACCGCTCCACCGGTACGTGTTGGGTGCACCGGTTGGCGGCGGCCAGCGCCGCGTGTGCATGGTCGCCGTCGGCCTGGGCGAACAGCATCGTCAGCGCCTCGGCTGGCTGGTCACCCGCGCCGAGCCCCGTCAGTGCGGCGCCGACGTACTCGGCGTCATCCAGGTACGGCGTGGCCGTGTCGATGCCGATCCCGGGCAGCGACACCAGCCGGCGTACCGCCGCAACCCGGGACCACCCCGCGACCTCCTGGTCGCCGATCAGCCGGCGCAGCAGCTTCGCGTACGCGGTGACCTGCCGACCGGTCCAGCGGTGCACCTCGTTCCCGACGAGCGGTACCCACCTGCTGTTCCCGCTGGCGAACCGACCGCGCAGCCGGCGACCGCCGAGCACATGTCCCAGCAGGTCGGTACGCCGGCCGATCACCACCCGGAACACCGACCAGTGCGTGAGCAGCGACCGGTCGAGATCGATCAGCTCGGCCACCCGCGCGGAACGGGTCCGCGGCGGTTCCAGGTACAGGTCGACCGCACTGCACACCGCCTCGTCCGAGGGTGCCCGTACGGCTCGCCGGAGCAGTTCCTGGAGTTGCGGCATCCACCAGGCACGCCGACCCAACGAACGCGCGAACGCGATCACCGGCCACGGGTTGTCCCGCTCCAGCGCGGCGACCAGCCAGGTTCCGAGCCGATCGAAGAGCACCGTCTCGTGCCCGCGTACCAGCCGGTCGAGCCGCACCACCGGGATCGAATGACCAGCCAGGCCGATCCGCTCGACCGTGCGCAGCGACCACACCCGCAGCTGGCTGTGACCCGCCAGCGCGCTGTGCCACATCAGCTGGAACGCCAACTGCTTCAGCGCCTGCTGCGTGCGCCACGACACGTCCCTGGCGCTCAGCGCGTCGTCGGCGATGCGGGTCAGCGCGTCGAGGTCGGAGTCTCCGAAGCGCGCGACCGGCAGCTCAGTCAAGGTCTCCAGTACGACGCTCCGCACCGGATCCTGCTCCTTGGACAGCCGCCGCAGCCCGGCCAGCGCTTCGCCGAGCCGGTGGGAGCGAGCCGCGCACCGCAGCAGCAGCGCGTACCCTTCGGCGCGTTCGGCCGCGTCACGCCGCCGGGTCAGCTCGGACAGGTCCTCGGCCGCCTCGGCGTACGGGAGGAACGAGGCGACGCGGTGCCGCAGCGCCGGGACGTCGCGGACCTCGCGCAGGTCCAGCATCCGGCGTACCTCGGCGTGCCGGCGCCAGTGCGGCAACAGCTCCAACAGAGAGTCCCCCAGCACCGCGCCGGCACCGTCGGTCACCGCATTGGCATGGTCGTACACCGCCTCGCGGCGGGCAGGTGGCAGCGCCCTGAGCACCGGCTCGGTCAACGCCGGCATCGCCCGCAGCAGCTCCCCCAGTCGATCGTCCGGCAACTCTGCGAGCCGCCGCAGCGCGCGGCGGCTCAGGCTCAGCGGTACCGGCTCGGCGAGTAGCAGGTTCACCACCCGATCGGCGTCGACGGCGAGCAACCGCGACAGGTGACGCTGCAGCGGGTACGGCATCGGGCCGTCCAGCCAGCGCTCAGCCAGCTCGAGGGCGGCGGCCGGCTCGTGCTCGGCGATCGCGCCGACCAGCGCGCCATAGCGCGACCACCATTCGCGGCGGGTCTGTCCGCTGGTGGCGGCAAGCTGGGTGGCGGCGTAGTCGCGTACCAGGTCGACGTGGCGAGCGGCGAGCAGCGACCAGCTGACCACCGCATGCCCGAACTCCGGCAACTGCGCGGCGACCACCTCTCGGGAACACGCGGCGAGCAGCCCGGCGGCCTCCGCGTCGCCCCAGTGTGCGCGTACCTCGGGCAGCAGCGCGTCGGCCAGTGGCGCGGGACGCTGGCGCAACCTGCGGTACGCCGCCCTGCGCTGCTCCCGGGATCCGGTACGGATCAGCTCGACCACCACGTCGGGGGCGATGCCGAGGGACACCACGGCGCTCACCGCGCCAGCGCGTACCCGCGGAGAAGGATCTTCCACCGCACCCCGCAGGTGTGCCTCGTCGCGGGCAACCGCCGCCATGGACACGGCGAGGCCGCGCTCATACGCCCCCCGCCTCCCCAACTCTGCGAGCAGCCGGTGCGTGCCGTCGCCACCGATTCGGGCGATCTGCGCCAGCTGTGCCGCCCGCTCTGGTGCGGCCAGCGGCTCGACCTGCTTGATCAACGCATCCGCGGAGGGCACGGCACTCAATTCACGCATGACGGCCAGTCTCCGCGACCCCCGCAACCCGCGACAACGATCTTGGATCCCAGCTACTCCGCTGAGGGGCCGACGTTGGTGCGGGAGCGGATCACGTCGGCGACGTGGGCGACCGCTTCGTCGAGGGGTACGGCGTTGCGCTGGGAGCCGTCGCGGTAGCGGAACGACACGGTGCCGGCCTCGACGTCCTGATCGCCCGCGATCGCCATGAACGGGATCTTCTGCTGCTGGGCGTTGCGGATCTTCTTCTGCATCCGGTCGTCGGAGGCGTCCACCTCGACCCGGATCCCCTCGGCGCGCAGCTTGTCGGCGAAGCCGGCCAGGTAGTCGGCGTGGTCGTCGCGGATCGGGATCCCGACCACCTGCACCGGTGCCAGCCACGCCGGGAACGCACCCGCGTAGTGCTCGGTCATCACACCGAAGAACCGTTCGATGGAGCCGAACAGCGCCCGGTGGATCATCACCGGCCGCTGCCGGGTGCCGTCCGCCGCCTGGTACTCCAGGCCGAACCGCTCCGGAAGCATGAAGTCGAGCTGGATGGTCGACATCTGCCAGGTCCGGCCGATGGCGTCCCGAGCCTGCACCGAGATCTTCGGGCCGTAGAACGCGGCACCGCCGGGATCCGGCACCAGCTCCAGCCCGGAGTCGCTGGCCACCTCGCGCAGGGTCTCGGTGGCCTCATCCCAGACCGCGGCGTTGCCGAGGTACTTGTCCGAGTCGTCCCGGGTGGACAGCTCCAGGTAGAAGTCGGTCAGCCCGTAGTCGCCGAGCAGGTCGAGTACGAACCGCAGCAGACTCGTCAGCTCGTCGCGCATCTGCTCGCGGGAGCAGTAGATGTGCGCGTCGTCCATGGTCAGGCCGCGGACCCGGGTGAGCCCGTGCACCACGCCCGACTTCTCGAACCGGTACACGGTGCCGAACTCGAACAGCCGCAACGGCAGCTCCCGGTACGACCGACCGCGTGCCCGGTAGATCAGGTTGTGGAACGGGCAGTTCATCGGCTTGAGGTAGTAGTCGGCGCCCTCGAGCTGCATGGGCGGATACATCGACTCCTTGAACCAGCCGAGGTGGCCGGAGACGTCGAACAGGTTGCTCTTGGTGATGTGCGGGGTGTTGACGAACTCGTACCCGGCCTCCTCGTGGCGGCGCCGCGAGTAGTTCTCCATCTCCCGGCGGATGATGCCGCCCTTGGGGTGGAACACCGCCAACCCCGAGCCGATCTCCTCGGGGAAGCTGAACAGGTCCAGGTCGGCGCCGAGCTTGCGGTGGTCGCGCTTGGCCGCCTCTTCCAGCAGCCGCAGGTGCTCCTTGAGCGCGTCCCTGGTCGGCCAGGCGGTGCCGTACACCCGCTGGAGTTGAGGGTTTTTCTCATTCCCCCGCCAGTACGCCGCCGCGCTGCGCATCAGCTTGAACGCGCCGATCATCCGGGTCGACGGCAGGTGCGGGCCGCGGCACAAGTCCGACCAGCAGCGCTTGCCGGAATCGGCGTCAAGGTTGTCGTAGACGGACAGCTCGCCGCCGCCGACCTCCATCACCTCGTCGGCATCCACGTCGCCTTTTACGTCGACCAGTTCGAGCTTGTACGGCTCCGCCGCCAGCTCCGCCTTCGCCTCGTCGAGCGACTCGTACACCCGGCGGGAGAACTTCTGGCCGGACTTGACGATCTCCTGCATCCGCTTCTCGAGGGCCTTCAGGTCCTCCGGGGTGAACGGCTTGGCGACGTCGAAGTCGTAGTAGAAGCCGTCCCGGATCGGTGGGCCGATGCCGAGCTTCGCCTGCGGGAAGACGTCCTGCACCGCCTGGGCGAGGACGTGCGCGGTGGAGTGGCGCAGCACGTTGAGCCCGTCCGGGCTGTCCATCGCAACCGGCTCCACCTCGGTGTCGGCGTCCGGTGCCCAGGACAGGTCCTTCAACGCCCCGGAGGAGTCGCGTACCACCACGATCGCCTTCGGACCGTGGGTGGGCAGTCCCGCCGCCGCCACCGCGTCCGCGGCCGTAGTGCCGGCGCCCACCACGAGCGGGGCGGTCACGACGGCGGCACGTTCTGCGGACACGGTTTCTCCTCTGGTACGGCGCGCGAGCGCCACAGGTATCGGGGTGGACGCCAGTGCGGAACCCGGCGACGTTGATGCTAACGGCTAGCCTGACGTCCCGTGACGTCCGCCATCCCACCGTACGGCCAGACCACGCCGGTACGTATCGAGTTTCGCCGCGGCCACATCCGCAACCTGACGATCGGACTGCTGGTCACCGGGTTCTTCGCCGCCATCTCGGTGATGGCCGCGGTGTGGCCGGAGCAGTACCTGGTCTCGTCCCCGGAGGACCGCGACATCAGCCGCTGGATGGCATCCGGCTGCGGCTGCCTGTTCGGCGGCCTGTTCCTGGTGATGTTGATCAGCGCTCCGATGCTGCTGCGGCCGCAGGGGCTCGACTTCGACCAGCACGGAGTCTGGTGGTGGGACCGTGACGAGCGGCTGCTCTTCGCGTGGTCGCAGCTCGCCGCCGCCGGGGTCGGGTACATGCGCTCACCGGTGGGGACGCTGCGACTCAAGCAGGGCCAGGCGCTGGAGCTCTATCCCGGCGGTGAGCCGTTCGAGAACCGGCATCCCCGGCTGAAGATGTTCCGGGTCGCCGAGCGGCCGCCCCGACCCGGTCTGCCCGGCCAGCGCTACCGGATCATGCTCCCGTCGTACGACAATGCGTCGCAGCAGGTCGAGCAGGCGGTGCGCCAGTTCGCCCCTGCCCTGTGGCTGGGCCACTACCAGCGCGCCTGGCGCCGGATGCCGGGCCGCTGACAGCCCACCGGCACGGTCGGCGTGCGTTTACCGGAGAGCACGACAGCTGCCGGTCGGGCGGCGCGGCGCCCGACCGGTGGCCCACCGCTTGCCCTACCGCTTCCAGAACGCGGTCCGGCTGCGCCTCGCCGCCGGCGGCGGTGTCGCCGAGTCACCGCCGGTCGCTGGGTCACCGCCGGCGATGTGTTCCAGCACCTCGACCGCCTGGCGCCAGAGCCGATCCAGCATGGCACCCTCCGGCGGCGGTGGGTTCTCGCAGACTGACAGCTCCTCGGCGAGCCGCCGCAGCGCTTCCCGGTCGGATTCCGCGACCCCCGCCTGCCGCAGGTGGCGTACCAGCGCGGTGAGCCGGCTGGCCAGATCCGCCAGCGCGTTCCACCGCTCGATGGCGCCGCGATCGGCCAGCGTCGTCAGCGTCCGCAGCTCGTCGGTGGCCTGGCGCCGCAGCTCGGCGGCAGGGTCGACCATCTGCCGCGGATCGGTACCACCGGCCGCCACCCCGAGCGCCGCCGGCGCCGCCATGGCACGGCCCCGGAGCATGGCGGCGTCGCCGATCTGGCCGGTGCCCGCCATCAGCGGACTGGCCGCCGCCATCAGCTGCCACCCCGCCGGTGCCTCGACCGGCTGCACCACCCGGTGCAGCTCGCCGCCCTGGTGCGCCACCCGGCTGTCGACGGCGACGAATGCGGTGAAGCGGCACAGCACGCCGTACCGCAGCGAGGTCTCGACGATGGTCCGCTCCAGCGCCTCGCGCGCCTTGTCCGGGCCGGTGTGAGTGACGTAGTGGTCCTCCAGGTCCCGCAGCCGGCCCCGCGCCCACACCTGACCGAGCGCCGGGTTGTCGCTGCTGGTGGCCACTGCCCGGGCCTGCCAGGAGACGCCGTCGGGGCGTGCCCCGGTGACGGTGACCGCGCCGGTCGGGCGACCCGCGTACCGGCCGGAGATCCGCACCGGAACGCCGGTGAACAGGTCCGGCAGCCGGGATGGCGATACCGAGTCGAGGTCGACTCCGAGCCCGTCCGGCGCCAGCCGCAACCCGGTCACCAGCGGGGTGGCGATCCGCCGGTGGATGCGGTCCATCGCGTCGTCGAGCCGGTCCTCGCTCTCCACCAGCTCGCACCGCCCACCGCCGGCGCTCGCGAGCCGTCCCAGGAAGCCGGCGTTCACCGCCTGGTCGATGCCTACGGTGTGGACCCGGACCCGGCCCAGTGACGGCGCCAGCTCGCGCAGGATCTGGTCCTCGTTGCCGACCTGCCCGTCGGTGACCAGCACCAGCACCAGCTCCCGCTCCGGGTCGTTCAGCAGCGCCAGGGCCTGGGTCAGTGGACCCAGCATCACGGTGCCGCCCCGCGCCCGCAGCCCGGCCAGGAACTCCACCGCCCGGAACCGGTGCCGGTCGGTCGCGGCGACGAGGCCCTCGGTCAGCTCCGGCGGCCGTTCGGTGACGTTGTCGAAGGCGATCACACCGAACCGGTCCTCGCCAGTGAGCGAGTCGACGATGCGGGCGGCGGCCCGGCGCGCGGCGACCATCTTCCAGCCGCCCATGCTGCCCGAGCGGTCCAGCACTAAAACCACGTCCTTGGGGGTACGCGACCGCGGCACCGCCGGCGGCAGCAGCGTCAGCTGGAACGTGCCCCGCTCGGCGTCGTCGGTGTCCGGCGCCACCACCAGCGACTCCGTCACCGCGTCACCGACCGCGGGCTCCCAGCGGAGTACGAAGTCCCGGTTGGCGCGCTCGCCGGGGTGGACGGCGATCCGGATCAGCCCGTCGTCCTCGGTCTGGTCGATCTGATGCAGGCTCGACGTCACCGAACGCAGCGGCATGCCGGCCGGGTCCACGGTGACCGCGATGCCCAGCCGTACCGGGTTCGGGAAGCCGGGCAGCAGCACCGGCGGGGTGATCCGGGAGGCGTCCGGCACCGCGTCGGTGTCCGGCTCGGTGCCGGCCCCTACCGCGCCGTCGAGCGGCGTACCGGGGATGTAGCGGGGCGCCACCACCAGCGGGAACCGGTACGTGGCGGCTCCGTCCTCGTACGGCACCGCCCCGGCCAGCCTCAGCCGTACGGTGACCCGCTCCCCCGGCATGATGTTGCCGACCCGCATGGTGAACACGTCGGGGCGCTCCTCTTCGGCGATCGAGGCCCGCTGCCCCTTGGCGATCGCCTCGTCGTACTCCTCGCGCGCCTGCTGCCGCTCCTTGAGTACGCCCTCGACGACCCGGCCGGCCGCCTCCATCCGCATCGCGGTGACCGCCGCCCGGTCCGGCAGCGGGAACACGTACGTGGCTTCGAGGGGCTGGTCGTACGGGTTGTGGAAGCCCTGGGTCAGCTCGGTGTGGGCGGTCAGCCCGGTGATCCTGGCGGTCAGGTCGAGGGTGTCCAGCGGCAGGTTGCCGCGCTCGGTGGCGAGCGCACCGACCCCGGCCCGGTCGTCGGCGGCTTCCAGGCCGGCCAGCTCGTCGGTGGTCATCGGCAGTACTCGGATCATCGCGGTTCCCCCTCTGGTACGGCCTATGAGGCCAGGTGGTCGAGCAGTGGTCGGGCGGCGGCGCGTACCGCGGCGAGGTCATCGGGTGGGGTGTCCAGCAGCAGCGTGACCCCGTCGGCCAGCTCCACCACGTACCGCACCGCGACCGGCGCCGCAGGAGCCGTCGAGGCCGGGGCCTGGGCCGGAGCCGGGGACGCCGGGGCCGCCGGGGCGGTCGGAGCCGTCGAGGCCCTCGGGGCCGCAGGATCGGCCGGGACCGTCGGGGCCGCAGTGGGCGGGGTGGTCCAGAAACGGCGCTGTGACGCGTCGGGCGGCGTGCCGGCGTCCGGACGGGGCGTGGCATCCAGCTCCTCGGCGCTGATCCCGGCTACCCGGCGCAGCGCGGCGTCGGTGGCACCGGTCAGCTCCGCCTGGATCTCAGCGAGGGTCCGACCCGCCGCCTGCAGCCGTTTGACGGCGAGCAGCTGCAGCAGGTGGCGCCGGCCGTACAGTCCGGTACGGCCGCGCAGCACCGGGCGGTCCAGCAGACCGATCGTGGTGTACCACCGGATCGCCCGGCGGTCGGGCACCTGCCGCACCCGCCGGCTGACCGGAGCGGCACCGTCGCCGAGCCGGGCGGCCACCTGCGCCACCAGCTCGTCCAACGTCCACCCCTGCGTAGTCATGCCCCAATACTGTCACTGTTATATGACAGTGTCAATGTTGCGGTGGCGGTCGACGGGCATAGAATTCCGGCACCCTCCGCGGCGGCACCCGGCAACGCGGCGGCACCGGGCAAGGAGTACGAGATGCGCGTCGAGTGGCTGGCTCGGCTGCTGCGGCGCCACGGGCCCACGGCGCGCGAGCGGCTGATGCGGCTGCTGGACGGGCTCTCCGACGCACAGCTCGCCCGGTTGGAGCGCGGCCTATGGCGCCGGGCGCTGCTGCGCGGTCTCGCACTCGGGCTGCCAACCCGGTTCAACCCGGACGGCGCCGGCGGCCTGCGGGCCCGCATCGAGGCTCGGTTTCCGCACCCGGACCACCTGGATCCCGACCGGTTCGACATCGTCATCGACGGCGGCCGGTGCCAGGTCCAGCGCGGTGTCTCGGCCGATCCGGACGCGATCTGCACCGTCGGAGTGGCCGACCTGATCCGACTCACCCGCGGCAGCACCACACTCACCGTGCTGTGGGTCAGCGGCCAGCTCACCCTCGACGGCGACCCGTACCTGCTGCTGAAGCTGCCCGACCTGTTCAGTGGGCGCCGGCCGTAGCCCGAGGTTCACCGCACCTTGGGCAGCACCTGGTCGGCGTAGAACCGGAAGAAGCCGTCCGCCTCGTCGCCCATCTGGTTGACGTACACCTCGTCGAAGCCGAGCCGCCTCGCCTCCCGCAGCGGTGCGATGTGCTCGTCGGGATCGGGCCCGCACACCACCGACTTCGCCGTCATCTCTTCGGTCACCAGCGTGCTGGCCTGCTCGAAATGGCGGGGCTGCGGCAGCACCTGCCCCAGCTCACCTGGCAGCCCCGAGTTGGCCCAGCGCCGGTGGGCGGTACGGACCGCCGCCGCTTTGTCGGTGCCGTAGCAGACCTTGGTGCCGAGCTGGGTGGGCTTGCCGGCGCCGCCCGCCTCGCGGAACTCGGCGAGCAGCTCCGAGTCGGGCTTGGTGGTGATCAGCCCGTCGCCGATCCTGGCCGCGACCTTGGCGGCCTTCGGGCCGAACGCGGAGACGTACACCGGTGGTGGTTGCTCCCCGCGGGTGTAGATCCGCGCGTTGCTGACCGTGTAGTGGCGGCCGCGATGGCTGACGTTCCTGCCGGACCACAGCGCCCGCATCACCTCGACGGACTCCTCGAGCATCGCCAGCCGTTCATCCAGCTCGGGCCACGGGTCGCCCAGGATGTGCTCGTTGAGCGCCTCGCCGGTGCCGATGCCGAGCCGGAACCGGTCGCCGGTCTGCGCCGCCGCGGTGGCCGCGGCCTGCGCGATCACCGCGGGGTGAATCCGTACGGTCGGGCAGGTCACCGCGGTGGTGACCGGCAGTTCGCAGACCGCCGAGATGGCGCCGATCACCGACCACACGAACGGCGAGTGTCCCTGTTCGTCGGTCCACGGGTGGTAGTGATCGGAGATCCACAACGCGTCGAAGCCCGCGCGTTCGGCGAGCTGCGCCTGACGTAGCAGTTCCCGCGGGCCGTGCTCCTCACTGGCGAGGAAGTACCCGACCTTCATTGACCTTCACCGTCCATCCGTCCGTTGCCGCCGGCGTGCACCAGCTGCTCGAGGTAGGGCCGCGGGTGTGGTCGCCCGGCCGGAGACCGCGTCACGTACCCGGTCCACGAAGCCGGCGCCGGGCGCGAGCAGCTTGTTCCACGGCGGCCGGTCCGGCGCGCCCGGATGGGGCCGGGTCGGTGCCATCAGCTTGGCCATCTCGATCTTGCGCCCCAGCTCGACCAGTTCGGCTTCGTCGCAGGCCCGGCGCAGCCGCGGGAACAGGTCGCGTTCCTCGTCGCCGATGTGGTGCCGGATGGCGTCGATCAACCGCCGGCACAGCTCACCGAAACGGGGATCGTCAGCGCTGAGCGGCTCGAGATCCTTCATGATCTGCTCAGCCTCCGCGTGCTCAGCGATCTCGTGCTCGGCGACCGCGTCGCCGTCGGTCAGATACTGCCGCGCCGCCGGGTACAGATACTGCTCCTCCGCGACCGAGTGCCGCACCAGCTCAGCCGTCACCGCGTCAGCAAGATCCCGCCGATGCCCAGATCCACCCGCCCCACTCTCCAGCTCCGCAAAGAGCCGCTCCACCTCCCGGTGGTCATCCACCAGCAGATCCACCACATCCCGATGCCGCGCCCGCGTACCCACAAAAATGCCTCTCCAAGGGATCTCAATAGGTTCAAGAGAGACGTACCCACCCACCACCGGAAGGATTCGCAGGAGAGAAGTAGCCAACACGCACAAGCCAGGCAGAGAGAAGAAGCGCAACGAGGCGCAAGGTGGCAGACGAGAGTCGCACCGGGGGGCTCGGGGGTCGACCCCCCGACTGGCATGAACACGCGATCCCCATCCGCGTTCTGTGCGGACAGGGATCGACCAATCGCGTGGGCGATACTGGGATCGAACCAGTGACCTCTCGCGTGTGAGGCGAGCGCTCTCCCGCTGAGCTAATCGCCCGGGCGCGGGACCACCTTACCTGAAGGGATCCCGTTACCGCACAGGGGTTAGTTCGAGGTGAGGAAGTGCCACGCGCTCTGCACCAGGTCGATGCCGAAGCTGTTGCGTACGGCGAACCACAGCGCGGCGGTGACGAACACCAGCCCGACCGCCCCGATCGCGATCCGTACCAGCCAGGACTGGCGGCCGATCCAGCCGGTCCAGTTCCGGATCCTTTCGCGGGCGTACCTGAGCAGGTGTTTGGCCCAGACGTACTCGATGGAGAGGATCGCAAGGCCGGCGAACACCACCAGCCAGCCGGGGCCCGGCAGCGGGATCATCGCGATCCCGAGCAGGATGATCGCGACCCCGACCAGCGCGACCACGACTTTGAGGGTGAGCCGACCGGCCGTGGTGGCCCGGATCCGGTCCAGCAGGCCGAGCGGCTTCATCGGCGCCGTGCCCGAATCCCCCTCAGCCACCCGGGGCGGCTCCGGGGGCGGTGCCGTGTCAACCACGGTCGTGCCCCGCCGGGTCGACGGATCGGCTACCAATACACCCTCCCACACCACTCAATCTAGCGACGGCCGGCGAAATTCTCGGCATTGAACGTACCTAACTTCCCTGAGCTCATTACCCCCGGGCGAGATGAACAGTTAGACCGGGTGTACGGCCGTCGCACCCACCTGCGAACACGCCAACGCTACAGGGTGGGGCGGGCGTATAGCAGCACGTGACCAGGGGTACCGCCTTGTTACAAGATCCGGGGCGCCAGCCGTCGTCCCGCCCGGCTCCAGGGGAGTAGTCGATGGGCCCAATCCGCCCTACCTCGGTTGAGGTGGAGACCTCGCTGCATCTGGTGGCGCCAGACGCGGTGACGCTGCCCGTACGCGCGAGTCTGCGGTACGACCCCGGCGACCCGTACGCGGTGCATGTGATGTTTCACCCCGATGCGTCTGGTGCGGAGCCGGTGAGCTGGTCGTTCGCGCGGGAGTTGCTGGTGACCGGGATCGACGAGGCGGCCGGCATCGGCGACGTGCGGGTGTGGCCGTGGGCGACGCCGCGTGGCGAGGTGGTGGCGCTGGCGCTGTCCTCCCCTGACGGCAACGCGTTGTTCGAGGTGCAGCGCAGCGTGCTGGTGCGGTTCCTGCGGCGTACGTTCTCGGCGGTGCCGCGGGGTCGGGAGAGCGAGTACCTCGACATCGACACCGCGCTGTCGAAGCTGTTCCAGCGCGGCCCGGCCAACGGCTGAACCGCTACCAGCACACAGGGCCCGCCGGCGACCGGCGGGCCCTGATTCGTGGTGGGGGTGCCCGCTCAGCGCAGCGGGCCGATCACCTCTTCGGTGACGGCCAGCAGCTCCGGCAGCATGGCGCTCACCGCGTCCAGCTGCGGCGCCATTTCCCGGTCCACCAGCATCGCCGGTACGTCGCGCCGGATCCGCGTGTGCACCGCCCCGGTGGCGGGCCCCGGCTGGCCGGCGTCGGCCCGCAGGTCGATCCCCTGCGCGGCGCAGAGCAGCTCGACGGCGAGCACGGTACGGGTGTTGTCGAGCACCTGGTGCGCTTTGCGTACCGCGTGCCAGCCCATCGACACGTGGTCCTCCTGGTTGCCGGAGGTGACGATCGAGTCGATGCTGGCGGGGTGGCAGAGCACCTTGTTCTCGCTCACCACGCTGGCGGCGGTGTACTGCGTCAGCATGAACCCGGAGTTGGTGCCGGCGTCGGGCGCCAGGAACGGCGGCAGCCCACGTGAGGTGGCGGGGTCGAGCAGCCGGTAGACCCGGCGTTCGGCGATGCTGGCCACCTCGGCGGCGGCCATGGCGAGCATGTCGGCGGCGAACGCCAGCGGCTGGCCGTGGAAGTTACCGGTGCTCATCACCTCGTACCCGCCGTCGTGGTCGCTGACCACCACCGGGTTGTCGACCACGGAGCCGAGCTCGATCTCCATCACCCGCCGGCAGTGCGCCACCACGTCCCGCGCCGAACCGTGCACCTGCGGCGCGCACCGCAGCGAGTACGAGTCCTGCACCGCGTGGTCGGAGTAGCGGTGGCTGGCCAGCAGGGGCGAGCCGGCCAGCAGGGCCCGCAGGTTCGCCGCGCTGTCCAGCTGACCGGGGTGCGGCCGGATCACCTGCACCCGCTCGTCGTACGCCCGGTCGGTGCCGAACAGCGCCTCCACCGACAGCGCGCAGGCGATGTCGGCGAGCTTGGCGTAGTCCTCGGCGCGCGCCACGGCGAGCGCCAGCACCGCCTGCATCGGCTCGGTGCCGTTGATCAGGCTGAGCCCCTCTTTTGGCGCCAGCTCCAGCGGCGTGATGCCGTGCTCGGTCAGCACCTCCGCCGCCGGCCGTCCCCGCACCGGGTCGCCGGGTGCCCGCAGCCGGCCTTCGCCGATCAGCGGCAACGCCAGGTGGGCCAGCTGCGCCAGGTCGCCGGAGGCGCCCACCGAGCCCTGGCTCGGCACCACCGGCAGCAGGTCCCGCTCCAACAGCTCCAGGAAGCGGCGGGGCAGGTCGACCCGTACCCCCGAGATGCCGGCCGCGAGGGTACGGGCGCGCAACAGCAGCAGCGCGCGTACCACCTCGGGCGGCAGCGGCTCACCGACTCCGGCGGCGTGGCTGCGCACCAGGCTGAACTGCAGCTGGCTGAGCTCGTCGGCGGGGATGTAGGTGTCGGCCAGCGCACCGAAACCCGTGGTGACGCCGTACGCCACCTCTCCCTTCTCCACGGCGGAGGCGACTACTCCGCGGCTGGCGGCCATCCGTTTGTCAACGCTTGGACCAAGCTGGACACGCGCACGGCCGTATGCGACGTCGACCACGTCGTCGACCGTGAGAGCGTCCCCGGTCATCTCCAGGACACGCATGCTGCGAACAGTAATTCGCCACGGCGGTACCGGCACCGGCGGGGCCGCCGGTTCGCCGCGGTGACCAGCGCCGATGACGGACAGACACCCGCTCGTCGCGGGCGCCGGCGGCACCGTACCCTGGCCCGGTGAGCCATCGACCGCGGGCGATCACCGCCCTGCTGATCAGCGTCGCCATCGGCGTCGCAGGCTGCGCGGGCGAAGCTCCCGCCGCCCGCAAGCCGCCGCCGGAGCCGCTCTCCTCACGCGCCGCCTCCCCCACCCCGCCCCCGGAGATCACGCTCGCCTTCGCCGGTGACGTGCACTTCGCCGAGCGGACACTGGGCCTGCTCGACGACCCCGAGACCGCGTTCGGCCCGATCTCCGCGCAGCTCTCCGCCGCCGACGTCGCGGTGGTGAACCTGGAGACCGCGATCACCGAGGGCGGTACGCCGGAGCCGAAACAGTTCAAGTTCCGGGCGCCGGGCAGCGCATACCAGGCGGTCAAGGCGGCCGGGATCGACGCGGTGTCGCTGGCGAACAACCACGCCCTGGACTACGGCCACGACGGTCTCGCCGACACGCTGCGGTACGCCGAGGAGGCGGGCGTGCCGGCGTTCGGCGCCGGGAAGGACGCCGCCGCCGCGTACGCCCCCTGGGTGACCGAGGTACGCGGCGTGAAGATCGCCGTGGTCGGGCTCAGCCAGATCCGGGAGCTGGCGCACCGCTGGGAGGCCACCGAGGACCGCCCGGGGATCGCGATGGCGCACGACCTGGCGGTGGCGGCGAACGCGGTGAAAGCCGCGCGGCAGCAGGCCGACGTGGTGATCGCCTACCTGCACTGGGGCAAGGAGGGCAGCGAGTGCCCGACCGAGCGGATGACCGTACTCGCCAGGACACTCGCCGAAGCCGGTGCCACCGCGGTGATCGGCACCCACGCCCACCTGCTGCTCGGCGACGGCTGGCTCGGCAACACCTACGTGTCGTACGGGCTGGGCAACTTCCTGTGGTGGTGGAACGACGCGTACTCCAACGACACCGGCGTACTGCGGTTGACGCTGCGGGGCCCCGAGCTGGTCGGCACCCGGTTCCTGCCGGCGCGGATCTCGTACACCACGGGGCAGCCGCTTCCCGCCGAGGGCGAGCACGAGACCCGGATCAGCGAGAAGTTCGCCACGCTGCGCGGCTGCACCGGTCTCGCGGACAGTCCTGGGCAGCTCACGGACAGCAACTGAGGACGCGGCCGCCGGGAAACTCCGCGACACGCCCCGGTAAACGGCACCCCGGTTTGGCACTCGGTACCTGGCTCAGCTACATTCTTTGAGCGCACCGGGAACCACCTCCGGACGCACAATGCGGACGTAGCGCAGTTGGTAGCGCATCACCTTGCCAAGGTGAGGGTCGCGGGTTCGAGTCCCGTCGTCCGCTCGGTAGCGGTGCCCGCGCACCGCCAATGCCGGCCCCAACTCGGGGTATCGAATCCGGCGGGATGGCCGAGTGGCTTAGGCAAGGGCCTGCAAAGCCCTGTACGCGGGTTCGATTCCCGCTCCCGCCTCGGGCGCTTAGCTCAGTGGGAGAGCGCTTCCCTGACACGGAAGAGGTCACTGGTTCAATCCCAGTAGCGCCCACTCGTCATTCTGTCGGGGGGACGACCCCCCGAGCCCCCCGGGTGGCCCAGCCACCGCGACCTCGCCAGACCCGTCGGCCACCTCCGGTTGCCACCTCACGCTCGCGCTCGCGCCGCGCCCGCCCCGAAGCGAAACTTCTTCACTCGGCTCACCGGACCGCTCAGGACGCGGTAGGCGACGAAGAGCGTCTTCATGCGGCCGCGTTGGGGCGGCGTACCCGGTAGCGGAGGTGCGTGACGTCTCGGTCCTCGAGCCGTCGGACGAGGTCGAGTTCGATGTGATCACCACCGAGGTGGTCGAAGAGTCGCCGGCCGTCCCCGAGGAGGACCGGAACCAGGTGGATCTCCATCTCGTCGATGTGCCCGGCTCGGAGAAGCGCTTGGGCCGCGCCTGCCCCATGGACCATGACCGGCCGGTCCCCGGCGGCCGCGCGAGCCTGACGGGCGCAGTCCTCGACGTCAGTGACGAATCGCGCGTGGCCGGGTGGCACGTCCCCATCATCCACATGGTGGGTGAGGACGAAGATCGGCACACCGTCGTGATGGTCGCCGTGCCAACGCCCGGCGAGTTCGAAGGTCCGACGGCCGGAGATTACCGCGCCGGTCGCCAGCGCCTCGCGATAGACCTGTCCGCTGGGACCGTCGGATTCCCGATCGTCGAGCCAGTTGAAAAGACGTCCACCGGCGCGTCCGAGCTCCTGGCCCGGTCGATCCTCCGGACCGGCAATGTAGCCGTCGAGCGACATCGACATGTACAGCCGAATCGGATTGCTCATTCTGGCCACCATCTCTCCTCCGTGGTCTGGGGTGCCCCATAGGGGTAGGACCGTCAAAGTCAAGACTTCAGGCAGCAGGCAAACTCATCGGCCCAACGAGTCGCGTCATGCGCTGCTTATTCGGCGTAGCGTGCGTCGGGCTAGCAGTGCCATTGCGGTTGCCGTTGTCACCGTGGCGCCGGCTATCGCTTGCGGGGTGGGATGCCAGAGGGTGTCCAGTACCCAGGCGGGCGGCAGCAGGTGCAGGGGCCAGGTCCAGGGGGTGGGTAGCCACCAGAGTGCGGGGGCTACGGCGGTGACGATGCCGCCCAGAAGCTTGATCAGGGCCAGACCCTCCACTTTGTTCGACGCGTACGCGGCGGTGGCGAGCATGATCAGTGGGGCTTGCGTGGCGGCGAGCAGCAGTGCGGGGAGCATCGCTGGCAGGCCGCTCCACGGGGCCAGGCCGGAGAGCGGGACCGCGATCGTCAACGACACTGCGGCTACGGCCGCCACCACGGTGCCTCGCCACGCCAGGTAGCGCGGCAGCGTCACCGGGCTCACCCGCAGCACCACCAGGGTGCGGTCGTCGGCGTCGTCCAGCACCAGCAGCGCGCCGACCATGCCGCACAGCAGCGGCACGTGCAGCACCACCAGCGTTGCCAGCAGCAGCGGCCGGTACGGCGCCAGCGTCACCCCGAAACGCGCCGCCAGTCCCGCCTCCAGCCACGGGTACGCCAGCCGCAGCGCCACCGCCAGCAGCAGCGGGCCCACCAGGACCACCAGCAGCATCGCGCTGCGGGTCACCGCGCGCAGCTCCAGCCGGGCGTACGCCACCAGCCAACCGGAGCGCGGCCAGGCGCGCCGGGTGCCGACGGCTGGCATCCGTACCCGGCCCGGGCGCAGGAACTCCCGTACGAACCGCCAGCGCGCGAACCACACCGCGCCGGCGATCCACAGCAGCAGGTAGGCCACGATGCCGGCGATCCGGGGCGGCGACACCGGGTGTGTGGCGGCGGCCACCAGGTCCGCGGCGCCAACGGTCGGCACCAGGTACAGCAGCGGATGGCTCACCACGCCACTCAGCTGCAGCAGCGGCGCCAGCATCAGCGGGACCAGCGGGAACGGTGCTACCAGCAGGAAGTCCGTCAGCGAACGGTGCGAGGCGACCAGTCCCGCGTTCAGCGCGAGCACCAGCACCGAGATCAGAGCGACCCCCAGCAGCACCACCAGACCGCCGCCACCACCCCGGAACGCGGCACCACGGAACGCGGCCACCATGATCGGTACGGCGGAGCCGACTGACAGCAGCGTCAGCAGCGCCAGTTTCACGCCCAGGTACTCGCCGAACCGCAGCGGGCTCGCCGCGAGCGCCGCCAGGGCGCCTTCGACGCGCTCGTACAGCACCAGGGCGGCGATGAAGAACGCGCCGAACGCGGCGGTGTCGGCGACCAGCAGGTACGGACCGATCGCCCGCGCCAGCCACCCGGGCATCGCCAGCAGGGCGAGCGTCCAGCCGGTGGTCAGCGCCAGCGCCGTCAGCACGATCCCATACCGCAGCTCGGTACGCAGTTCGAGCCGTACGGCCCCGGCGAGCCGGGCGATCACAGCCGGTCCCCGGTCACGGCGGCGAACACGTCGTCGAGCGAAGCCTCCTGGGTGTGGATGGTCTCGACGGTGCCGCCGCGTACCAGTTCGTGGAAGGCCGGTGAGCCAAGCGGGAACTCCGTACGCCGCAGCTCGCCGCCGCTACGGTGCTCGACCACGACGGCGGGCGCGCCGTGCGCCAGCCGGAAGCTGCGCGGGGTGTCGATCGCGGCGATCCGGCCACCGACCATGAACGCGACCCGGTCGCAGAGCTGCTCGGCGGCGGCCATGTCGTGGGTGGTCAGGAAGACCGCGCAGCCCCGCCGCGCCTGCTGCCGGATCAGCGAGCGCACCGCACCGGCGTGCACCGGGTCCATGCCGGAGGTGGGCTCGTCGAGGAACAGCACCCGGGGGCGGTGCAGCAGGGCGCGGGCCAGGTTGAGCCGCATCTGCATCCCCTTGGAGAAACCCGAGACCCGTTGGTCCGCGGCGTCGGCAAGGTCGAGCTGAGCCAGCAGCACCTCCGGCTCTTCGGTGGGTGCGGCGTAGAGCGAGGCGAACGCGGCGAGGTTCTCCCGGGCGGTGAGCTTGGAGAAGTGGGCCGGCAGCTCGAACCCGACCCCGATCCGCTGGTAGTAGTCGGGGCCCCAGTCCGGTACGGGCTTGCCGAGCACGGCGGCATGGCCGCTGAAGCCACGCAGCAGCCCGGTGAGGATGCGCTGGGTGGTGGACTTGCCGGCGCCGTTCGGGCCGAGGAAGCCGAGGATCTCCCCCGGCTCGACACCGAAGGAGACTCCGGCGACGGCATCGTGCGACGTACCTGGGTAGCGCATCCGGAGGTCGGTGACGTCAATGATCATGTGTCGATGCCCTCCAGTACGGCGAGCGCCTGGTCGATCAGCTCAGGAAGCTCGGCGGCGTTGCCGCCGGCCGTGCCGGTGCCGCTGGCGGCGTCGGTGCCGGTGTCGGCGTCGGTGCCACTGGCCGTACTGGTGTCAGCGTCGGCCCACGCCTCGATCGCGGTGGTGATCGCGGCCAGGCAGGCGGCGGCGACCACCCGGGTACGCAGGTCCGGAGCCGCCTGGCCGGACAGCGCGCGCTCCAGCAGCCGCCCGGTGGTGTGCTGGTTCTCCCAGGAGCGTGCCCGCAGCGCGGGGGTACGCAGCATCAGCCGGGTGCGCACCAGAATCGCCTCCCTGGCCTCGGGGTAGACCTCGCCCAGCGCGTCGCGCAGCGCGGACCGTACCCGGGTCACGGGCGGCTCACCGGTGGGGCGGGAGGCGATCAGGGACTCCAGCAGCGGGTCGTACTCGTCGCGAAGGACCACGTCCTCCTTGGTCGGGAAGTGCCGGAAGAACGTCATGTGGGAGACCCCGGCGGCGGCGGCGATCTGCTCCACGGTGGTGTTGTCGTACCCCTGCTCCAGGAACAGCCGCAGCGCGTGTTCCTGGAGGTTGGCGCGGGTCCGCGCCTTCTTTTGTTCCCGCCAGTCGGATGCCTTCACAGCAATATGTTAGCAGCTAACATGTTAGCCGGTAACACGCCGCGGCCCGGTATGGTCTGCGTACCTCGACCCAGGGGAGGATCGTGCACCACGTGGCGCGGGCGCTCGCGGTCCTGATGCTGCTGGTGGCGGCCGGCTTCCTCGCCGGGGACGCGCCTGCCCCGCCCGGGAGCGTGGCCGTGGTGACCGATCTGGGGCCGGTCCGGTGGGACCACCGGATCCTCGGCCGGGACGGCGGGATGTCCGCACGCTGGGGTGATACCTCGATCTGGGTCTTCGGTGACACCATCCTCAGCTCCCCCGGCGCCGACGGCGACCGCTGGGCCGACAACTCCAGCGTCGTCACCTCCGACCTCGACGCGGACGACGGGGTCTCGCTGCTGCCGCCACACGCGGTCGAAAACCCCGACGCCGCCCGGCTGCCCGGCGAATACCTGCCCGTCTCACCGTGGGAAGCGGCGTTCAACGCGCGCAACGATCCCGCGCGATGCACCCCGGACCGCAACCCCGACTGCGGCCAGCGCCACTTCCTGTGGCCCGGCCCCGTGGTGCCGGACCCACGGCAGGGCCGGATCCTGTTCTTTCTCACCACGGGACGGCGCGGCGGCACGATCAGCGACTACCAGCAGTGGGGTACGTCGATCGCGGTCTGGGACGCCGCCTCCGGCCGTACCACCCGACCCGAGGTGGCACGGGGCGCGGCGAACCACCGGTGGATCATGTTCGGCCCGGACGAGACCCCGTACGCCACCATGACACTCACGGTGGGCGAGACCCTCTACGTGTACGGCTGCGCCGACCAGGGCCGGTTCGTGTTCGGATGCCGGCTGGCCCGGGTGCCGTTGGGTCAGGCACTGACCCGTGCCGCGTGGCGGTTCTACGCCGGCGCCGGGCGGTGGGTCGCCGACGCCACCGCGGCGCGGCCGGTCTTCCACGGTGGACACTCCGGGAGCGTGTTCTACAACCCGTACCTGCGTCGCTACCTCGCCGTGTACGGGTTCGACCGCGCCTACTACCGCACCGCACCCGCGCCGTGGGGCCCGTGGTCGGCGCCGCAGCTGCTGTTCGACACCGTGCCACCGGCCAAGGACTTCAACTACTTCGTCGTGGCCCACCCCGAGTACGGCAACCGGCGGACCCTCTACGTGACGTACAGCCGCCCCACCGAGGTCGGCTGGGAGCTAAGGCTGACCAGAGTCACGCTGCAGTAGGTCTGAAAGGCGGTCGGTCAGCCGGGATTCATCCCGCGGGGGGCGCCGATTTGTCACACCGTCGGCAATCGTCCGTTCTCGTGGTGTATCCATGCAGTCATGGCCGTCGACTCCCCCGCACGCGCCGGCGGCAGAAGCCTGTACGCCGGCAAACGCCCCCTGGCAGCTCACCTCTCCGTGTACGCGTTCGTGATCGTGCCTCTCCTCGCGGTGCTGGTCGCCGTACCGCTGGCGTGGGGTTGGGGGCTCAGCTGGCTGGACGTGGCGCTGGCGGCGCTCTTCTACACGGTCACCTGTCTCGGCGTCACCGTCGGGTTCCACCGCTACTTCACCCACGGCGCGTTCAAGGCCAAGCGCTGGCTTCGGGTGACCCTCGCCGCGGTGGGGAGCACGGCGGTGCAGGGGCCGATCCTGCACTGGGTCGCCGACCATCGGCGGCACCACGCATTCTCCGACCGGGACGGCGATCCGCACTCACCGTGGGCGTACGGCACCTCCCCCGCGGCACTCGCCCGGGGCTTCTGGCATGCGCATCTGGGTTGGGTCCTGACCCGCGACCTGACCAACCAGGAACGCTTCGCGCCGGACCTGCTGGCCGACCGCGACCTGCGGCTGGTACACCGGCTGTTCGGTCCGCTCACCCTGGTCACGCTCGCCGCCCCGGCGCTGATCGGCGGCCTGGCCACCTGGTCGTGGTGGGGTGCGGCGACGGCGTTCTTCTGGGCCGGACTGGTACGCGTCGCACTGCTGCACCACGTGACCTGGTCGGTGAACTCGGTCTGCCACATGATCGGCGAACGGCCGTTCACCACCCGGGACCGGTCGGCGAACGTCTGGCCGCTGGCGATCCTGTCGATGGGCGAGTCGTGGCACAACCTGCACCACGCCGACCCGACCTGCGCCCGGCACGGCGTACAGCCTGGTCAGATCGACATCTCCGCCCGGCTGATCTGGCTCTTCGAGCGCGCCGGATGGGCGCACGACGTGCGCTGGCCCACCGAAGCGCGGCTCGCCAAGCTCACCGCCGGGTAACCATCACACCCCGATCCGCCCCCACGGGCCCCAGATCGCGAACGTCATTCCGGCGCTGGCCTGGATGTTGACGAACAGCGTCCCGCCGTCCGGGCTGAACGTCGAGCCGGCGAACTCGTCGTTGAACCGGGGGCTGCCGCCGCCGCTCACCAGCCGGTTCAGCGCGATGTCGAAGAGCTGGCCGCCACGGCTGAGCCCGCGCAGGTAGTTGTCCTGGCTGCTGTCCTCACAGAGCACCAGGGTGCCGCGGGCGCTGGTGGTGACGTTGTCCGGCAGATCCAGCACGTCCCGGCCCGGTGACTGGTACACAAGCTGCAGCAGCTCGGAACCGGTGTGGTACGCCCAGACCTGTCCGAAACCGTTGCCCCAGCCGTTGCCGACCGGGCCCAGGCTGTCCTCCGCGGGACCCCCGCCCTGGGTGGAGCAGAAGTAGACCACGCCGTGGTCGTACACGCAGCCTTCCAACCGGGAGAAGTACGCCGCGCCCTGCGCCCGCCCCTGGTCGCCGACGTAGGTCAGCGCGTCGTCGTTGGCCGTCGGCGCCGGCTCACCCGGGGTGTACGGGAAGCTCGGCGCCGGGTCGTCGATGTCGACCCACCGCACCCGGTACGACGCACGCGCCGACTGCTCGGCCTCCAGGTGCGCGTTGGGGGTACCGACCACGGCGAGCATCTGGAGCCGCCCGTCGTTGTCCAGCCGTCCGGTACGCATCGGGTCGGTCGCCGGGACGTACCGGTAGAAGCCGGAGGGGAACCCGAAGTTGTCCTCGGTCAGGTAGAGCGCCCCACCCCTGGGGTCGTAGGCCACCGCCTCGTGCGCGAACCGGCCGGCGTTGGTGATCGGCTCCCGATCGGACTGCCCGTCGGCGGGCACCTCGAAGACGAAGCCGTGCCGCTGCTGCAGCGCCACGTTCGGGGCGCCGGTGAAGTCGGGACCCACGTCGGGCCCGTTGATCGTCTCCTCGCAGGTGATCCAGGAACCCCACGGCATCGGCCCGCCGCTGCAGTTCATCATGGTGCCGTTGAGGCTGGTGTACGCGTCGAGCACCTCACCGCGCGGCGTGGTCACCACGGTGGTGGTGCCGCCGCGGCCCTGCCCGTCGTACGGGGTGCCGGGGCCGAACGCCGTACCGGCGCCGTTGACCTCGTGGTTACGCACAAGCACGACCGTGCCGTCCGGCCCGCCGAACGCGGCCATACCGTCGTGACGCCCCGGCAGCGCGGTGCCGTCGGGCAGCGTCACCGGGGTCTCGGTGTCGTGGAACGAGCGGTAGCCGAAGCCGTCGGGCAGCCAGAGCCGTACCGCACCGTCCCGCTGATCGGCGACCGGGCCCAACGTGGGCGTCCTCGCCGCTGTCGGCTGCCCCGCCTCCGCACGGGCCACGAAGCCCGCGAATGGTCCTCCCAGCAGCACCCCCGCCGCTGCCGACCGCAACACCGTACGCCGGTCCAGGTTCGTCATTACGCCCCCTCGCCTCAGGCTTCCGAGGGAGCACACGCTACGCCCGTCGCTGCGGCGCGGGTAGTCCGTCGAACGGTCAGATGATCTGGCCGGTCAGGAGATCCACTCCTTCACCCTGGCGACCAGACCCACCGGGTCCTCGGCCACCGGGGTCACGTTGAGCATGGTGACCCCGGCCTCGCGGAAGGCGGCGAGCCGCTCCTTGACGTAGCTCTCCGGCCCCACCAGGTTGACCAGCTCGGCGAGCTCGGCCGGCACCGCCGCGGCGGCCTCCTCCTTCTCGCCCGCGAGGTAGAGGTCCTGGATCTTCTCGGCCTCGGCTTCGTAGCCGTACCGCCGGGCGAGGGTGTTGTAGAAGTTGCGGCCTTTGGCGCCCATCCCGCCCACGTACAGTGCGATGAACGGACGGGACAGATCGCGTAGCGCGAGGGTGTTCTCGTCCTCACCGACGGCCAACATGCCGCCGGCGGCGATCTCCAGCGGTGCCAGCTCCGGGGAGCGCTTGGCCGCACCCGCCGCCAGCGCCTCACCCCAGACCCCGGCGGCCTTCTCCGGTACGTAGAGGATCGGCAGCCAGCCGTCGGCGATTTCGGCGGTGAGCGCGACATTCTTCTCGCCCAGCGCCGCCACGTAGATCGGGATCTTGTCCCGGACGGGGTGGGTGAGCATCTTCAGCGGCTTGCCGAGCCCGGTGCCCTGCTCGGCGGGCAGTGGGATCTGGTAGAGCCCGTCGTTGGTGATCTTTTCCCGCTTCAGGGTGCGCCGCACGATGTCGATCACCTCGCGGGTACGCCCCAGCGGCTTGTCGTACGGCACCGCGTGCCATCCCTCGATCACCTGCGGCCCGGAGGCGCCGAGCCCGAGGATCGCGCGGCCTTCGCTCACCGAGTCGAGCCCGGCGGCGGTCTGCGCCAACAGTGCCGGAGTGCGCGAGTAGATGTTGAGGATCGCCGAGCCGATCTGCACCCGCTCGGTCTTCGCCGCCAGGTAGCCCATCAGGGTCGGCGAGTCGAACCCGTACGCCTCGGCCACCCAGATCACGTCGAGCCCGGCGCGCTCCAGCTCGACCACCTGGTCGGCGGACTCCTTCGGGTCCCCCGCGTACATCAGCGTCGTACTCAACCGCATGGTCGTCTCCGCTCCAGCAACGTTGGCCTCCGGCCAATCTGACATGAGGTCCTGTCAAGTTGCAAGGTCATGCCCCCTTGAAAGCCGGCGGCCGCTTCTCGACGAACGCCTGCACCGCTTCCATCAGGTCCTCACTCGGCAGGAACGCGGCGTTCCACGCCGACACGTGGCGCAGCCCGGCCTCGATCGCCGGCTCCCGGCTCTCGTTGAGCATCTGCTTGACCCCGTACACGGTCAGGGGTGGGTTCGCCGCGATCTCCGTCGCCAGCTCACGGGCCGCGGCCAGCACCGCCTCCTGATCCGGGTGTACGTCGTTGACCAGCCCGATCCTGGCCGCCCTGGCGGCGTCGATGTCCTTGCCGGAGAGCGCCAGCTCCCGCAGGTGACCCTCCCCGATGATCCCCGACAGCCGTTGCAGGCTGCCGATGTCGGCGACGATGGCGAGCTTCACCTCGCGGATGCTGAATCTCGCCTCGGCGCTGGCCAGCCGGACGTCGGCGGCGCTGATCAGGTCGACGCCGCCGCCGATGCACCAGCCGGAGACCGCCGCCACCACCGGCTTGCGGCACCGCGCGAGGGAGCTGATCGCGTCCTGCAGCCGGCGGATCTCGCGCAGGAACTCGGTACGTGGCCCCGCCTGCGCGCCGCCGGCGAGCGCCTCGCCCCACTGCGGCAGCATCGCCGGCAGATCCAGACCGTACGAGAAGTTGCGGCCGCTGCCGGTGAGCACCACGGCACGCACCTCGGGGTCGGCGTCGAGCGCGGCGAACACCTCAGGCAGCTCGGCCCAGAAGTCCGGCCCCATCGCGTTGCCCTTGCCGGGGCCGAGCAGCGTCACCTCGGCGACATGGCCGGTCCGCTCCACCCGCAGCGACTTCAGCTCGGTGTCCAGTCCCGCCACGTCGGCCATCGGTACGCCCTCTCCGCGATGTTTACTCGCGAGTAGGGTACCCGCTCTCACTCCAGCAGGAGGATGACCTGCAACTCACCCACGAGGAAGCCGATGGTCGCCCCGACTGTGATCAACTTCCATTCGTCCTGCTTGAACGCCGGGCGCAGGATGCCCTCGTACTCGAGCGGGCTCAGCTGCAGCATCTTGTCGATGATGGTGTGCCGTACGTCCAGCGCGTCCTTCGCGTAGTCCATCGCGGGGCGCATCGTCTCCGGCATCTCCTGGATCGCCCGCTCCACCGCCCGGTGCTTCATCTCCTGGAACCGCCGGCCCCCCACCATCAGCACCACGAGCGGCTTGGCCAGGCTCAGCCGGGCGTCGACGACCGCACGCAGCTCCGACTCCAGCCGCTTGAACAGCCGGTCGGACTTCGGCCCGGTGAGCAGCCCCTCCACCATCGAGGGCACCGTCAGCACCTCGTCGGCGATCAACCGGCCGTAGTCGGCGGCGACCTGCTTGCGCCGCTTCTGGAACATCCCCTGCCACCCGAAGAACCCGAAGAACCGCTTCGGCTCCCGTGGCAGGAAGATCATCTTGAGCGCGATCCAGTCGGTGGCGCCGCCCACGAACAGACCGAACAGCGGCATCACCAGCGGCTGGTGGGTCAGCGCCCAGACGATCACCTGGATCAGCCCGAGCCCGAACCCGAAGTAGATACCCGAGCGGATGATGAAGTCCATCTCGGGCTTGGCGACGTCACGGATCAGCCGGTTGAGGGTCGCCTTGTCCCGGATCAGGTTGCTGATCGCCATGTCGCGTACGTCGACGTACTCCTCGATGTTGTCGATGATCTCGGGCAGCAGCTTGCGCGCCACGTCCGGCGCCTGCCGGCGTACCTCCCCGATGATCAGCCGCTGCACCGGGCCGGGCGTCATCTCCCACAGGTCGGCCTGGTACTCCCGCAGCAGCTCCTCGCCGACCGCACCCGAGATCTTCTTCAGCGGCTCCTCGACCTCGCGCACCAACCGGTGGGGGTCGAGCCGGCGCAGGATCTCGTGCGGGTCGATCAACCGGCCCAGCAGCAGGTCCATCGCGGTGGCGGCCATCCGGCCGGCGTTCGCCGGCAGCACCCCCTGCCAACCCAGGAACGGCCGGATGCCCTTGAACTCCAGCGGGCGGAACATCATCTCGACCGCGACGTACTTGGTGACGTACCCGATGGCGGCGGCGATGAACGGGATCGACGCGTACAGCAGCCAGTGGTCGGCCAACTCCCGCCCGAGGTCTACCAGCATCGGCCCTCCCACGTACCCACCGATGCTCCCCCGGCGCACCGCGCCCCAGCGTTGTGCGTTGATCATAGGGGTTTGACCTGCGATTGTGAGCCGTTGGACACCGTGGAGTGACCGCCGGTCACGCGAGGAGGTACGACAAGTGCCCGAGACAGCACGCACCGCCATCGTCACCGGGGCGGCCCGTGGCATCGGCGCCGCGGTCGCGACTCGGCTCGCTCACGACGGGTACGCCGTCGCCGTGGTCGACCTGGACGAGTCCTCCTGCGGCCAGACCGTGGCGGCGATCGAGTCCGCTGGTGGCCGGGGGCTCGCCGTCGGCGCCGACGTCAGCGACACCGACGCGGTCAACGCCGCCGTGCAGCGGATCGCCACCGAGCTGGGCCCACCGACGGTGCTGGTCAACAACGCCGGAATCACCCGCGACAACCTGCTGTTCAAGATGACCGACCAGGACTGGGACGCGGTGATCGGCGTACACCTGCGGGGGTCGTTCCTGATGACGCGGGCCGCACAGAAATACATGACCGAGGCGAGCTGGGGGCGCGTGGTCAACCTGTCATCCACCTCGGCACTCGGCAACCGCGGCCAGGCGAACTACTCCGCGGCGAAGGCCGGCCTGCAGGGCTTCACCAAGACCCTCGCCATCGAACTGGGGAAGTTCGGTGTCACCGTCAACGCGATCGCGCCGGGGTTCATCGCCACCGAGATGACCGCCGCCACCGCCGAACGGGTCGGCATGTCGTTCGAGGAGTTCCAGAAGACTGTCGCCAGCCAGGTCCCGGTGGGCCGGGTTGGCACCCCCGACGACGTCGCGGCGGTCGCGTCGTTCCTGGTCAGCGAGGAGGCCTCGTACGTCTCCGGCCAGGTGATCTACGTCGCCGGCGGCCCCCGCGACTGATCCTGGAACGCCTCGGCATGATCCCGATCGCGGTCACCGTGCCGTACCTGAGGCGACCGTGACGTGGCAGGATCGCCTGATGCGCGCGGTGGTATTCGACTTCTTCGGCACCCTGACCGAACCCTCCGCCGAGCGGCTGCGCCGCGAGGTGTACGCCACGACCGGCACCAGGCTCGGCGCCGACTCGGACCGGTTCTGGCAGGCGATGTCCGACAGCTTCACCGACCGCGCCACCGGCGTGTACGGCGACACCCGCTCCACGCTGCGCGCCATGGCCCGGCGGTGCGGAGTGGAGCCGGACCAGGTGACGCTGGACGCCGCCGTGGCGCTGCACCTGGACGGCTCGGCGAAGCTGCGTACGCCCCGGGACGGCGCCGTCGCCGCGCTAGGAACGCTGCGCTCGCGCGGCTACCGGCTGGGGCTGATCAGCGACTGCAGCAGCGAGCTGTGCGAGGCGTGGCAGGACACACCGTTCGCCGAGCTGATCGACGTCGCGGTGTTCTCGTGGCGGGAAGGCCGCCGCAAGCCGGACCTCCGGCTGTACGCCACCGTCGCCACCGGCCTCGGCGTCGCACCCGAAGCCTGTTGGTACGTCGGCGACGGCGCCAGCCGCGAGCATTTCGGCGCGGACCGGGCGGGCATGCGCCCCGTACTCATTGACAACGCGGGAGCTGCCGACCGCTACGACCCCGACGCGTTCCGCCCCTCGCACGTGATCAGCGATCTGGCCGAACTGCATCCGCTCGTCGGCGACGACTGACCGGCCCGCGGCCGGTACCGGCCGCGGCGGCGCCCCGTCACGGCTGGGCGAGCACGATGTGGCCCTCGATCGGGATCGCCACGCCCTGGCCGGTCGAGGCGTACCCCGCGAGGGCGGTACGGGAGTCGGCGACGATCTGGGCCAACTGCTGCTCGGTGAGCCGCTCGATCAGCGGCGTCGACGACACCTCGGTGGTAACGAACTCATCGATGGTGGGCCGGCGTACCGCCGCCATCCGGGTGACCACGTCGCGCACCCGCAGCCCGGCGTCGCGGAACATACCGCGCAGCTGGTCGGTGTCGCCGTACATGAAGTAGCCGCGGAGCAGTTCGGTCGCCTCCGTGCCGGCGTGCCGTGCCACCACGTCGAGCAGCCGCAGGTATCCGTCGCTGGACTCCATCCGGCCCGGCACCTGCACCGCGACGAGCCCGTCCGGCTTCGCCACCCGGCCCAGCTCCCGCAGCGCCGCCACCGGCTCCCGGAAGAACATCATCGACGACTGGCAGAGCACCCGGTCGTAGCTGGCCGGACCGTACGGCAGCGCCGCCACGTCGCCCTGCCGCCAGTCCAGCTCGGGCCGGATCCGGCGCGCCACCTCCAGCATCGCCGGATTCAGGTCGAGCCCGGTCACACCTCCGGTGGGCCCGACCCGGTCGGCCGCGCCTCGCGCCACCACACCGGTACCGCAGGCGACGTCGAGCACCCGCTGCCCCGGCCGTACGTCGGCGGCGTCGAGCATCTGCCCGGCCCACTCGGCGAACAGCGCCGGCACGAAGGTCGCCTCGTACGCCTCGGCGATCTCGATCGGGATCTGGAAGGTCTCGGTCATGGTGTCCACTCCTTCTGGTCGCTGGGCCACTCACGATCCGCCGGAGGCCGCCGCACCACATGGGTGTACGCACCTATCCGCACCCGGGTGCGTGCCATGCTGAGGGCATGACGGCACCGACCGCGTCGGACGCGCTGCACCGGGGGCGGGCGGCGCTGCGGTCGGGCGAGTTCGGCGCCGCTCGGGAGGCGCACCAGCAGGCGCTCGACGAACAGGAGACGCCCGAGGCGCTGCACGGGCTGGCCCAGGCGCTGTACTGGCTCGGCGACTACGGGCCGGCGCTGCGGACCTTCGAGCGGGCGTACGTCGCCATGCGGGCGCGTGGCGAGACCCGCCAGCCGGCGTACCTGGCGGCGCTCCTGGCCTACGAGCACCTGGCCGTGTACGGCAACACCGCGATCAGCAGCGGCTGGCGGCAGCGCGCGCTGCGGCTCGCCGGGCAGGCCGGCGACTGTCCGGAGCGGGGCTGGGTGGAGCTGTGGACCGCACTGCTGCCCGGCGACCCGGCCGACCGGGTGCGGCGGATACGCGCCGCGCTGCGGATCGCCGAGGCGTACGACAGCGCAGACCTGCGGTTCCCCGCGCTGGCCCGGCTCGGCGCGTACGACGTGGAGCAGGGCCGGGTCGAGACGGGACTGCACCAGGTCGACGAGGCGGCGGCCGCGGCCTCCAGCGGCGAACTGACCGACCCGTTCGCCATCGGCGACATCTACTGCGCGATGCTGCACTGCTGCGAGCTGACGCTCGACGTACCCCGTGCCGAGCAGTGGATGGCGGCGGCGGAGGAGTTCGCCCAGCGCTCCCGGTTCCTGCCGATCTCGGCGATCTGCCGTACCCACTACGGCGGCATCCTGACCGCTGCCGGCCGGTGGGCGGAGGCCGAAGACGAGTTGGCCACCGCCGCGCGGATCTACGCCGAGGGCTACCGCGCACTGCGCCCCGCCGCGCTGGTACGGCTCGCCGAGCTGCGACTGCGGCAGGGCCGCCTCGACGAGGCGGCGCAGCTGCTCGCCGGCCACGAGCGGGACCCCGACGCGGTACGCCCCCTGGCCCGGCTGCATCTGGCGCGCGGTGAGCCGGAGGTGGCCGCGACCCTGCTG
>JBOGDE010000005.1:0-44573 GCA_050701695.1 Micromonosporaceae bacterium
GGCTACTACCATTCGAGCACGAACCGGGGCACGTGGGACCAGTGGCGGCCCACGGTGTCAGCGTGCCTGATCGACCGCGAGGTGCTGGCCGGCGACGGGCAACGCGGCGACTTCATCGGGTTCCCGCAGTTCAGGCGGGCCTCGGACGGTCACGTCCTTACGCACGGCTCACAGCTGGTGAAGACTACGAAGGGTGCGCAGCTCCGCCTCGGGTACTACGACCACCGGGAAGGCCGCTTCCACGTGACGAAGTGGATCGGAAACGTGGATCCGCACCTGTACCCGACAAATCCCAAGCCGAGCGTCTGCTCCGTACCCCGTTAGGAGTCCATGCCGGGCGGTGGCTGCGCGGCAGGGGGGTCCAGCGCGGTGAGCCGCGCGGCCACCGCTTCGACCTCGGGAGTGCCGAGCGCTGTGTAGAGCTGCAACGCCTGGCGCCAGTGGTTCCGCGCGGCCACGTGGTCGCCGCCCGCCACCGAGCACTCCCCCAGGCCGTCGTATGCGCGCGCCTGCTCGTACCGGTTGCCGATCTCGGTGGCGAGCGTCAGCGCCTCGCGGTGCCGCGCGGCGCCATCGTCGTACCGGTCGAGAGCGCGCAGGTCGAGCCCCAGACCGTTCAGCACCTGGACCTCGCAGTCCCGGTTGCCGATCTCGCGTACCACGGTGAGGGCGCGCTCGTGGTGGTCGAGCGCGTCGGTTGGTCGGCCGAGCCGGTGCAGCACGGTGCCCACGTTGCTCAGCGCGACGCCCTCGGCCGCCCGGTGACCGATCTCGCGGGCCAGCGTGAGCTGCGCGCGGCTCTCCGCCAGCGCGCCGCCGAGATCGCCAACTTGGGTGTACGCGTCGCTGAGGTTGCCACGGGCGTCGGCCTCGGCGGCCCGGTTGCCCGCCTCCTGGTGGATAGCGACCGCCCGGCGCAGGTGCGCGACCGCCTCGGCGAGCTGGCCCAGTTGGACATGCACGATGGCCAGGTTTGTCAGCGTCGAGCCCTCGGCATCGGCGTTCCCGTACCGGCGGTGTACGTCGAGCGCGTCACCGAAGTGTGCAAGCGCGTAGTCGTACTGGCCGAGCCGCCAGCAGACGGTGCCGAGGCAGCCGAGGACGCGGCCCCGCATCGGCCCGTCCGCGACCTCGGCAGCCGCACGATGCAGCCGCAACGCCTCCTGGTGGTTGCCGGTGGCGTCGAGATAGCGGAACAACAGCACGGACAGGTCGGCGGTGTGCTCCGGCGATCCGTGTGCGCCGGCGTCCATCGCGACCGCGATCAGGTTGGCCCGCTCGGCGTCCAGCCACTCCACGGCCGCCGCACGATCCGCCAGGTCCAGGGCCGGCGTGGCCGGTACGGGCGGCCGCGGACGGCGATCGCGGCCGCCGGGGTCATAGAGATCCATGGCGACCAGCGCGCCGTACCGGTAGTGGTCGCGTAGCCGGGTGATCGCGGCGTGCCTGGCGTCGTCGGTCTCGTCCTCGACCGCGTGATCCCGGGCGAAGAGCCGGATCAGGTCGTGGCCGGCGTACCGTCCCCACCGATGCTGGCTGAGCAGGGCGACCGTGCACAGCTCGCTCAGCAGCCGCTTGGTCTCGGCGGGAGGGGCTTCGACGAGCGCGGCGGCGGCGGTCACGGAGATGTCCACGCCGGGGTGCAGACCGAACAGCCGGAACAGCCGTTGTGCCCGCGGACGCAGCGCACCGTACGACGTGGCGAACACCGCGCGTACCGTGGTCGACTCGTCGTCGGTACGGAGCGCGTCAAGTCGCTGCGCCACATCGCTCAGCTCCGCAGCGATCGCGGTCAGTCGCAGGTCCGGCTCGGTCGCGGCGCGGCCGGCGGCGACTACCAGCGCCAGCGGTAGCCGAGCGCACCGTTCCACCAGCCGCGGCACCGCCTCGGGCTCGGCCGCGATCCGCTCCGGGCCGAGGTACCGGGTGAGCAGCCGCACCGCGTCCACATCCGGGAGCAGCTCCAGGCCCAGCGGCTGGGCGCCGGACTCGATCACCAGGCCGGTGAGCTGGTTGCGGCTCGTGACGATCGCCAGGCAGCCGGGCGTGCCGGGAAGCAGCGGCCGGACGTGGGCGACATCGCGCGCGTTGTCCAACAGTACGAGCATGCGCCGGCCGGCCAGCATGCTGCGGAACATCGTGCTCCGGCCCTCGAGATCGCGGGGAATCCGGGTGTCCGGTACGCCGAGAGTCTCGAGAAAGGTACGCAGTGCCTCCTCTGCCGGAAGCGGCGTCGCGGCCGGGTCGAAGCCACGCAGGTTGACGAAGAGCTGGCCGTCCGGAAAGTGGTCTGCCACGCGCTGCGCCCAGTGCAGTGCGATCGCCGTCTTCCCGACACCAGCGGTCCCGGCGATCACCGACATCATCGTGGCGGGTGCGTCACCGGCGGTCCCGAGCAACTCGTCGAGCACCTTCAGCTCACGTACCCGGCCGGTGAAGTGCCGGGTGGCGCTGGGCAGCTGGCGCGGGACCACGCGCGGCGCCTGGTGGTACGAGGCGCCGTCGGTGGCGTGCAGCTCCGGGGCGCGGCGCAACAGCCCCAGGTGGAGCTGCTGGAGCTCCTCGCCCGGCTCCTCGCCCAGCTCGGAGCTGAGATGCTCCCGGAGCCGGGCGTAGAAGTCGAGCGCCTCGGCCCGCCGGCCGGCCAGCGCGAGTGCTCTGATCACTCGCGCGGCGAGGGGCTCGGACAGGGGGTGGTCAGCGGTGACCACGAGCAGCCGGTCGGCCAGCACGGCCAGATCGCCACGCCGCTGGTGCAGCTCGGCCAGCGACAGCCACCCGGAGAGTTTCTGCTGGTACGACGTGTCGCGCAGGCGGTCCGGCCAGGCGCCGGGCAGCCCGGCCAGCGGCTCCCCGGGCCACGGTGCGAGCGCCTCTTCGAGCAGCTCGATCGCGGTCAGGTCGTCTGCCTGCCGAGCTGCCGCCAGCCGGGCGCGGAACCGTACCAGGTCGACGCACTCGGGTGGTACGTCGCAGACGTACCCGCCGGAGCGCCGTACGATGCCGGCCCCCGCCGGTTCGAGCGCCCGCCGCAACTGGCTCACGTACGGGTAGAGCGTGGCCGCCGGGCGGCCCGGGGGCGCCTCACCCCATACCCGGTCGACCAGGGCATCCAGCGGTACAACGGTGCCGGGCGCGACAGCCAGAGCCGCGAGGACGAGGCGTTGCTTGGCGGCGCCGATGTCCAGCGTCACCCCGTCAGCTCGCGCCTCCACCGGCCCCAGCAGCTGAATCTCCAACGAGCCGGAGGGTACCCGACCACGGTGACGGCAGCGACGGCGTCGAGTTCCCCCGAGGAGTGGCGGTAGACCGCCGGTTGCGCACCCGGCCCCCCGAATCGGCCGGGTGCGCAAACCTGTCGGCTACCAGTCCGCTACCAGTCCGCCAGCTCGCACGGGGCGCCGTAGGTGTGGCTGTACCAGGTTTCTCTGATCGGCTCCATCGACGAGCCAACCACCTTGTAGGCCATGAAGGCCCTGGCGCGGAACTGCGCGGTGCCGTGCCCTGGGCAGCTCTTGGCTCCGGTGATCATGCCGTCCTGGTCGTCCTTGAAGCCGACGTCGTAGACACTCCCGATCGTCACCCAGCCCTGGCCCTTGTTGTACTGCAGCTCCACCCTGCGTACGTCGACCAACCAGTTGCGGCCGCCATCCAGGTCGCGGATGAACCCGGTCGCCTTGACCTTGTCGCCCACTACGTCCAGCGACGCACAGGTCTGGACCTCGGTGGCGTCGTTGTCGCACCTCACGGCCCTGGTGGCAGCCGACGCGCCCGTCGCGGCGAAGACGGCGCCGCCGACCGCGAGCGCGCAAGCTGCCGCTGCGACGAGCTTCAGTTTGAACTTCATGCGCATCCCCTCATCGTTGGGTTGTCGCGGCGAGCATCGCCGGTACGTCTTCGGGAAATCTTCGGAGAAGCTTGAGCCGTGTCACGCTGGGGAGTCCGGAATCGGGAGGTGGCGGGATGCGAGGCAAGATGGGGTTGTCGGCGCAGGGCCAGCCGGTCGGCCCACCTGGCAGTCCGACTTCACCCACTACCGGCTCGCCGGCGGCGCCGATGTCGAGATCATCACCTGGCTCGACGACCACTCCTCGCGCTTCACGGTGAGCAGCACCTTGCCGATGTGCTGGTTGGTCTCCACGAGGTGGTGGGCCTCGGTGGCCGACGTGATCGGGAGGCGGCGGTCGATCACGGGGCGTACGGCGCCCGCCTCGATCAGGGGCCAGACGTGGTCGCGGACCGCCCGCACGATGCCGGCCTTCTCCTCGGCGGGGCGGGAGCGCAGCGTGGTGCCGGTGACCGACAGCCGCTTGGCCAGCAGGGTGCCGAGGTTCAGCTCCGACTTCCGGCCGCCCTGCAGCCCGATCACCACCAGCCGCCCCCCGGTGGCGAGCACGTCGAGGTTCTTCGCCAGGTACGCCGCGCCCACGATGTCGAGTACGACGTCGGCGCCGCGACCCCCGGTGGCGTCCTTGACGACGGCGACGAAGTCCTCGGTGTGGTAGTCGATCACCCCGTCGGCGCCGAGATCCCGCAGCGCGTCGTGCTTGTGAGGGCTGGCGGTGCCGTACACCGTCGCGCCGGTGGCTCGGGCCAGTTGGATCGCGAAGGTGCCGATGCCGCTGGCGGCGCCGTGTACCAGGAGCGTCTGGTGCGGCCGCAGCGAGGCGATGCCGTACACGTTGGACCAGACGGTGCACGCCACCTCGGGCAGCGCGGCGGCGTCGACCACCGACACCCCCGCCGGTACGGGCAGCAACTGCCCCGCCGGTACGGCGACCCGCTGCGCGTACCCACCGCCGGCCAGCAGCGCACACACCTCGTCACCGACCCGCCAGCACTCGACACCCGCCCCCAGCGACGCGACCCGCCCGGAGCACTCCAACCCCGGGTACGGCGGCGCGCCCGGTGGCGGCGGGTAGAACCCCTGGCGCTGCAACAGGTCGGCCCGGTTGACAGCGGTGGCCGCGACCTCGACCACCACCTCACCCGGCTCGGCGACGGGGTCGGGTACCTCTTCCCAGGCCAGCACCTCGGGCCCACCCGGCTCGCGGATCGTGACGGCATACATGCCCGGCACCCTAATGCCCCACCTCCCGCGCTCGGCGGCCGTCATTGCGAGAGGGCGGCTGTTATTGCGAGAGGGCGGCGAGCATCTGGTCGCGTACCCGGTCCAGGTGGTGGCGCATCGCCATGTCGGCGGTGTCCTGGTCGCCGGCGGCGATCGCTTCGGTGACGGCGTCGTGGTCGTCGAGTGAGGCGCGGGTGTGGGTGGGGTCGTCGGCGAGCTGGCTGCGCAGCAGGATCACCTGCTGCTGCACCTGGTGGACCTGGCCGGCGATCCGGGGGGAGCGCGCGGTGTCCAGCAGCGCGGTGTGGAAGGCGATGTCCAGCCGGTACGGGAAGCTGCCGCCGTCCTCGGCGGTCGCCCGCGACTCGGCGCACACCGACCGCAGCCGCGCCACGTCGCGCTCGTCGCGCCGGGACGCCGCCAGCCGTGCCGCCGCGCACTCCAGCGCCGTACGCAGCTCGAACATCGCCCGTACGTCGGCGGGGTCGGCCGCCGGCACCGTCGCACCGCGGTTCGGGCTCAGGATCAGCAACCCCTCGCTGGCCAGGTGACGGATCGCCTCCCGCAGTGGGCCCCGGCTGATCCCCAGCTGCTCGGCGACGGCCACCTCGTTGACCCGGGAGCCGGGTGGCAGCTCGCCGGTCAGCACCAGCTCGCGCAGCGCCTCGACGGTCTGACTCGCCAGGCTGAGCCGCCGCGGCAGCCGCTGCGGCGGACGCGCGGACCGCCCCTCGGCCAGCCGCCGCACCGGTTGCCCGGCCGGCTGCTGTGGCGACCGCTCGGGCGGCGCTTGGAGCGGCGTCCCCGCGGGCGGGGCTGTGGGCAGGGTCATCGGTGTCTCCCGTAGCGGTGTCCGGGCCGCAGGCTTAATGTTAACTGTCGACAGTTAGCGGCGGGGTCGTACGCGGCAAAGGGGCTGAGAATGACCGGTCACGAGCAGGTCGCCGAGGTGTGGCGCAGCGGGTTCCTGGAGTCCGTGCACTTCGGGTCCGTGGTGGCGCTGGACGCCGCCGGCGGGGCCGCGCTGAGCGTCGGTACGCCGGACGCGCCGATGTTCCCGCGTTCGTCGAACAAGCCGCTGCAGGCACTCGCCATGGTGCGGCACGGCCTGGAGCTCGACGCCGAACTGCTCGCCCTGGCCTGCGCCAGCCACAGCGGCGAGGAGTTCCACGTCGAGGGGGTACGCCAGATCCTGGCCCGCGCCCGGCTCGACGCCGGCGCACTGCAGTGCCCGCCGGACCTGCCGATCGGGGAGGCCGCCCGACGCGCTCACCTGGCCGCCGGCGGGGGCGAAACCCGTACCCAGATGAATTGTTCTGGTAAGCACGCCGCGATGCTGCTGACCTGCGTGACCAACGGCTGGCCGGTCGCCGGCTACCGGGACCCGCGGCACCCGCTGCAGCGCGCGATCGCCGACACCGTCGCCGAGCTGGCTGGCGCGCCCGTCGCCGCCACCGGAGTCGACGGCTGCGGCGCCCCGCTGTACGCGATCCCGCTCACCGGGCTGGCGCGCGCCTTCGGTCGGCTGGCATCGGCGGCCGAGGGCACCCTGGAACGCCGCGTCGCCGACGCGATGCGTACGCACCCGGAATGGGTAGGCGGCACCGGGCCGGAGCGGCGGGACACCGTACTGATGGGCCGGGTGCCGGGGCTGCTCGCCAAGGACGGCGCCGAGGCGGTCAGCGCGATCGGTCTGGCGGACGGCCGCGCGGTCGCGGTCAAGATCGCCGATGGTGGGGTACGCGCCCGCGGCGTGGTCG
The DNA here is from genome assembly GCA_050701695.1 of Micromonosporaceae bacterium. Taxonomy (GTDB): domain Bacteria; phylum Actinomycetota; class Actinomycetes; order Mycobacteriales; family Micromonosporaceae; genus WHSM01. Next base: position 6,832 of record JBOGDE010000005.1, read on the forward strand.
CCGCCGCGGCCCTGAACCGGCTCGGCGTACCCGGGTTGGACGATCTGGCGACCGAGCCGGTGTTGGGCCACGGCGAGCCGGTCGGTGACGTACGCCCGACCATCGGGGTGCCGGCACTGGCCTGAGTACGATCCGGCCTGTGAGTTGGATCGAGCAGGTGCCGTTCGGCGAAGCGACCGGGCGGCTGCGAGACATCTACGACCGGGTACGCGGGCCGGACGGCGAGGTCGACAACGTACTGGCCGTACACAGCCTGCGGCCGCACACCCTGCAGGGGCACCTCGCGCTGTACAAGAGCGTGCTGCACCACTCGGGAAACCGGCTGCCGGTCTGGCTGCTGGAGACCGTCGGGGTGTACGTCAGCCAGCTCAACGGCTGCCGGTACTGCGTCGACCACCACACCGCCGGCCTCGCCAGGTTGCTCGGCCCGGAACGGACCGCGGCGATCGTCGCCGGGCTCGGGTCACCCTCGACGGCGGAGGTGTTCGCGCCGACCGAGCGGGCAATCCTCGGGTACGTCGAGCGCCTGACCCGGCAACCGCACGCCGTGACGCCGGAAGACATCGAGGCGCTCCGTACCGCCGGGCTCGACGACGGCGAGATCCTCGAGATCAACCAGGTCGCGAGCTACTTCGCGTACGTCAACCGGGTGGTGCTCGGACTCGGTGTCACCACCGAAGGTGACGTACTCGGGCTCTCCCCGTCGATCGACGGTGACCTCGGTGACTGGCAACACCGATGACGCGTTGACTGGCGGCTGGCGGCGGCTGGCGTGAGCCGAGCTGGCTGGGGCGTCTACTTGGCGTGAGCCGAGCTGGCGGGCGTCGACTGGCCGGAGCATCCGTGCTGTGCTGGAGGTATGCAGAGCAGGTGGACACGGGTGTGGCTGTCGGTGCTGGCGGTGGGCGGAGCGATCCCCGGAGCCTGGGCGTTGGCGCTGCCGCGCGGCTTCTACGACGACTTCCCCGGCTTCGGCCGGCACTGGGTGTCGGCTGACGGCCCGTACAACGAGCATCTGGTACGCGACGTCGGCGGCTTCTTCCTGGCGCTCGCCGCGATCGCGGGGCTCGCGCTGTGGCTGGGGACCATCGCATCGGCACGCCTCACCGGCCTCGCGTGGCTGGTCCACGCCGTACCCCACCTGCTCTACCACCTCACCCACCTCGGGGTGTACGCCCCGCTCGACCAGGTGCTGACGGTCGCCTCACTGGTCGTCGAGGTGCTGCTGCCGGTGCTTCTGCTGGCATGGCCGGGACACCCTGTCCCCGCCGCCGACTGACCGCCGCCCACCATGGTCAACGCGGTCGAAGCGGGCGGAACGGCTCTGGCACACTTGGTGTCGGACCGGCCCCGGCAACGGGTCTGGTTCGGACGCTGCAGGACGCTCGCGGGACAACAGGCTCACGACTCCGAGGGTTCACGCAGGTCAGGAGGGTTCGCCTAGTGGCCGATGGCGGCGGTCTTGAAAACCGCTAAGGCGAGTGATCGTCTTCGTGGGTTCGAATCCCACACCCTCCGCATTTTCCGAGTACGTTTCCGCAGGTCAGAGCCGGTTTCGTGGCTCTGGCCGTGTGCCTCGCACGTCCGGCAGTAATCCCACTCGGACCTCTGCGCAGCACTGTCCAGACCAGGGGAGTTATCGCCGCGTCTGGCGTAAGAGCTCAACCGCGTCGGTCATGCGGTACCGCCGGGCCAGCGTGTCGAGCACATCGTCTGCGGTCATCAGGTGGCCATAGCGCCCAGACCGGCCGACGATAGCGGCGACCGCACGCCAGGCTTGCACCGGATCTACAGCCACGGTGTTGAAGGCGAATTCCTGCGGCGTGAGCGTGGCAATTCCGTGTGGCAGCTTGCTCGCAGGTAGGTCGCGCAGGTTGGCGGTGACAATCGCGCCCGCGCCGGCGACGAACGCGGCTGCAACCAGGTGCTCGTCGTCGGGGTCGGATAGTCCGTAGGTGCCGTCGAGCGGCTCCCAGCCGTGGACCTCGGCATCGTCGAAGTGTTCCCGCATCATCTCGATCAAGTGGCGGGCCCGAGCCTCGGCTTCCTCGGACGCGACACCTCGCTCGGTCAACTTCAGGGCCTCGTGGTACTCCAGCTCGTCGAGCACCGCGCTGCTCCATACTGGACGGTAGATGCCTTCGATCGCCAGGGACAGCAGAAAATCTCGTTGCAGGCTGGGCCAGAGAACGCAGGTATCGAGGAGTGCGGTGAACACTTCTCCATCCTGTCAGGACATACGACTCCGACGACGTTCCGAGACGACACGTTTGGTCTCACGCAACCTCTGCAGCGTGGTTTCCAGGTCATCCTCTTCCTCGATCGCGGCCGAGGTGGCCTCCAGCGCTGCATACTGCGCCGAGCGTCGCCGCTCGCGATACTCCAGTAGATCCTTTAGGCGGATCCGCCGGTGGGTACCGGCTCTCTCGAAAGCGATCTTGCCTTCATCGAGCAGCTTGATCACCGTCGGCCTACTCACGCCGAGCAGGTCGGCGGCCTGCTGGGTGGTGATCTGCTTGGCCACCGGCGCCACCGTCACCGCTAGACCGCGCTGCAGCGCCTCGGCGACTTGGCGCAGTAGCCGATACATCTCCTCGGGCAGCTCCACCCGGTCCCCTGCGGTAGCCCCGGCAAGGAAGTACCGCGGCGTCACGGAGCCTCGCCCCCTCGCCTCGTGGGCAGCGATGAAGTCGTAGACCTCCGCGACCCCCTCATCGCTGGGCAGGTAGGTCTCTTGCGCCAGCGGTGCCGTGGCAGCCATCTGCTCCTCCTCACCCCTCCTTGCTCCATGTTACTCCTTCGCAGCTATCGTAAGTCGTTGCGAAGCTTTCGACTAGAGGTTCCTGCGAAAGAGAAGGCGCGTACCAAGCACGCTTCCGATGTCGTGTTTCCAAACTGCGGATCTGGTGTGGGCGTTGCCGCGAGGTTGGCGCACGCAACTCTCGTGCATCGACAGGGACAGCTGGTGAGTCACGTCAAGGAACTGCTGTCAGTGGTCATCGGCCGTATCGGGGGCGTCATCGACATCGTTGGGACGCAAGTCTCGCAGTACGAGCCCTGGGACTGGCTGCGCCATCAGATGTCGACGGTCGACCGAGGCCCTGGGCCGTACGGTGGAGCCCATGACCGACGACCTGGTCCGCGACGCGGCCGGCAATGCGCAGGTGGCCGCGTACTTCGTGCTCTCAGGGTTGGTGGGGCTCGGCGGCGTGGACCGCCGGTTGCTTTACAGCAGCGGCATTCCTGGTCTGGGCGACATGGAGTACGCGCGTGCGGTGCTCGACATCGCCGGCCCGATCCTCGCCTCTGTCGACACCGACCTGGTCAACCGGTTGACCAGCGCGCTCGACGACGTCGACGCCGGCCGTACCAGCGCTGCGGTTACCGCGCTGATGGACGTCCTCGACGACCTCGCTGGGCTCTCTGGTGACCGGTACCCGCTGCCCACGCCAGCGGTGGAACCGCCGGAGATCATCTAGGCGCGGAGATGAGGCCGGCGCTCGGCCAGCCGCCAGATCGGTACGCGCCGAAAGTCTTCGTGTGGAAAGGCTTGAACGCGTTCGCGTGCTCCACGATGATCGCCGCATCACGTAAACGCGGGACTACACAGAGGAGCGTCGGGATGTTCGCGATCGAGGTGAAGTCCCATCGGTACCTGCGGACGGCGATGGTGCTGCTGCTGGTCGGGCTGGGGGCGGCGGTCTTCTACCAGACCTGGCGTCAGGGGTTCGAACTCCTGGGGTCGGTCAGCGCCTACTACTACACCCCGGCGCAGGCGATCTTCGTGGGCGCTCTGATCGGGCTTGGCGCCTGCATGATCGCGCTGCGGGGGACGACCGATGTGGAGGACGTCTTCCTCAACATCGGCGGCATGTTCGCGGCCGTGGTCGCGATCGTTCCGATCGCGCGTAGCGAGGACTACAGCACCGCGGTGCGCGCCTGCGAGCAGACGGCCGGCCCGCTCCTCACTCGGAGAGCGTCCGATCTGGACTGTCCGACGGTACGGGCGCTGGCCGACGCCACCAGGGCGAACATCGAGAACAACACGGTCGCCCTGCTGGTCGTGGGCGCTCTGGCGCTGCTCGCCACCGTCTTCTTCGCGCGGAGAGACAGCGGGTCGAATCGGCGAACGTTCTGGTGGGGATTCCTCGCTGCCTTCCTGGTGTACGGTGCCGGAGCCGCCGCCTTCTGGCTCACCCCCGACTGGTACGTCGACCGGGCGCACTACGTCGCCGGCATCGGCCTGCTGGTGTGCGTCATCGTGGTGGCCATCGCCAACGCGGTGCGGCACCAGCGCGAGCAGGGCAGGGACGTTGCGGTCTCCGAGGCGATGCGGCGGCCGGATCGCTATGCCTGGCTCGCGTGGGCGATGGTGACCGTCGCGGTGGTCGGGGGCGTGGCGGTGGTCGTCAACGCCTTCGCGCTGTTCTGGCTCGAAGTCCTGGTCGCCCTGCTGTTCGCCCTGTTCTGGATGGTGCAGACCATCGAACAACTCGACCACGAGCCCCAGTCGGCGCCCGAAAGCTAACCCCCCGCCGCCAGGAGGCGTTGCCCGATCGTGCGCGCGGCTTCGCGAAGCTCGGGGCAGCTCACGATCCGGTACGGCGCCGGGATCGCGGCGAGCTGCTCGGCGTACCAGAGGGGATTGCTGGTGCTGCCGACCAGGCGGGTGGTCTCGGCGTCGAGTGGTTCGAGCCTTCCGAGGGTACGGGGCAGGCAGCGCGCCGCGGTCTTGAACGGCGCGTCGATGACGACCTCGATGTCGTACTCCCATCCGACCGCGAGGTGCTCTTCGAGCGTGGCGACCGGGTCGAGGCCAGTGGGTGGGGTGAAGGTGTCGCCGAGCGGCTCCACACCGCGGACCCGGTCGATCCGGTACGCCCGGCGGGCGTCCTTCGCGACCGACCTGCACAGCAGGTACCACCGGCCGTGGCGTACCACCACGGCCCACGGTTCGACGTCGCTGACCCATTCCGAGCCGGCCTCGGAGCGGTAGTCGAGCCGTACCAGGCGGCGTTGCGAGCAGGCCTGTACCAGGGCGGTGGTGGTGTCGGGGTCGGGCCGGGCGGCGCCGCGGTCGGGGGCGGGTGCGGTGGTACGGCGTACCGCTTCCACCTGGGCGGCGACCGGCTCTGGGAGCGCCCGCACGATCTTGCCGATCGCGCTGCCGACCGGGTCGGTGGGGTCGCTGACGTCGTGGTGGCCGTCGAGCACCGCCATCACCAGGCCGAGCGCCTCGGTGGCGTTGAACATCAGGGGCGGCAGCCGGGTGCCGCGGCCCAGCCGGTAGCCGCCGTACGGGCCGCGTACCGACTCGACCGGGATGCCGGCCTCGCGCAGGATGCCGACGTACCGCCGGGCGGCCCGCTCGGAGACGCCGAGCTTGTCGGCGAGCCGGTCGGCGGTGATGCCGGGGCTGCCCTGGAGCAGTTCGAGCGTGAGCAGCGCCCGTGCCGTGGGGCTCGCGTCGGGCTTCACCGCATCCCCAATCCGGAAGTAGAACGTCCGGAAGCGAACCTAACACGCGGGCACGAGGCCGCCCGCACACCGCCGCCCGCACCCTGCCGCTCGCCCAGGGCCACTCACGGGAAGCGACGACATTTTCAGCCGTCTCGAATTGGTTGTGCCGGTTGATCAGGCCTGGCGGCTCACCGGCGTGGTGCTCCGCGACCAGGACGCGCTGGTCGCGGAGCAGAGCCCGGACGTCAACAGCGGGGCGTACGACTACTGGAAGGTCTCCGATCCGGTCGACGCCGACACCGCGGCGGGCCGGGTGACGCTCGGCGACGACGCCGCCTTCCGTACCGTCGAGGTGGCGGCCGGCTCGAACGTCGGTTTCCCGGCCCGGATCGAGGTGACGATCCGGGGCACGGCGCCCGGCGGCGAGTTCTCGGTCGGCGCCTTCGCGTTCAAGGTGTCGCGGGTGCCGGCGTACCCCGCTGACACCGACCCGAAGACCGTGAAGTACGGCTACCAGCTCGGCGCCACCGACGAGCAGAAGCTCACCGCCGGCGAGATCGACGAACGTTCCCGGTGTGCCCGGGAGTACGTCACCTAGGTTTCCGCGCGGCGCCGATGGGGTGACGCAGGGTAAACCCGCGCCGTGGTCCCTGTGGAGTGAGATCGGCCGTTCCGCCGATACCCCCGCCGCCGCGCGGGTGCTGAGGTTCCTGCAACACGTTCAACCGCGGGGCCGAGGGGTCCCGCGTTTTCTTGTGGGGCGGAACCTCGGTGACGAGATCACGACGACTGCTACCGGCGGTCGCCGCCGTAGGACTGACCGCCGGACTCATCGCGGCGGGCACACCTGCGGCCGCACACCCCGAGCACGGCGACCTGGCCCGGGAGCTGTTCCCCGGGCGAGGGTGTCGTCTCGGAACGCCAGCACGACAGCGAGAGCGGCCACCTGCCGGCGGTCAACAACAACATCAGCCTGGTGGGCAAGGGCGAGGTCAGCCAGTAGGGCGGCAGCTCGCCGCCGGGTCGCGGACGTCTCGGCGTACGGCGACCACGCGTACCTGACGGCGTTCCGCACCGATGACTGTCTCGGCGGCGGTGCCTGGGTGATGGACATCAGCGATCCGGCCAACCCGAACGAGGTCGCGTTCCTGCCCACCACCGACGGCAACTACGCCGGCGAGGGCTCGCAGGTGATCAACGTCGAGCACGGCGCGTACGCAGGCAAGCAGCTGTTCATCCACCAGAACGAGACCTGCAGCGCCGCGCTGGCCGAGGCCACCGGCAAGCCGCGCTACCTGGGCGGCGTCAACATCTGGGACGTCACCGACCCGGGCAACCCGCACCTGCTGGTCGAGCACGCCGGTGACCTGTCGGCCGGCGACGGCAGCACCCGCGCCAACCCGACCACGGTGCACTCGGCGTACGTGCCACGTCGACGGCAAGGTGTACGCGGCGCTGGTCGACAACGGCGAGACCGCCGACGTCGACATCATGGACATCACCGACCCCACCAACCCGGTGATGGTCAACGACACCCTCGACCTGGTGGCGCAGTTCGGCGTCAACCAGGAGAACCCGTCGAACCTGCGGTCGATCTTCAACCACGACATGATGGTCTACAAGATCGGCCAGCGGTACGTGATGAACGTGAACTACTGGGACGGCGGCTACGTGCTGCTGGACGTCACCGACCCGCGCGAGGGCAAGGTGAGCCTGGTGGCACAGAGCGACTACGGCACGCTGGACGAGGAGCGGCTGGCCCGCGGCCACTCGATCACCCCGGAGGGCAACGCCCACCAGTCGGAGCTCTCGCCGAACCACAAGTTCATGCTCGGCACCGACGAGGACTTCGCGCCGTACCGGGTGGTGGCCACCATCGACGCCGGCCCGTACGCCGGCACCGAGTACACCGCCACGTCGGCCAGCGGCACTCAGCCGATCGACGCGGACACCTCGATCACCGGCACCCCGACGTACGTCGGTCTCGCCTGTGACCCGGTCCCGGCCGGCACCGGCGTGGCGCTGATCGAGCGCGGCGCCTGCGCGTTCCAGGTCAAGCTGGACAACATCGTGGCGGCCGGATACACCGCCGGGATCGTGTTCAACAGCGCCAACCCCACCTGCCTGCGCCAGGTCCGGATGCTCGCCGCCGGCGACATCCCGTTCGTGTTCGTCAACCGGCTCGCCGGCCTGCAGTTGCTGGGCGTGGCGGGCGTGGACGCGGACAACGCCTGCGCGACCGACGTGCCCGCCGGCGCGGTGGCGAACGCGACCACGGTCGAGGCGGTGTTCGACGGCTGGGGCTACGTGCGGCTGTTCGAGACCAACATCCCGAGCAAGCTGGGTGCGCCGGGCTCGATCACGCAGCTCGACACGTACGCGGTCGCCGAGTCGCAGGACCCGGCGTACGCCACCGGGTTCGGTGACCTGTCGGTGCACGAGGTGGCGATGGACCCCGACGCCAACCTCGGGTACCTGTCCTACTACGGCGCCGGCCTGCGGGTCGTCTCGTACGGCAAGAAGGGCATCACGGAGGTGGGCGCCTCCATCGACGAGGGCGGCAACAACTTCTGGGGTGTCGAGGTCTGGCACGACGAGAACGGGGTGAAGTACGTCCTCGCCTCGGACCGTGACTTCGGCCTGTACGTCTTCCAGTACACCGGCCCGACCCCGTAACCGTCCGACGAAGGCCGGCCGGCGGGGATTCCCGCCGGCCGGCTTTTCCCAACCCTATGTAGCGAAACGTCGCAGGGCTATGTAGAGTTACGGCATGGCCAACGACGTACGCATCACACTGCCGGTGGCGAGGGTGCTCGCCGCCTTCCTCTCCGACCCGACCGCGGACCGGTACGGCCTCGAACTGATGGCCGAGGCCGACCTCGCCAGCGGCACCCTCTACCCGATCCTGACCCGGTTGCAGAAGGCCGGCTGGGTGGAGTCGCAGTGGGAGCGGATCGACCCGGTCGCCGAGGGGCGGCCGGCGCGGCGCTACTACCGGCTCACCGCCGAGGGCGTCACCCGCGCCGAGACGGCGGTCGCCTCGCTGCCTCGCGTGACGCCCCGCCAGGCCCCGCCGCCGAGGCCCGCGCTGGGTGGGGCGGGGATGGTGACGGCATGACGCTCCCGGCACCGGCCCGGATGGTGGTCGATGCGGCGCTGCGTACGGCGGTGCGGCGCTGGCCGGCGTACCAGCGGGACGACCTGGCCGCGGAGTGGGCGGCGGAGCTGCACATGATCGCCCGCGATCCGCGCGGCAGCGCCACACAACGTGCCTGGCGCAGCCTGAGCTACGCGATCAGCCTGGCGTGCAGCCAGGGAGACAACGGCGAACCGAGAACGGGGTTGACGGTGATGATGAAGCAGCTGTGGAAGCCGGCGCTGGTGCTGGCGGTGGCGCCCGTACTGTGCGGTGTCCTGATCATGGCCGCGGGCTTCCTGGTGTCCACAGTGGCGGAGGCGGTGACGGGGCCGCACAGTACGGAGGTGGACCTGGTGTGGTCGCTGCCGGTGGTTCTGCTCGCCGGACTGCTGGGCCCCCAGGTCGGCAGGTGGGCACCGTGGCACCCGCCGGCGGCGCGCGGTCCGCTGCTGGCGCGCCTGGCCGTACTCGGCGCGGGCGTCGTCCTTACCACCACGGTGCTGCTGGGGCTGCTCCACGACATCCGGCGACCGCCCGGCTACTGGCCAATGCTGATCGGGATGTGCGCCTGGCTGGTGGTGTTCGTCGGTGTTGGGCTGTACGCCGCCAGGCTGGCCGCCGCCGGCCGCCGGTGGTCGACGGTCCTGGTGCTCGCCGGCGGCGCGGTGCTCGCCAGCGATGTCGGTATGACGGTCAGCCTGCTGGTGCACCCCGCGATGGCCGGGGCGTCGCTGGCCTGGCTGCCCGTGTGGTTCCCGTGGATGCTGACCGGCCTCCCGCTGTTCGGCATCCATGACGTGGACGGTGGTGGCGAGCTACTCATGAGCGTGGGCGAGCTCGGGTACGGCAGCGGCCACCTTCTGCTCGCCGTCACCGCGTACGCCCTCGGCTACCTGTACGCCCAGCTCCGCGGCGCCAAGCCGGCGCCGGTGCCGGTGGCCGCGTGAACGAAGCGCAGCGGGTGCTGGTGCGGGGTGCCGCGGTGACCGGGCATTTCCTGGTGGAGACCAGAACCCCCGGGCCGGGCTGGGTGCCGTACCTCACGGCGGTCACCCCAGAGGGTCTCGAACGCCTCCTCGGGTACGTCCGGCAGGCCGTGCCCGGGGCGTCGGACACCGTGGCGGCGGCGCTGTTCGCCAGCTCCGTGTGTGGGGCGCTGGCGGCTCCGCTCACCGGCGCGCTGCTGACCGAACGCCGGGTGGCGATCCCGGACCCGGCCGGACTGTGGCTGCGTCCCAGCTTCACCGGCGTGGACGCGATCGCGGTCGGCGGCGTCGGGCTGACCGTGCTGGGCGACGACCCGCTCGCGGCCGCGCCGGGTGCGCTGGGTGGCGCGGGTGCGCTCGAGGTGGCCACCGTCGCGAGCCTGGACGAGCTGCGGCGGGCCGCGCTGGAGGGATACCGGGGGGTGCTCGTACCACTGCTGGATGCGGTGGCGGCGAGCACCCGGAGGGGGCGGCGGGCGCTGTGGGCGGACGCGGGGGACCGGCTCGCCACGTACCTGCTGCTGGCGGGGCGGGCGCTGGGCAACGACCGGGCCGGGCGGGACGAGGCCGACGCGCTGCTGGCGTTGGCGGAGCCGCCGCTGCGGCACGAGCCGGCATGGCTGGAGTTCGAACACCGGGGCCGGCTGGTCCACTGGAAACGCCGGCCGGTGTGCTGCCTGGTCTACCAGGCGCCGACGTTCGCCGGGCAGTACTGCGCGACCTGTCCGTTGGTGCCGGAGTCGGAGACCGTGGAGCGGACCCGCGCCTGGCTCGGATGAGAGCATGGCGGCATGGCGTACGACGAGACTCTGGCCGACCGGGTGCGCGAGCTGACCGGCGGTGGGCTGACCGAGAAGAAGATGTTTGGCGGGTTGGCGTTTCTGCGCGACGGCAACATGGCGGTCGCCATCACCAAGGACTCGCTGATGGTACGGCTGGGAGAGGCCGACGCCGAGGCGGCGCTGGCCGAGCCGGGTGCCCGGGTCATGGAGATGGGCGTACGGCGGATGAAGGGCTGGGTGCTGGTCGACCCGGAGGGCATCGGGACCGACGACGACCTGCTGCGTTGGGTCGGCCGGGGGCTGGACTACGCGGGGTCGCTGCCGCCCAAGTGAGTCTCCGGCTGGATGCAGCAGGTGCTGCAGATGCTCAGGCTCGGCACCGTGAAGGCGAGGCAGCAGGTCTTGCGGCGTACCTCGACGGTGCCGTCGCCGGCTTCGTCGAGCGCGACCAGGTCGGTCACGGAGAGTGCGTCCAGGATCGCCTTGCCCTGGGCGGCGACGCCCTCGCCGTCCATAGTGGAGACGAACCGCAGCGCGTACGCCACCGAGGCGGCGATCGAGCCGGAGAGGATCCGGCCGCCGATCCGCACCCGGGCCCGGGTGGCGTCGGCGAGCGGCGCCAGATGGCGGGTCAGCAGGCTGCCGACCAGGGCGTCGAGCAGCGCGTCACGGTCGGGCACCACGATGGTGTCGGGGTGGTCGGCGTACGGGTCGCCGGGGAGCACCGCGACCGTGGGCCGGCGCATCCCGATGGTGACGAACGGCGTCTGGTAGGCCAGCCGCACCAGCACGTTGTCGGCGCCCAGCAGCGGCACCCGGTCGGTGCGGGTCAGCCCCACCACCGCGGGCAGGACCAGCCAATATGTGTACGCCTTCCACGCCAGCGCGGCGGCGGCGTGCGGGGTGGCACCCCAGCGTTCGGTCGGCCCGCCGAGCAGCAGCGGCAGCGCTTCGCCGTCGACCAGCGAGGCCCCGGAGATCCAGCCGCCGGCGGCCGGATCGGTGACCACCAGCGGGTCGGCCAGCCCGAGCGGCGTGTCCCCGGCGCGGGCCGCGATGGCGGCACCGATCGCATCCAGCGGCGACCCCTCGTGCCGCGAACCCAGCGCGCCGTCGTGCTGGCGCTCGGCGATCCAGTCGGTGGGCGCGGGTGCCGCGAGGCGCGCGGCGACCAACGGCGTACCCACTGGCGACCCCCCGACGACAACGCTGCGTAGCTTAGGTTCGCCTTACCTTACCTGATCTCCCCAACGCGTCCAGTGCCACCGCCACGCGAGCACATGGAGGGAATAGTTGAAGGATCAACCAAGTTGGTAGTAACGTCGAACGCAGCAGTCCGAGGAGGTTCCGATGCCCGCCGTCACCGCCGACACCATGACCCTGCCGCGTCTGCCGGCACTGCCCGCGGCCAGCACCGCGTGGCGACCCGTCGGCAAGGTCGTCACCGCCCGGCGCCAGATGGAAGGCGAGGGTTTCGTGGTACGCCGCCCGTTCCCCGGCATGGATCTCTCGCTCGCCGACCCGTTCCTGCTGCTCGACCACATGGGCGCGGTGGAGTACGGCCCCGGCGAGGCGAAGGGCGCCCCGTGGCACCCGCACCGCGGCTTCGAGACTGTGACGTACATGATCGACGGCGCCTTCGAACACCAGGACTCCACCGGCGGCGGGGGCCTGATCACCGACGGCTCCACCCAGTGGATGACCGCCGGCGCCGGCATCCTGCACAGCGAGCTGCCGCCCCAGGAGATGATCGCCAAAGGCGGGCTCTTCCACGGCGTACAGCTGTGGGTCAACCTGCCCGCCGCGCAGAAGTGGGTCGAGCCGCGCTACCAGGACATCTCCGCGGCCGACGTGAAGCTGCTCTCCAGCGACGACGGAGGCGCATTGATCCGCGTCATCGCCGGTTCGCTCGCCGGCCACGACGGGCCCGGGGTGACGTACACCCCGATCACTTATCTGCACGCGACGGTGACGCCCGGTGCGCGCCTCACGCTCCCGTGGCCCGAGGACTTCAATGCCCTGGTGTACGTCCTGAGCGGCCGTGGCTACGTCGGTGCCGAGCAGCGGCCACTCGACGAGGGCCAGCTCGCCGCGCTCGGAGACGGTGCCGCGCTCACCGCGACGGCCGCAGAGTCCCAAGCGGCGGGCCGCAACTGGGAGATTTTGGTGCTCGGCGGGCTGCCAATCCGGGAGCAGGTCGCCCGGTACGGCCCCTTCGTGATGAACACCAAAGCCGAGATCGTGCAGGCGATCGAGGACTTCCAGGCCGGCCGCCTCGGCACCATCCCCGCCGCGCACGTGCCGCACCACACCCCCGCCGACGAACAGTTGTGACCGCCGACCGACGGGAGATACCGTTATGGCCACAGTGGACACTCGTACCAAGGTCGATTTCTACTTCGACCCGGTGTGCCCGTACGCCTGGATCACCTCGCGCTGGATCCTGGAGGTGGCGCGGCACCGTGACCTTGACCTGCGCTTCCGGGTGATGAGCCTGGCCGTGCTCAACGAGGGCCGCGACCTGTCCGAGGACTACCAACGGCTGATGGACAACGCATGGGGGCCGGTACGGGTCGCCACCGCCGCCGCGCAACAGCACGGCGAGCAGGTGCTCGGTGACCTCTACACCGCACTCGGCACCCGGCTCCACAACCAGGGGCGCAGGGACTATCCCGCCGTGATCGCCGAGGCGCTCGCGGAGGTGGGCCTTCCCGCGTCGCTGGCGGAGGCGGCTGGCACCGACACGTACGACGCGGCACTACGCGCCAGCCACGATGCGGGGATGGGGCCGGTCGGGCTCGACCTCGGCACGCCCACCATCCACATCGACGGGGTGGCGTTCTTCGGCCCGGTGCTCACTTCGATTCCGCGCGGCGAGGACGCGGTACGCATCTTCGACGGCGCCCGGCTGCTCGCGGCGTACCCGGACTTCTTCGAGCTCAAGCGCACCCGCGGCGACGCCCTCGACTTCAGCTAGCCCCGAACCCAACGCGATCTTGGTAAATTAGTGCTCGAATCGAGCACTAATTTACCAAGATCCCGCGCCGGTCAGAGCGCGAACTCGCCGTCGGTGACGCCGCCGACGAAGGCCTGCCATTCGCGGTACGTGAAGGTGAGTACGGCACCGTCCGGGTCCTTGCTGTCCCGCACCAGCACCCGCTCCGGCAACACCGCCACCTCGACGCAGTCGCCCGAACCTCCCGAGCGGCCGGACTTGCGCCACAGGACCTCGTCCACTATCGGTACCTCTCAATCTGATCCGAGACCAGTCTAAGCGACTCGAACTCGCTGAGCGCCGCCGCACTGGTCGTCTCCCAGACCTGGTTGTAGGCGTCGGTTTCGGCATGGTCGGTCAGGTAGAGGGCGCCGGTGAGGCTCTCCACATAGGCCACCGGCGGCTCGGTCCTGCCTTGGCGGTCCCGGGGGAACGCCAGAAGGTTGAACCGCGGATCGGGCGCGTGGGTGAGGGAGTCGGCCAGCGGCAGTACCCGAACAGAAACGTGGGGCAGCTCGCACACCTCGATCAACCTGTGCAGTTGTTCTGCCATGTCAGCGGCGCCATGCAGCCTCCGTAGCAGCACCGATTCGCCTATCACGACGTCGAGCTTCGGCGGCGGTGGAGTCGTCCTGGTGAGCAGCCGCTGCCGCTCCATCCGCATGGTGCCCCTGGTTTGGCGCTCGATATCGCTCAACTTTGGTCGCACTGAACTGAAGATCGCGTCGGCATACTGCCGCGTCTGTAGCAGACCGGGGATTTCTGAGTCGTTGTATATGCGCAGGTGGCTGGCGGCGTTCTCCAGGCCGACGTAGGTGTCGAACCACTTGGGGATCGCTCCGTGGTAGCTGCGCCACCAACCCGCGTTTTTCGTCTCGGCGGCCAGGGCCATCAGGGCGTCGGTGGTGCGGTCGTCGGCGCCGTACACCCGGCAGATGCCGGCGATGTCGCCGGGGCGCATCAGGGAGCCGCCTTTCTCCATCCGCCACAGGGTGGGCGCGGAGCGGCCGATCGCCTGTGCTGCCAGCTCCATCGTCATGCCGGCCTCCATGCGGAGCCGGCGCAGTTCGCGGCCGAGTTGCCGGCGGGGGACGGTGGAGCCCGAGTCGCGGTTTTCTTTCACGGTGAAAGCCTTCTCCGTTTCATCGGGGCCGATCAGCGACCGTCACTCTGAGTAGTTGTCGGTTCGCTTTTAGCATTGCATCCCGCGCGGTTGGATCACAAGACTGTTCCCGTGTGGACATACGGGATTTCGCTGACGGTGGTGGCGGTGCTGGGGTTCCTGACGGGGCTGGCGACGTGCAGGCGGTCGCTGGCGTGGTGCCGGACGTGCGGCGAGACGCTGCGCTGTCCCCGGTGCGTGGCGGGCTGCTCGCGGTGCGTACCCAGGGGAGGTTACGCGTGAGCGAGCGAAGCGAGCGAGCCAGTCGGCTCAGCAGCGCGCGCGAGCGCGCCGCCGAGCGAAGCGAGGTGTGCGCGTGAGCGAGGCGTTTCCGCGCCGGCCCGCGCCGCGCCACGCACCGCCGACCGACGAGCAGGTGAAGCTGGCGCGGGAGGATTTCGCGCTGCACATCCCGTCGCTGTTCACCGGGCAGTGCCTCGCGCCGGACTGCGACGAGGACTGGCCCTGCCGCCGCTACCGCAACGCCGTACCGCTGCTGGATCGCGCCAGTCAACTCGACGTCGATGGCCGACTCCGGCCATAGGCGAAATGAAATCTGGTGCCGCTTGACTGCCCGTGTGGTGGCGAATAGCTTTGCGTGCCGAGGCGATCGAGCTTGTCGGGGGACCCGAGCCGGACGCCGTACCGGCTACCGTCGAGGTGTTCGAACCGTTGGGTTCGGCGGTGCTGCTGACCACGACCGTGGCCGGGCAGCAGCTCAAGGTGCAAGCGCCCGCGACGTACCGTGCGGAGCCTGGGGACACCCTGTGGCTGCGACTGCCCGAGCGGCACCGCCGTTGGTTCGACCCGGAGACCGCACTAGCCCTAGAGGCGTAGGAATGGCTTCAGAACCTCACTGTCCCCCCGCGACCAATGCCCGGACCGCCACCGATCTGCGTACCGCCGCGGCCAAGGTGCTGCGGACAACGACCGCGGGACGATGACCGTCGCCGCACCGGAGCTGTATCCCCACCAGTGGAGCTGGGACGCCGCGTTCGTCGCGGCCGGCATCGCCCACCTGTCGATCCCGCGGGCATGTGTCGAGCTGGAGTCGCTGCTCGCCGGGCAGTGGCGGACCGGGATGATTCCGCACATCGTGTTCTCCGCCGAGCCGGACGCGCCACCGTACTTCCCCGGCCCGGAGTGGTGGCGGGCCCACGAGCTGGCTCCGGCGGCGCCACCCGGGGTGCTGACGTCGGGGATCTGCCAACCTCCGGTCCACGCGATCGGCCTGGCCCAGATCCTCCGCCTGTCCGGAGCCGGCTCCGACCGTGCCCCCGGCTCTGACCGTCGCGCTGGCTCTGAGCGTGGGGGCGGCGCTGACCGTGCCGCCGGCGCTGACCGTGCCGCCGGCTCTGAGCGTGGGGGCGGCGCTGAGCGTGGGGGCGGCGCTGAGCGTGGGGGCGGCGCTGAGCGGGATCTGGCGGTGGCGTTCGCCCGCCGGATCTGGCCCGCGCTGTACGCCTGGCACCGCTGGCTCGTCACCGCCCGCCGCCACGCCGGCACCGGCCTGATCGCGATCGTGCACAGCTGGGAGTCCGGCCTGGACAACTCGCCGCGCTGGGACGCCCCGTACGCGGCGGTGCCCACCGGCCCGCTGCCCCCGTACGCCCGGCGCGACATCGGGGTGGTCGACGACGAGTCGCAGCGGCCCAGCGACCTCGAGTACAACCGCTACCTGTGGCTGGTCGAAGAGCTGAAACACGCCCGGTACGACGACACCGCGATCGCCGAGACGAGCAGCTTCCGAGTCGGCGACGTGCTCTTCACCGCGATCCTGGCGCTGGCCTGCGACGTGCTCGCCGATCTCGCCGATGAGCTCGCGGCGTGCCCCGACGGCTCGCCCGGCGAGGCTCCGGTACGCCCCGGCGCGGCATCGGTACGTCCGGGCGCGGAATCGGTATGTCCGGGCGCGGAATCGGTCGCCGACCTGCGCCGCTGGGCCGGCGAGCTGCGCGACGCCGTGGCCGGCACCATCGACCCGGTCACCGGCCTGGCCCGCGACTACGACATCCGCACCGCCCACTGGATCGGCACCCCCACCCGCGACACTCCGCCTGACCCGGTAGCGGGCTCGTCGGCGCCCGCCCCGGCTGGCGCCGAGCCGTCCGGCGCGCTCGCTCGCGACGCCCTGTCCGGTCGCGACGCTCCGCCTGGGTACGACGCCCTGCCCGGTCGTGAGGCCCTGTCCGGTCGCGACGCTCGGCTTGAGCAGGGTGCGGGCGCGGCGGTGACGCGCGGCGCGAGTGGCGCTGGGCCCGGGGCGCCGGACACGCTCGCGGGGTTCGCGCCGTTGCTCTGCGGCGGACTGCCGGCCGCGGCCGAACAGCGGATGCTGGCGGTTTTCGGCGGGCCGGACTGGTGCGGACATCCGGAGCTGGTCGTACCGGCTCCGCCGTCGACGTCAATGCGCTCGCCGGCGTTGGACCGGCGCCGCTACTGGCGTGGTCCACTGTGGCCGGTCGCGATCTGGCTCTACGGCTGGGCGTTGCGCCGCCGCTCCCTCACCGCCCGTGCGGACGCACTCCGCGACGCCGGCCTGAAGCTGGTCTCCGACGGCAACTTCGCCGAGTACTACGAACCCGTGTCCGGCGAACCACTCGGCAGTGCCGACCAGTCCTGGACCGCCGCCGTAACCCTCGACTGGCTCAGCCGATAGCCGCTGCCCGCTGCCCGCTGCCCGCTGCCCGCTGCCCGCTGCCCGCTGTCCGCTGCCCGCTGTCCGCTGCCCGCTGCCCGCTGCCCGCTGTCCGCTGTCCGCTGTCCGCTGTCCGCTGCCCGCGCCACTTGGTGCGTCAGGCGGTCGCCGACACGCCGGTGCGTACGGCGTGTCGCGCACCGGTAGACGCACCAAGTGGGGGTGGAGCCACGGACGGACGGCGGGGAGGGCGCGTAGGGCTCCGCACCAAGTGGGTTACGGAGGGGTGGCGGGGAGGGTGGCGTAGAGCTCCGCCAGGGGGTGTGGGGTGGGGGGCGGCGGGAGCGGGTGGGTGTCGATGCTCGCGACCGGGGCGACGCCCCAGGAGTTGCAGACGAACGCGCTGTCGTACCGACCGAGGTCGGCGAGGGTTACGGGGAGGTGGCGGGAGCGGGGGCCGAGTGCGCGTACCAGGAGTTGGTACGTGATGCCGGGCAGCGCCGGAGCGGCGGGCCAGACCACGGTGTCGCCGGCCAGGAAGCCGAGGTTCGCGATGCCGGTCTCGGCGAACTGGCCGTCCGGAGCGGTGAGCAGCACGTCGTCGTACCCGTCGCGGGCGGCGAGCCGTTCGTAGTAGCGCTGCCCGAACCCGCCGACGTGCTTGAGGTGCGCCACCGGCCGCTGGTACGGCACCGAGCGCAGCCGCCACGGGCCCGGCGGCATGTCGACCGGCTCGCGTACCACCACCATGATCGACAGGATGTCGTCGCCGGGGGAGAAGATCCGCACCTGCACCGACGCGTCGGTGGTCCCGCCCAGCGCATGGCGGATCCGGTCGCGTACCAGAGAATCCTCAAGGTCGGCGTCGAACAGCTCGCGGGTCGCGTCCCGCAGCCGGGTCAGGTGCAGGTCGAGGCCGCGTACCCGGCCACCGCGGAGCTGCATCGCGGTGAAGTGGCCGTAGTTGACCAGGGCCGGGTACGCCAGTTGCTCCGCCGTCGCCGTACCCCCGTCGATCTCGATCCGCACCCGCTCACGGTATCCGCCGGGGCACGCACCCCGACTGAGCCCGGCGGGGCGTGCTCACAGGTCGGCGAACGCGTCGTAGCGGACCCGGGTGGGTGGGATGCCGGCCTGGTTGAGCGCGTTGAGGGTGTTGCGGACCATGATCGGTGAGCCGGAGACGTACACATCGTGGCGCCGCCAGGTGCCGTGCCGGAGCGCGACCGCCGCGATCTCGCCGCGCCGGCCGGCGTAGTCGGGGTCGCCGCTGACCGCCGGCACCACGGTCAGCCACGGGTGCCGCTTGGTCAGCATCATCAGCGACCGCAGGTCGTACAACTCGTCCTCGGTCTTCGCGCCGAAGAAGAGGTGTACGTGACGCGGCCGGTCGGTGCGGATCCGGTTGCCCCGGCACACCTCCTCGGCGATCGCCTTCAGCGGCGCCAGGCCGGTGCCGCCGGCGATGCACAGCACGTCGCGGGTGGAGCGCAGGTCGACCAGCATCCGCCCCATCGGGGCGCCGAGCCGGATCACGTCGCCCTGCCGGAGCTTCCAGACCAGGGCGCTGGAGCCCCATCCGGCGCCGACCGCGCGTACGTGGAACTCCACGATCCCGTCGCGGCGGGGCGCGTTCGCGATCGAGTAGGTACGCCACAGCCGGGGCCGGTACGGCGTCTCCACCGCGACGTACTGTCCCGCGTGGTACGGCAGGTGGATGAACGGCCGGGCGGTGATCACCGCGATGTCGTGGGCGCGGCGTTCGTGGCTGAGCACCTCGGCATGCCAGAACGCGGGCCGCCCGGTCGTCTCGTCGGCGGCGGCCCCGGCGACCATGTGCCCGGCGATCGCGTCGTACGCGTCCCGCCATGCCTGGGCGTATTCGGGGCTCCACTGCTCGCCGGCGTACCGGGCTAGGGCGTCGATCAGGCACTCGCGTACCACGTCGTGGTGTTCGGGCTGGACGTGGAACTTGCGGTGATCCCGTCCCAGTGCCCGGTGCTCGTCGGCGAACCGCTCCGGGTCCTCGACCTGCTGGACGGCGCGGACTACGGCGTTGAGCAGCCGGTTGCGCTGGGCGTCCATTTGAATCGGGAAAAGATCACGGAGCTGTGGATCGAGTACGAAGATCCTCGCGTAGAAGTGCCCGGCGAGCTTGTCGGCGTGATCTTCGACCAGCGTCCAGCTCTCTTTCAACAGCCGTTGCAGCGACGCCATCAGGTCCTCACTGTCGCCCGCGGCACCGGACCCGCCAGGCGAGGACACGGTGCTCGTGGTCCCTCAGTCCCCCGATAGCTCTCCGTGAAATGTCGATCATTTAACGTGACGCCGAATCCGAGCCTTTCGGCTGCGACCCTCGATAAGTCGCACAACATGTGCGACTAGTGCTCGCGCGGCGAAGGTTATATCATCGATTAGTAGTCGCAAGACTGCGGATCGTTATTAGCGGCGGATCGCTGTACCTGGCCCCGGTCAGCGGTTCAGCCCTGCCCCCTCGGCCGCGATCTTGCAGTCGTGCAAGGCGCCCCCCGTCGCCGTTGAGCACGACTGCAAGGTCGCGGCCATCCTTCTGCCTCCTTCACGCTCGGCATGCCGTGCGCCTCGGCGACCGGGCCGTAGGTGCCCCGCCGTCTCCACCCCCGCCCGCATGGCCTGCCGCTGGCCCCGCCGCGCCGGTCGCCGGCCGCGATGCCGCGTGTTCGTGGGCACCGTGGAACCCTCTGAGAAAGTGGATCAAGATCCAGTTTGTCAGCGTAAATCAGCAATTGTTGGATGCGCCTGGCCTCCTCCCGGCACGTCAAGTCCGGATGGCGCCGCTGCCAGCAGAAATTGGATAGAGACTGTGTAATCTGCGTCACTTTCTGCCCTACATCTGTCCACGGTGTTTCGTTCTGGCGTGTTCGTAGAGATACTGACTGCGCACCCCCTGCGAGGAGGTTGCGCCGAAGCCGCGAGATGCCCAGCCCCCCGGGCGCCCGCGGACAGTGCTCGCAATGACGGTCCCGCCCCCGTCGCGAGGTAGCGCACCCCACGCGTGAGGCCGGGGCCATCCCATGGCCCCGGCCCTTCACTTCCCCCACAGCTACCACCCCACTCGCCGCGCGGCGTGCGGGCGTGGGTGAGGGCAACTGCGGGTGGGGTGCGGTGGGGTGGCGGAGCCTGGGGAAGGGGAGGGGCTACTGCTTTGCCGTCGCTCGGCCACGCGCTGTATCCTCGACCGGCGGCGGTCGTCTGGCCGCCCTGGAGGCTTCGCCTAGTCTGGTCTATGGCGCCCGCCTGCTAAGCGGGTTTCGGGTTTATCCCCGATCCCGGGTTCAAATCCCGGAGCCTCCGCCACAGACGAGACGTCCGGGCCCTGCGAGGGCCCGGACGTCTGTGGTTCAGAGGCTCAGCCGGCGTACAGGCGTTGCACCTCGGCCTCGGTGAGCGGCGCGAGGTAGAACCGTACGTCGTCCAGGGCGCCCCGGAAGTTCTCCCGGATGCCGTCGTGGCTGCCGATCGCGGCCACCCCGGTGCTGGTGGCGTTCAGCAGCGGGCAGCCGGAGATGTCGGCGGTGCTGCCGCTGACCGTCCCGCAGTACGTCCCGCCCGACTGCAGCGGCTGGGCCACGCCGTCGACGTACACCCGGATGGTTTGGGCGGAGCGGTCGACGACCGCGACGGCGTGATGCCATTGGCCGTCGCCGAAGCTCTGCGGGGTCCGGAACACCGTCGCGTTCCCGGCGGTGCCGTCGGCGCCGACCCCGAAGGCGACCCGCCCGGAGTCGTACTGCAGCAGGTGGCCGGCGGTGTTGCCGAAGTGGCCGTTGCTGACCATCCGCTGCCAGCCGGTCGCCGTGCTGCGGAACCAGGTCGCCACGCTGAAGCTGCGGGTGCCGGCGTCCAGCGACCGGATGTCGCCGAGCCTCACCCCGCCACTGCCGTCGAACTCCAGTGCCGTACCTCGCGGCCCGGCCACCCAGTTCCCAGTCACCGGGGTGTACGGAGACGCGCCGGCGTTGCCGGTCCAGTCCACGGTGCTGGTGCCGGCGCCCTCGTCGAACTTCCAGTGCCCGGCGAGGCGTACCACGTCGGAGATCTCGTCCGGGGTGAGCGCCCGGTCGTAGAGCCGTACGTCGTCGATCTCGCCCTTGAAGTGTTCGGCCCGGCCACCGCCGGCAGCCTCGTACGCCCCGAACACCAGCGGGTCGTTGCTGGAGGCCGCCAGGTACGGACAGGCGCTGATGTCGAGCACGGTGCCGGCCGCACTGCCGCAGTACGGCTGCGGCTGCGGGGCCGAGCAGTTGACCTTGCCGTCCTCGCTCATCCACGGTCTGCCCGTCGCCGTCGGGACGCTCAACGGCTGCGCGGTGCCGTCCACGTACACCTGGATCGTGCCTGCCGCCCGGTCCACCACGGCGCTCACCTGGTGCCAACGGTTGTCGCTGAACTGGGCCGGCGTCTTCGCCAGCGCCGACTTGTAGCTGGTCATACAGCCGCGCAGGTCATAGTTGGCGCCGATGCCGAAGGTGACTGCGCCGGAGTCGTACTGCAGCAGGTAGCCGGCGGAGTCGCCATAGTGCCCTTTGGAGACGATCCGCTTCCAGCCGGTGCCGCTGGTACGGAACGACGCGGCGACGGTGAAGCTGTCGCGGTCCATGTTGTGGACCCGGAACGTGCCGGCGTCGGCCGCGGTGCTGGTGCCGTTGAAGCCCATCGCCGCGCCGATCCGGCCGTACGTACGCCAGCTCGGGTCGGTGACGGTGGCGTGGTTGCGGGCGCCGGAGGAGTCACCGGCGGTGGTGCCACCGACGTCGTCGAAGGTCCAGTGCCCGATCAGCGACGGGTCGCCCGGCGCCTTCACCGTGACCGTGATCGGGTTGCTCGGGCCGGACAGGTTGCCCGCCGCGTCGCGGGCGCGTACCACCAGGTGGTAGCTGTTGCCGGGGCGCAGCCCCAGGATGCCGGCACTGCGGGCGGAGCCCGTCACCGCCGCCACCACGGTCTCGCCGTGCCGCACCTCGTACCCGGTGACACCCACGTTGTCGCCGGAGCCGGTCCACGACACCGTGACCGCCGGGCCCCGACCGGCGCCGGTGACCTTCAGCCCGGACGGTGCCGTCGGCGGCTGCGCGTCGTTGGACGCCGGCAGCCCGGTCGGCGGGCGTGGGCTGACCGTGTCCAGCAGATCCCGGTACGCCGGCTCCAGCCCGGCGTTGCGGATGATCGAAACCGGCATCGCGGACACCGCCAGCGTCGGGGTGTCGAGCACCATGTCCGCGTTGCCGATGTACTTGGCGTCCGGCGCCTTCTCGTAGTAGTTGTGCGTGTGGGTGTTGCAGCACGGCCAGCGGTCCCTCGGCACGGTGTTGTAGTCGAGTACGCCGGCCTTGGAGTCGTACGCGACGTTGTTCGTCACGGTGTAGCCGCTGGTCCACAGGTCGAAGTAGATCTGGCCGAACGGGTTGTGGTCGTTGTGGAAGTGGTTGCCGATCAGCTGGCCGCCCGGCTGTACGCCGTCCACGCCGTTGGTCATGCCGTTGGTGTCGAAGCCACCACCATCGCGCATCACCCGCATGTAGTGGTGGATGTGGTTGTAGCTGGCCACGGTGCCGCTGGTCGACGACGGGCCGCGCATGTACCAGAAGTTGCCGGCGATGCCGCCCCGCGGCAGGTCGTACAGCTCGTTGTGGGTGATCGTGGTGTCCCGGGCGGTGGCGACCCAGACCGCGTACGCCCCGGGGTAGTCCTTGCCGATCGCGTGGACGAAGTTGTTCGACACCAGGTTGCGGGCCGCGAGCTCGGCATCCGACTGGTAGGCCTTCGGGTGCCCCACCTGGATGCCGTTGCTGGACAGGTCGGTGAAGACGTTGCCGATCGCGGTGTTGTCGCGGCTGCCGTAGCCCAACGTGAGCCCCGCGCCGCCCATCCGCTGGAACCGGTTGCGCTCCAGCAGCAGCTCTCGTGCGTAGCGGACCTCGACCCCGGCGGGCGGCTGACCCCGCTTCACGACGCCGCCTTCCACGTACCGGTACGTGTTCTGGCCGATCTCCGGAAAGCCCTCGGTGGTGCCCGGCCGCAGCCACGTGGTGTCGGCGAACGTGATGCCCCGGAACACCAGATCGGTCACCGGCGCGTCGGCGGTGCCGGTGACCCGTACCGCCGACTCCAGGGTCGGCGCCACCACCTCAGCGGTGGCGAGGTCTTCCCCAGCGCGCGGCTTGTAGTAGAGGACGTGCCCGCCGGCGGTGCTCCGGTCCAGATAGAACTCGCCCGCCGTGTCGAGGAAGCTGTAGTGGTTCTCCACGTCGGTGGCCTTGCCGACCTTGCCGCTGCGTGGCGCGAGAACGTTGCCCCAACACGGCTGCGCCATCGTGATCGTGGTCGAGCTGGAGCTACCGGTGATCGACGCGATCGGGCAGCGCGGCTCCGCCCACCGCCAGTTGCCCTCGCCGTTGCCGTCGTTGTAGACGAGCTCGATGTCACGTACGTTGTTCCAGCTCTGCGGCAGGGTGCTGGTCGTGGTGTGCCCGGCCGACGAGTACGCCACGGTCCCCGGCAGGCCGGCGCCCCGGCGGGCCCGCTTGGCGCGGCTGCCGTCGACGTACAGCTGGCGGGTCTGCAGGTCCCCGACGGGTGCCTTCCAGATGTCGCGGGTGCTGTCGTGCCGGGTCCATCCGGAGATCCGGCGCCCCCCGCTGAGCACCGGCGCCTGCGACGTACCGGCCTGGTAGACCACCCGGTGCCCGTTCCGCCCCGAGTCGCCGGCGTCGAACTCGATCGTGTGGTCCAGCCGGTACGTGCCGCCCAGCAGGTTCACCACGATGTCGTCGGTCATGGTGGGCGCGCTCGTACGCACCTGCGCCTTCGCCCCGGCGAGATCACACGGCTCGGTGATGGTGCACGCGCTGCCGGTGCCGTCCGGAGCGACGTACAGGCTGCGCTGTTCCGCGCGTGCCGGCGACCCGACGGCCAGCGCGGTCGTGGCAGCCATCAGGCACCCGACGACGAGACGTGTTAGCGCCATGTCCGACCTCCTCGGCGGCAGCGGAGACCACATGCTGTCGTGAGGCGGCTACGCCGGACAATCAGTTGGAGGATCTTCGAAGTACGCCCGGCTGGGGTGTCGGCGGCCCTCGGCCCTGGTACGGGCGGGCGTACCGTACACTTGCTGAGGCGCCCGCCTAGGGTGTCTGCGCCCGTAGCTCAACGGATAGAGCATCTGACTACGGATCAGAAGGTTGGGGGTTCGAGTCCCTTCGGGCGCGCCAGCTAAATGGCGTCTGACCTGCGGAAACGTTGGTCAGGCGCTGATCATTTTTGGTTTCTTTGGACCTGGGGTGCTCCTGTGGTGCTCGTCCGACGCGGACACTTTCGCGTTGTCGCGTCCGTTCAGCGCGGGGTCCGTGCCGGCAAGTCCTGATCTTGATAGTGCGGCCCGGGCCGGGCGGCGGGCTTGGCGTATGACCTGATCTGCCGGCTCTGACTGACCGAGGGTGATGCGACGCCCGACGGCGACGGTTGGGCGAGGATCTTCTCTGCCGCATCCCCACCCACGCATCCGTGAGGCTCCTGATCAACCGCATGCGTAGCCTTCCGTTGCGTTCGGCGAAGGGTTCTCACACAGGATCCCGGCAGGGTCCGACAAGAGCGCTCCGCACGAAGGCGCCGCCCAGGAGTGGCGCGCAACTCCACCCGGGCGTCGGCGGCAAGGAGAGGCAGCCGCTGCACGGAGCGGCGTGCCTGCGCGCCGCAATTCGGTGGCTGCCGGCGCGGATGGGTGGACAAACTACCAACGTGAGCGCCCATGTCGACCCCTGGGCCCAGAACGGCCTGATGCCTGCCGCCCAGGCGCGGCTGGGCCAGCGCTGGAACGGGCCTGTCGTCGTTGAGACTGTGATCGTCGCGCACCATGAGCGGGTGGTGTTCACCACCCGAGGCCCCGACGGTCGACTCGTCGTGGTCAAGGCCGATACCGACACGGCGCGGCTGTCGCGGGAATACGACGCGATGGCAGCGGCATCCCGTGCCGGACTACCCGTGCCAGACGTAGTCGACCACGTCCACTGCGGCGGCCCTGCGTTGCTGGTGACCGGTCACGTGCCCGGCGGGGCGTTGGATGACACCGGGTGCGGGGCCGGGTGGCGCCACGCCGCCGGGTTGCTGCGGCGGCTGCACGATCACGCCGACCCACCCGCCACGCTGTCCATTCCCGGTAACGGGTCGGACTGGTGGGCGCTGTTCCGTTGGTGGGTCGACCACGAAGTCGATACCTGCAAAGGGCGGGGCCTGGTCGGCCGCGAGGTCCTGTCGCGGCTGCGGCCCTGCCTCCTGGAGGCGTTCACCGGCCAGCAACCGCCGCCGCTGGTGATGCTGCACGGTGACTGCCGCCCCGAACACTGGCTGATCCGGAGCGGGACGGTCACGGCGGTGATCGACTTCGGTGACGCGTGCCTGGGTGACCCGGTGTGGGAACTCGCGGTGATGACTGCGTGGCACCCTGCCCGGCTACCGGCGCTGCTGGACGGATATCAGCCCAGCGGCGCGGTGCGGCAACGCCTGAACCGGTTGTGGACCCCGTACCGGATGATGCGGCAGCTGGCGGCTGTGGCCTGGATGCACGACCACGGCCAGGACCCCACCACGACGGTCACCGGTCTCGCCCACCAGGCCGCGAGGCTCCCGTAACCGGCCGCACAGTGTCGTCTGTGACCAGCGTGGTTGCAGCATCTGGTCGGGGTCGTAGTGCCGCCATGTGCTGGTGGATAACCTCCGTCGCCGGCATGTCCGCGGTCCGTGCGGACGTGAACCGTCGGTCGTCCTCCAACTCGACCGCCAACTCCTGCAGCAGGTCGGTCAGCTCCTGCACCCTCTGTCGTCGACCCTGGTGGACTCGCTCACGCAGCCAACCCAGCAGGAGCCCGAATCGCGGCTTCGCCATGGTCGGCAGCCTCGGCACTCGAGCCGAACAGGGCACGGGAGACCGGGGTCCACCGTGGCCTGGACGCTCTCGGCGTCCATCGTGCTGCACAGAACAGCGATTCGTAGCCCCAGCAGGTGATCACCGTTGTGGCAACTGGCCCAGCCTGCGCAGATCCGTGCCCACCCGCTGCCCGGGTCGTGTTGGTGGCGTTGACGGATCGTCGGCGGCTGAAGATGGGTTGCGCGTCGTAGGAGCGCAACCGTTCGTACTCCTCTGCCGCCCACACCCCTGACGGCGCGTCCTTGCGGTACGGGCACGTCTCGCAGGGGTGTGGCGTCGGTGGTCCAACTTCGCCCATCTGATGACCAGAATGCCGGAACGGCCAAGGCGCAGCGCGTGCCCGCCGGTGGGCGTCTTACGGATGAGCCCAGATCCAATCCCGGAGCCTGCTCCCGAGCCAGCGAGAATGTGGCGCGGCTTGGTGTCGTCGGAAACACGTGCTGCCGGTGGGCAGAGAGAGTCGCGGCTGGTAGTCGGGCCTGGTGGACCCGGATGCGGTAGGCAGCAACGGTGATGCCGGTCTCTCCGGCCAGTTCGGCGGCGGCCCGCTCGATCGGCGAGGTGGAGGTGAAGCCGGACCCGCGCGGAGCCGGTTGGTGGGGAGGTTACCGACACTGCGGAGTCGACCAGCCGCTCGGCGGTTTCCCAAACAGTTCGTCCCCAGTGCCGCGACTGCCCTGGCCGAGCTACTGGCGGCGACATCAAGGGCGCTAATGCTCGATGGCGGACACACGGCCGACCGCCACTGCGGGTCCGCAGCCTCATGGCGCTCAACCAAGAGCCACAACTACCGTGGCGTCGACTCCCCGATGAGACGAAAGGCTGTGGGATGCTGACGCCGGGTAGCGGCAAGGACGAGACGGTCTCGCAGAAGCAGCCTCGGCTGGTGTTCGTGGTGACGGTTCGCAACAACGCCCGCTTGCTCGACCGGTGTCTGCGATCGGTCGCAGCCCAGACCTACCCGAAGACCCGCTGTGTTGTGGTTGACGATGCGTCCGAGGAGGACACCGGCGCGGTCGCTGCAAGTTGGTCTGTCGAGCGCCCTGAACTGTTCACGGTCCATACCGTCAGCCATCGCCGCGGCAAGATGGCCAACTTCTACGACGCCGTGTCAGATCTTGACGACCATGATGTGGTGGTCGAACTCGATGGCGATGACCGACTTCTATCCACGGATGCGGCCGGCGACCTGGCTCGGCTTCACATGCGGTTAGACCTGGTTTGGTCCCAGCATCGGGTGGCACGGCATCGGTGGCGGACGTGGTCGCATTTTCGCTCGACGGACCTTCCAGCGGCGTACCGATCCGCCTCTGACTTACCGCGGCTGCGTTGGACCCGAAACTGGCATCCAAGTCATCTGCGCTCGTTCAAGGCATGGATGTTCCGACAGATCGATCCGGATGATCTCAAGGTTGACGGCGACTGGGTGCAGGTGTGCGCCGACGTCGCGTACTACACGCCGCTGGTGGAGCTGACGCCGCCCGCATTGAGGTACTTCTACGACCGGGAGCTCGCGGTCTACAACGTCACGGCCACCAACGACAAGTTCCAAGACGATCCGGATACCCTGCCGGCCCTGCGGCAGAGCTACGTGGCGGAAGAGATCTTCCGGCGCCAGCCGTACCGCACGCAGCCCGCGCCGCTGTGGGTCGGTGTTCTCCACCCCGACAATCGTCAGGCGATCGAGCGGATCTCCGAGGAGCAGCTTCGCATGAATCCGGCGAACCGGTTCGTTCTGGCCGCTGAACATCCCATGCTGGCCTCCTGGCATCCGCGGGTGCAGCTCGTGGCCCAGTACACCCTGGCGGACTTCCGGGCGCCGCGGCCTGACCGGGTTCGCGACGCCATGCGATGGTTGGAGCGGTTCGCGAGAGAGCAGGCGGCGGGCAGTCAGCGTGAGGTGCCGTTTCCAGATCTACCTCTCGTGCGCCTGAGCTGAAGGTAGCCCCGCGGGTTTACGAAGATTGCTCATATTTACGGTCGGAACGGCCCACATGGACGCCGTCGATCCAGCCAACCGCTGTTGCCCCGGATCTGGGGACTAGGGTGAACCGCTGCCATACGGTGCCTCCTCCACGCTGGGCGGCGCGAAATGACAGGTTGTGCGTGGCCTGCTCCGCGCCGCGATAGCGGTCAGATAGATTCGAAGCCCTTCCCCGTGTGCCCTATCAACCCAGTCTGGACGAGAGATGTCGATGACCGGCCAGCCAGAAGGTGATCTTCTTCAGAGACTCGCGAGCCTCCGCGAGCAGGCACTCGTGGCGATCCGTGGTGCGCGGACGATGGCCGACCTGGACGATGTTCGTCGTGAGATCGTCGGCCGGTCGGGGTCGCTGCTTGCTGTACGGCGGGCTATCGGGTCTCTCGGGGACCCGCAGGGACGTAAGCGGGTGGGCGCGGCGTTGGGCCCGGCGCAGCAGGAGGTGGAGGCGGCGCTGCGGGACCGGGAGCGTGAGCTGCTGGACTCCGAGCCGGCGTTGGCCGCCCCTTTTGACGTCACGCTGCCAGGCCTGACGGTGAATTCGGGGGGGCTGCACCCGACGATTCAGATGATGTACGACCTCAACGATGCGTTCGCCGCCCTGAATTTCGAGGTGTACGAGGGCCCGGAGATCAGCTCGGAGCTGTTCGAGTTCGACCACCTGAACTTCCCCCCGGATCATCCGGCGCGGGAGAGCATGGACACGTTCTGGTTGGAAGGCTCGGCGGGGAAGACCGGCAGCGACCGGCTGTGTTTGCGCCCCCACCTGACCGGCGCCAGTGTCCGGTACATGCGCGAGCACACGCCGCCGTTCAAGTTCGTGTATCCCGGTCGGGTGTACCGCAACGAGACCGCTGATGCCCGGCACGAGCGCGCGTTCTTCCAGTACGAGGTGCTGATCATCGACAGGGACGTACCGCTGACCGCCGGCAAGTTCTTGGTCGACACGATCCTGGATACGGTATTCGGCCGCCCGGTGAAGACGCGGATGCGCACGGGGTTCTTCCCGTTCGTCGAGCCGGGGTTCGAGATCGACATGGTGTGCCAGGTGTGCGGCGGTGCAGGCTGCCGCACCTGCAAGAACGTCGGCTGGCTTGAGGTGATGCCGGGAGGGCCGCCGCATCCGAACGTCCTGCGAGCCGGGGGGCTTGATCCGGATGAGTGGACCGGATTCTACGTCAATGTTGGATTGGACCGGCTGGTGATGATGCGGTATGGGATCGACGACGTGCGCCTGATGCACAGCGCCGATCTGCGGTTCCTCGCGCAGTTCAAGTAGGAGTCTGGTGTCGTGAAGGTATCCCTGGAGTGGGTGCGCGATTTCGTCGATCTGCCGGCCGACCTGGCCGCTGCGGACTTGGCCCATGAGCTGACGCTCAAGACGGTCGAGGTGGAAGGGTACGTCGACCTGGCGAGGTCTCTGGACCGGGTGGTTGTGGGACGGGTCAGCGCGCTGGAGCCGCTGGACGACCAGGGTCGCGTTGTTGCGACCTGCGATGTCGGAGCAACCGGGGCACTCAAGGTGGTTACGCGCGCCAAGGGTTTGTCCGAAGGCCTCCTCGTGGCGGTCGCTGTTGAAGGCGCCCGGATTGGTGCGCCGGGGAACGAGACGACCGCGAAGGTGTCGCCGGTGGAGATCGCCGGCGTGACGAGCGAGGGTGTCATCTGCACAGCCGCTGATGTTGGTCTGCAACGGCTGTTCCCTGACAGTCGTCCTGGCGAGGCGCTGGATCTGTCGGAGCTGAACCCACCGGTTGGCAGCCCGCTGGCTGGCGTGCTGGGCTTCGACGACGTCATCTTGGAGATCGACAACAAGTCGCTGACGAACCGGCCGGACCTATGGGGCCACTACGGCATCGCCCGGGAGCTCGCCGTGATCTACGGCCGGGAACTCAAGCCGTTGGAGGCGGCGGTCCGGCCACCCCACGCCGAGGCCCTGGTGGGTGAACTCGACAGTGACCTGTGCCGCCGGCTGGTGGTTGTCGAGTTCTGCCTCGACGCAAACGACAAGGCTCCGCTCTGGATGCGCAGCCGCCTAGCCCGCATCGGGGAAGGCAGCGTCAACCTGTGCGTCGATCTCAGTAACTACGTGATGTTCACGGTGGGACAGCCGACCCATGTGTACGACAGCGACAGAGTCGCCTTGCCGCTGTCCGTGGTCCGTAGCGGGTCTGCGGCGAAGCTGGAGCTGCTCACCGGTGAAAGCCGAGAGGTGGAGTCTTCCACCCCGGTCATCACTGACGCTTCCGGGCCTGTCGCTGTCGCGGGAGTGATGGGCGGCTTGTCCTCGGCGGTCTCGCCGGCCAGTCGCCGGTTCGTCCTGGAGGCGGCCACATTCCGACCCGAACCTATCCGCCGGGTCTCCCAACGGTTGGCGCTGCGCACGGAAGCGTCAGCCCGGTTCGAGAAGGGTCTGGACACCCAGCGGGTTGACGCCGCCGTGGACCTGTTCCTCAAGCTCCTCGCAGAGGCTGTCCCCGCTGCCGACATCAAGTCGATGCAGGACGTCAACCTTGACCCAACGCCGTCTGCGCGGATACAGATGGATCTCGGGTTCCTCGACACCCGGGTCGGCATGAGCCTCGACATCACCGAGGTGCGCAACACACTGACATCGCTCGGGTTCTCGGCGACCGGCGAGGGCAGGCACCTGGAAATCACGGCGCCCACATGGCGGTCCACCGGGGACGTGTCGCTACCCCACGACATCGTTGAAGAGGTCGCGCGTATCCACGGGTACGACAACCTCCCCACGGCGTCGTTGACTGTGTCGCTCACCCCGGTACGCCAGCTCGACTGGCGCCCCCTGCACAGGGTGATCCGAGAGCAACTCGCCTCCCGCGGCGACCAGCAAGAGGTCGTTACCTACCCCTGGGTCGCTGACCATCTGCTGCTCGCTACCGGGCTGAGCAAACAGGACACACTGCGGTTCGAGGGTGCGCCCGCGCCCGACCGTGACTCCCTGCGGCCGTCCCTGGTGCCCAACCTGCTGGAGGCCGTGGTCGGCAACCTGCGCTACAGCGAATCGTTCGCGTTGTTCGAGGTCGGCACCGTGTTCGCCGCGGAGCCGCCCACGCCGTACCGCGGGATCTTCGAACCGCTGCCACAACAAGGGTCCCTGGCCGCCGGTGTGATCGTCGGCGACGACGGCGCCGAGCTGTTCCGCCGGGCCAAGGGAACGCTTGCGATGCTGGCCCGGTACTGCCATCTCACAGACCTGAGCTTCGCCGAGACGGACGGACCAGTATGGGCGGACAGGTCGGCCCGGCTGGCGGTGATCTCTGGCGGCAACCCGGTCGGCGCGGTCGGGCTACTGACCAAGCGGTGCCGGAGAATCGCCGGCATCGACAAAGCCCAGGTGGCCTGCTTCGAACTGAACCTCGACAAGCTCACCGCGCACCCATCGAGAGATAACCGGTACCAGACGGTACCCGAGCTCCCCGAGGCCGACTTCGACCTGAGCTTCATCGTGACCGACACCGTACGGTGGAGCGAGGTCGTCCCCACCGTCATCGGCGCGAACGAACTGATCCACCGCGTGGCCCTTGTTGACGAGTTCCGCGGCGCTTCAGTACCGGAGGGGCATAAGTCGCTGACGCTGCGGGTGATCCTGCGCCCCGAGAATGTCACCCTCACTGCTGAGGACATCGCCGCGGCACGTGCCGATGTCATCGACGCGCTCGCACGCGAGTTGAACGCGCGCCTGCGCCTGTGACGGGGACGGTTAGCTCACCGGATCCTCAAGAGCCGGTCGCGTAGGGGTCCTCCAGGCCGTAGATCGAGCGCAGGTGCGGTTCGCGGGCTAACCGCGGTCGTATCGTGGCGAGGAATTCGTCGCTGTGCTCGTACCCGGGGAAGATCCTCATCCAGGGCAGCGCGTACACGAACCAGATGCTCAACCGCGGGTCGGAAGAGGTGTTGCTGGTGGCGGTGTGCCGGATGTTGGCGTGGAAGAGGAGGAGATCTCCCGGCTCAAGGAGCGCGTAGTGCGCTTTGGCCGATTCGTCGGCATTGGCTCTGGTCGGATCTTGCCGGTGCGATCCGGGATGCACCACGGTCCCTCCCGAACCCTGCCGGATGGGTGTCAGCGCGCACATGACCTTGACCATCAGCAGCGACTGGTGGTGCGGCACACCCGGCAAGTGCGCCACGTCGGAGTGGGCAGCGGTGTGCGCACCGGTGCGCGGCGGCTTTTCATGGCCGTACGAGCACACGAGGTGAGGCACCACTGCGAAGATCTCGCGGAGGGTTTCCACGAGCGGGGGCCTGGACGCGAGATCGGCGAAGCATCTGTCGCGTTCGACGATGTTCGGCAGCAGTCGTTGCAGAGGCGACGGACCGTTGGGAGGTAGCGCTCCGAGCAACTGAGCAAGCAGACCTCGTAACTTCGTCACCGCGGCTGCGTCGATGGCTCGTCGTATAACGCCGAAGCCAGTCTGGTGGAAGTCCTGCACGAACATCGCGAGTGGTGACTTCGTGCGCTCGCCGGTTGTCATTCCGCTCACCCTCCTGCCGCAGAGCTTGGTATCACCAGCGGGTTCGACATGACGGCTGCGTCATCCGTGGTTGAGCCGTTGTAGACCTTCACGCCGACTCGTGGCGGGAGCTCCGCACGCCCCGCGGCCACGTCCTCCAGGAGTTGACCTATTACGGCCGACAGGTGGCGGCACACGGCTGTGATGCCTTGCAGTCCGGCCGGTCCACCGCTGTCGGCTGGTCGGTCCCATGGGGGGAGAGCGGCCAGTGCTCTCCGCTTGAGGTCGAGAATCAGCAGCCGGTCGCACATCTCGCCGATGGTCTCGGAGTAGTAGCGGCCGGGCAGTCCCGAGCTGGCAACGGTGGCGTGGGCGTCGATGGAGTCGATCAGGCGGTGCCGCGTTGTGTTGCTGGCATCGATCTCCGCCTTGGCCGCGGCGATCCGGTCAGCAGAAGCGCCTGGCTGTCTGGCGAGATCCTCCAGATTCCACTGTCGACGGTGCAGATCCGCAAGTTCCCCGACCAACTCGGCGGGAACCGCGAACGCCGCTGCGAGCTGTCTTGCCAAGGCTGCCGGCGAATCGTCGCTCATCTCACCCTCGTATCCGCGGCTACCACACCAGGTGCCTGGGTGGTCGACATTGCGGTGATCTCCGAGATCCGCCGGGCGGCTGTCGCGAGCACCGGCTCCCATGTCCGGTTCCCGTCTTGGAAGATGAGGTCGGCGGCGGCGTACCAGCGTGTGGCATTCGCAGGCGTGCCCCAACGCCAGTCCGGTCGGTGGAGCAGGCAGATCAGGGTCGGTACACCGAGCGCGGGCGCGAGATGAGCCGTGACGGTGTCGGCGGTTACCACGCAATCGCATTGTGAGATCACCTCGGCGGTGTCGGCGAAGTTGCCGATGCCGAACTCTTCGACGCCGTCGGGCAGCGCTCTGATGTCTCGGGTCCGGTGGAGGGTGATGACTCTAGTGTTACCTGGGTCCAGGAGCACCCGCGCGAGGCGGGAAGGGAAGGACCGGTTGGGGAAGCCTCTCCGGTACGTGGCCCGCCACGCCACCCCGATCGTCAGAACGCCGGGTGGAGCCGATGGAATGGTCACCGACGGCGATTCCGGTGGCAGAAGGTACGGGCCTGCGACGCCTGGGTCGGGGTGGCGAAGCCTGGCGGGGATGGACATGAGTCGCTCCCACCGCGCCTCGGCGGGCCACCGGGTCCTTCGTGCTGTGGACTTCCTGATCACAGTGCAGCCACGCAGCACGGGGGAACCGGCAGCTACCTCGAACAGCTCGTCGTGGACGGCGACCACGACGGCGTTGGCCCGCACAACGACATGAGGAACGAACCGCAGAAACTGGATCGCGTCTCCGAAGCCCTGCTCACTTAACACGATCAGGAGCGGGCAGGGTTGACCGTCCCATCGCCGCACGGTTCGTAGTCGGTCGACCGCTCGGGAGGGGTGCAGGTCGTACAGTTTCCAACCGCGCCGGCAATTCGAGGCTCTGAGCAGCCCCTCGCCCACGCTGTACCGCTCAACGTCCGAGAGCGGCGGCGCCAAGGCGCTTTCCAGCACGGCGAGTGCCGCCGCGGTGTCACCCGACCAAGTCAGGCGGTCTGCCTCGGCCAGCCGGCCAGCGAGCTCCGCCGCCTGATCGGCCTTCGGTACATCGATACCGCCGCCGGCCTGCAGATAGCCGGCGGCGTCGGACACTGCAACGGGTGGCGACGTGTCGTACACCTCGCTGACTCCCCTCACTCTGGAAGCCGGGCAAGCGTGAACCGATACGAGCGCCGCATCGGCGGCATGGCATGAAGGAGCCGATCCCACACCGGGAGTGAGCGCCGCAGGCTCGCCGGAAGGTCCATGAATCCCTTCTCCTCCAGGACGCGCAGCCGCGCGCGTCCCACGGTGATCCGGCTCGTGCGCCAGGTGGACCACTGGTAGCGCGGGCGCCCTTGCGCTGCTTCGCTGGAACGGTTCGCCAACCACGCCGAGTACGGTGACAGGCTGTCGAACACCAGGTAGGCCCCCGGGAGTAACTGGGTCGTCTGCGCCAGGAACCCCGCGACGCGCTCCGGTGTCTGATACGCGAGCACACCCTCCAGCACCAGCACGACCACCCCCGACGCGTTCCGGCCTACGTGGCCGATCCATTCGGTCGGGCGCATGCCGTCGGCGCGAACCCTCACCGCACCGGTGTTCGGCAGCCAGGCATCCCGCAACCGGATGACCGGCTCGCTGTCGACCTCGACATAACGCGCGGCGATGTCGGGGCGTCGCCGCAGCCGCGTGTCCAGGCCGACTCCGATGTCGACGACAACCGCCGGGCCCGTGTCACCACCGACAATCCGTGCGACCCACTCGTCGACGATCCGATTCCTCAGGCAACATCCCACTCGGGTAGACCAGCCGACGTCGATCTCACCGAACCGCTCGCGGACACGGTCCGCAAGGGACACAGCTGCGTTGTCAGCCAGGACCGGGCTCACCGATCGGGCGTCTTGAAGGCGGGCCCAGAACGGCACCAGCGCTGTCCGGCCCAGATCATCGAGGTCAGCCACGGTCACCGTCCCCCTTGAGCCGAAGCCCCGGAGGGTCAGGAACCAGCACCGGGTAAGGGAAATCCGCGAGCGTGACGGTGGCGCTCATCCGCATGTACAGCACGGCCAAACCCATCCTGGGCCGCTGACTGCTGTTCGCCGCGCTGCGGTGGATCGTGAGCCCGTGGTGGAGCACCGCCTCACCGGCGTTGAGCGGCGCCGCCACGGCCGTTGACATGTCTACCGTGGCGGGGTCGATGTCGAGCGCTTGCTGAAGGCCCGTTTGACGGTGCGGGTTTCGTGTCCGGTGGCTGCCCGGAAGGTACTCCAGACACCCGTTGTCCCGGTCGACGTCGTTGAGTGCGGTCCAGCAGGTGACAAGATCGTCATCCCGCAGATACGGGTAGTACGGCAGATCCTGGTGCAGCGTCAGCGCCTCGCCGATCCCCGGAGGCTTGTTGAACAGCAAACTCGTTAGCACCACGGGCTCCTCATCGAAGATGCTTCGCACCGTCGCCACCACGCGCGCTTTGAGAGCATGCAGCCGGAAGACCTGGTTGAGATGGCACAGATGCAACGCAACCCGGACATGACCTTCCGTGCCGTCGGGCCCTGAGTTGCGTGATCGCATGAGGTGGTCCTCCGGCACGGCCCGCGTTGTGTCGTCCGATTCCCCCACTAGACGGGCGATCTCGCGCTTTAGCCTCGCGACCTCGGCGGGAACGGATACCTGCCCGATGGGCAGGTATCCGTTCAGCCGGAAGAAGCGCCGTTGACTCTCACTCAGCACCGCGCTGTTCCCCCCTCGAACCGGCCGTTACCCGTCGGACTTGGAGGGTGTGTTGGCCGGCCAGCT
Source organism: Micromonosporaceae bacterium (assembly GCA_050701695.1). Lineage (GTDB taxonomy): Bacteria > Actinomycetota > Actinomycetes > Mycobacteriales > Micromonosporaceae > WHSM01. The sequence goes on from JBOGDE010000005.1 coordinate 42,809, forward strand.
CCAGGACATCGCGCCACCTTCAACCGCGCGCTCGTGGGCGGTTTCCACGATGTCCGACGTGGTGCTGGCCGGCCAGCTCCACGACATCGCACCCCCCTCGACCGCCCGTTCGTGGGCCGTGTCGATTACCTGCCCCGCGGCGTGGCGCTCTGACGCCCCCACCAGCCACAGCAGCAGTTCGCGACCCGACTCGTGATGCTTCTCCTCATCGACACCGATCCCGGCGTACGCGTCGCGGATGTCCTCGAACGGGATGTGCCGCAGCTCCTCGATAGCCGCGGCGGAAAAGCCCTCGTGCACGATGTTGATGTCCAGCAACGCCGCGAACGGGTAGCCCTGCTCCACAGCGGCGAGCAGCGATGCCCAATGCCCATCCGAGGCGAGGGCAGCCGGCAGCTCAGCCACCTTGGAGTCGATTACGTGGTGCAGGTCTTGCGGAACGAGCGACCGAAGGATGTCGAAATGACGCGCCTCGTCGGACATCTGCTCGGTGACCTGCACCAGGATGTGCGGCGGGATCAGGTGAGCGCTCTTTGACAGCACCGCCGACAGTTGGAACACCACTCTGAGCTCGTCCACGGCACGATCGGCGATCCAGGTACGCAGCTCTGTCTCGCTGATGCGCAGGCTCCCGTCGGCGTTGAAGAAGCCCTCCCTGATCTCTTTACGAACCTTCTCCTTCGACGCGTCGAACCTGTTTAGAACCACGTCTAGTGCAACCACTTAGAACCTCCCAAGATCGATATTGACGAGCCAGCCAAGGACTGGCCCGAGGGGTCTTGCCACAAGACCCTCCCCTCAGCGACTACCACTCTGGACTGATCCTCCGGCCACTCCTCCCAAGACCGAGGCGACTTGGCGTGGCCGTCACGCTACCGATCGTGGAGCTGGAAGCTCAACCGTGATTTCCCGCGCTAGCGTCACATGGCCCTCGCGGCTTTCTCCACACTGGACGCAGCAGGCGAGGGGGTAGCACGGTGGCCGCAGCAATCTGCTAGGCTGCTGTGCGGGGGCCACGCAACGGCCTTCCTTCTTGGCTGCGGTCGATGAGATCGCCGAGTGGCTGCGGACCTGGAGTGGTTGTCCAAAGTCGACACACTCGGTTCCCCACTCAACGGTTGGCGATCTGGAACGAGTAGTCCGCGGTCGCGCCGGGGCCGGACCAGACGATCAGCAGGTACGCCTTCCCCGGCTCGACCATGCCCAGCGTGATGTCCCAGCACGGGCGGGACGGGGTGTACACGTGCGGTGCCGGCGACTCGTCGACCAGCGCGACCTCGAGTTCGCAGCCGGTGCCGTCGGCGAGGTAGACCTGCGTCTTCTTCGTCGGTTTGAGGACGTACAGGTCGACGCGGCCGGGCACGTCGAGCTTGCCGGTGATGGTGTCGCCGATCGCCGCGTCGATGCGGCGTTCCTTCGCGGTGACCAGCCGGAAGCCGTACCGCCCGGTGTCGTTATCCGCTCGGGACACCTTCAGGGTGTACGCGCCGCCCTTGGCGACCCGCCACTGGTTGTTGCTGGTCACGGTGAAGCCTGGCGAGCCGGTCGCGTCCGGGCCCTGCAGCTCGATCCGGAGGCTGCCGCTGTGCTGCGCGCCGGTCACGTCGTGCAACCGGATCACCGTCGCGTTCCCGAGGTTGAGCCGGTACGTGTGCGCCTGCCCGGGCTGGTCGATCGACGCGTCCGCGAGCGACCCGTCCCGCAGCGTGCCGCCGGGCTGGACCACCTCGCCGGCCGGCGTGCCCGGCCGGCCGCTGGGCAGCGC
>JBOGDE010000006.1:0-43521 GCA_050701695.1 Micromonosporaceae bacterium
CCTCCTCGCCGGTGGCTCCGCCACAGGCTTCGTCGTCCGCCTTGCCAGGAAGCGCCTGGCATCCGGCTCGCACCCGCCGCCCTATCGGCGCGACCTCCAGAACCAACCATCCGGGCCAGCTTCGGCGTCCTATCGTCATGCGTGAACGAGACGGTCGAGTCCACTTTGGCTACGGATGCACTGATATGCAGGCCGCTACGCTGTGCGCATGACGCGATTTCTCCAGGTCTCGACGGCGACGGAGAGCCGGGAGGCGGCAGTGGCGTTGGCGCGGTCGGCAGTGGAGGCGCGGTTGGCGGCGGGCGCGCAGATCGCCGGCCCGTTGGTGTCGGTGTTCTGGCACCTGGGCGAGTTCGGTACGGGTGAGGAGTGGCAGTTGCTGCTCAAGACCACTGAGGACCGGTACGCCGACCTGGAAGCCCACCTGCTGCAGCATCACCCCTGGAAGAACCCGGAGATCAGCGCGGTGCGGATCGCGGCGGGGTCTGAGGCGTACCTGTCGTGGATTCGGCGCTCAACGGGCCGGGAAGTCGCCGACTGACTCAGGCTCTCGTTCGATCGAGGACGTCCGCAACGGAAGGCAGCATCCGGTGTTCGGCGAGACCCCTTGAGGGCTGCCATCCGTCGCCCGGGGACGTACGGAGGCAACGCCTTCGGAGAGGCGCCAGACCCGACTGGCGATCTCGGCGGCCTGCTCGACCTCGCCAGCCGATAGGTAAGCCTGGGCGAGGTAGGACAGGTAGAGGGCCTTGTCCCGGGCGTGAGCATCAGCGAAGTCCGCGAGCGCGCGTTCCAGCAACGGAGCCGCACGGAGTGGTCGTCGCAGGGCGGTCCAGCATCGACCGGCCATGATCAACAGCTCATTGCGGTCGACCCAGCTCGCCCAGTCGGGCTGAGAGCCGGTGACGTCGCGCAGTGAGGCTTCGGCGGTGGCGAGCGCGCTCTGGGCTGCTGTGGCATTTCCCACCGCAGCGTTCGCACGGGCCAGGCGTTCGTGTAGCAGAGCTTGCACTCTGCCGTGTGCATCCTCTCCAGCGACTCGGCACGAGCTTTTCGCAAGCTCGACCGCGCCGTGGGGGTCGGGGTCGAGCATCTGGTATGCGCGGAATGCCAAGGCGTTACCAGCAAGAGGCTGGTCTTCCGCATCGGTGGCCGCGCGCAGGCTGGCTTTATACAAGCCCGTGGCTTGTGCGTGCCACCCGGCATCGAATGCGGCCCAACCTGCCTGCTGAGCCTGCTCGGCGAGCACCGACAGCAGTTCCCGGCCGGTCTGCTCCGTGTAGCGACCGTTCTTGAGCAGTGTCGCCGTCGCTCGGTATTCGGACAGGTAGGCACGGTAGGTGTCGCCGCCACCGAGGACGCCATCGAGCCGGCGGAGTCGAGCCGCGCGTTGCCGAAGCTGGGTGGGCACTCGCGAACCGATCCGTCGACCAATCGCGCCGTCCGGTATGTCGAGGGCGATACCGGCCAGCGGGAGCATGAGAAGGTTTCTGCGCAGCACTCCATCGTCTCCGTTCGCCGAGTCGGAGATGTGCGCCCCTGCCGGCTTCCATGACGACAGTCGAGGGGCGAGGCCTAGGAGCATGCGGGACTCGTCGGGCATGGCGCAACCGTCGGCGATGCGTTCCAGGACGTCGATGGCGGTGATGGTGCGGCGGCCGGTCATGACTTTGCTGACGTACCCCTGTTCCAGACCGACGGCGGTGCCGATGCGGGTCTGGCTGGCGCCGGCGTACCGCTTGAACAGGTGAAACAGAGCGCCGATGTCGCGGCGGCGCAGCGCATCGCGTACCGGGGGGCGGGGCCAGAAGTCGCCAGGGATCGTTAGTAGCGCCACGTCTACCGCCCCCGTACACCGTCAGATCGTCACTCGTGTGGAGTGAGGATATTGCGATCCGTGACCGGTCGCGAGGCCCGTCATGTCACCTGGACATGGGCTGGACGCCATGGGCGCCGCCGCTGAGGCCCGCCACGCTCGTCAGATCTGAGACCGAGCGAGGAGGTAGGCGGTGTACGAGGAGGAGAACCGGCCGGTGCCGTACGGCGGGGATGCGGCGGTGGCGCGGTCGATCGCGGCGGTGCACACCCGCAATCCGCGGAAGGGGCGGTGCCGGGCGTGCCGGGAGCGGTACCCGTGTCCGGACCGGCGGGTCGCCGACGCGGTGCTGGGGACGCCGCCACCTCCGCCTCGCCTCGCCGGGTTGCTCCTGGCGCTGGCGCTGGTCGTGGTGGCGACCGGCTTGATCGCTGCGGCAGTGGTGGCCGGGTGGTGACGGGATGGGTGGGCGTGGCCGACCCGTACCTGCTGCGGGGGCTGTTGCGCTGTGTACGGTGCCGGCGGCCGATGGTGGCGGCGCTGGCGGTGGGGCGGCGGGCGTACCACTGTGGGCCGGGTTGTCAGCAGGTAGCGATCGACGCGGCCGCCGCTGAGGCGGACCTGCTGCTGGGCGCGCTGATCCGGTGCGCGGTGACCCTGCATGCCGACCTGCGGGTGGCCCGCAAGAACCTGCCGGTGACAGCGGAGGAGCTGAGGCGGTGGCAGCGCTGCGACATCACCGACCGGCGGGCGGTGCTGCTCTCGGCGTACACAGAGGTGGCGGTGAATCTGGAAGGGAAACTCCGCCCGGTGTGGCGGCAGCGGGGGTGAGCGGCAGCGAGGTCAGCCCGGCTCGACCAAAGGGATTGCTGTCTGGTTTCAGGGTGTCCTGTCCAGAGGGAACCTCAGCTGCGGTCCGTTGACCCTTGATCCGTCGCCGGACGGATGTGCGGTGCTTCTGGCGCCAGGGGAGGTGACGGCGGGGCAACCGTCGGTAGGGTCTTGTCGTGACCACTTCAGCCACAGCGGCGTCGCCGAGTTTCGTCACGACAGTCCCCGAACCCGGCCAGGTCGTCGAGGTACGCGGTTCAGTCTGGGCGGTCGCACAGGTCGAGGAACAGGGGCTGCCTCGCAGCCCGGCCGACGAGTCGGTGGCCGCCCTCAACCACGCGGTAACGCTTCAGGCACTCGACGAGGACCGCCTCGGCGAGGAGTTGACCGTGGTGTGGGAGCTGGAGGTCGGGCACACCGTCACGCCAGCCCAGGGTTTGCCGACGCAGATCAACCCTGATGCATTCGACGACCCGAACACGCTCGCCGGCTTCGTCGACGCGATGCGGTGGGGAGCGGTCACCTCGGCCGACGACCGCCGGCTGCAGGCTCCGTTCCACAGTGGTGTCACCGTGGAGGCGTACCAGTTGGAGCCGCTGCGCCGGGCGTTGTCGGCGCCGCGTACCAACCTGCTGCTGGCCGACGACGTGGGGCTCGGCAAGACCATCGAGGCCGGTCTCGTCCTGCAGGAGCTGCTGCTGCGGCACCGGGCCCGGACCGCAGTCGTGGTGTGTCCGCCGAGCCTGGCGTTGAAGTGGCAGGACGAGATGCGGGACAAGTTCGGCCTGGAGTTCACCATCGTCAACAGCGACCTGATGCGCGAGGTACGCCGCCGGTACGGCCTGCACGCCAACCCATTCCAGCTGTTCCCCAGGGTGATCGTGAGCATGGCGTGGCTTCCCCAGGTACGGGCGCAGCGGCTGCTGCGGGACGTGTACGCGCAGGCGACGAGCTCGATCACCGCCCGCCGGTACGCCTTCGACATCCTGATCGTGGACGAGGCGCACCACGTCGCGCCGGCGAGCCCGTCTGTGATCGGTGGCGGTCGGGGATACGCACTCGACACCCAGCGGACGCTCGCCGTACGGGAGCTGGCGGACAAGTGCGAGCACCGGCTGTTCCTGAGCGCGACGCCGCACAACGGGCACCCGGAGTCGTTCACCGCGCTGCTGGAGATGATCGACTCGCGGCGGTTCAGTCGCGGCGCCCTGCTCGACGAGCGCGCCCTGCGGGACGTGACCGTACGGCGGCTCAAGGCCGACCTGCCGGAGAAGGGCTTCCGGCCCCGCGAGCTGCGCACCATCCCGTACACCCCGGCCGCCGACGAGCAGGAGATGTTCTCGCTGCTGGATCGGATTCTCACCGAGAGCGCGAAGGCTAACGGCAGGGGCGCCTCGGGGGACATAACGGCGATGCTGTTCAAGAAGCGGTTCCTGTCCAGCCCGTGGGCGTTCGGGATGACCCTGCAGTCCTACCTGGCGACCCGGGTCACCGGACGGACACCGACGGAGGCGGACTACGACGACCTGTTCGGCGAGGGGCAGTCCGACGAGGAAGAGGGGCGGTGGGAGCAGGACGAAGCCACCGCGCTCCGCCGCAGCAAGTCCACCGATCCGCTGGTATCGGCTCAACCGGGCGAGCTGGAACGGCTGGCGGAGTGGGGCCTCGGGTTCGAGTGTCGACCCGACTCGCGGCTTACCAGGTTGATCGCCACTCTGGAGGCGATCTGTAGAGCCGACGGCTTCTGGTTGAACGAGCGGGTGGTCCTGTTCACCGAGTACGCGCACACCCTGGAGTGGGTACGCCGGGTGCTGATCCAGCATGGCTACGGCGACGCTCTGGAGGTGATCCAGGGTTCGACCCCGCCTGAGGAACGCGAACTGATCCGGGAGCACTTCACCACGGACCCGTCGAGGAACCCGGTACGCGTGCTGCTAGCGACCGACGCCGCCGGAGAAGGCATCGACCTGCAGGACCACTGCCACCGGTTGATCAACCTGGACGTTCCTTTCAACCCGTCCCGGCTGGAGCAGCGGATCGGCCGCATCGACCGGTACGGCCAGCACGAGACTCCGCTGATCTACCACTTCCTGCCGGACCGGTCGGCGACCATGTACGCGGCCGACATGGAGTTCATGGGACGGATCGCGCGGAAGGTGGTGACCGTCGCCCGCGACCTCGGCTCGGTCAACCAGGTGATCGCCCATGAGGTCCAGGAGCACTTCTCGCGCAGCAGGACTCTCCGGCGTAGCAAGGCGACTGTGGACGGCAACGCCGTCATCACCAGGGCACTGGCCGGCGGCTTGGACCTCAACGCTCGGCTGACCCAATTGGAGCAGGGGTACGACGAGAGCCGTACCCGGCTGCACCTGGAGCCGGCGAACCTGCGACGCGTGGTCGACACGGCACTGCGGATCAGTCATCAGCCGGCGTTGGTCGAGATTGGCGACGACCGTACCGACGCGGGAGTGTTCCAGGTGCCGTCGCTGGGTCCGGCGTGGCAGCCGGCGCTGACGGGTCTGGACACCCGCTCGGAGCCCGGCGTACTGCGGCCGGTGACGTTCGACGACAAGGCCGCCTCGGGACGCAAGGACCTGGTGTACGTCCACCTCGGGCACCCGCTGGTGAAGAAGGCGCAGCGGCTGCTGCGCCGGTCGCTATGGAGCGCGGATTCGCCGCTGCACCGGGTCACCGCGGTTGTGGTCGACGGACTGGAGGAGTCCTTCGTCGCGGCGGTCACCCGGATGGTGCTGGTGGGGCGCGGCGGCCTGCGGCTGCACGAAGAGGTGTTTCTGGCGGGGGTACGGCTGCGGGGCCGGCGCGCGATCGCCGAGGAACGCGCCGAGGAGCTGCTCGAACAGGCACTCGACGGCGAGCGGCTGGTCCTCGCCCCAGAGCAGGTACGCGAGGAATGGACCGCGGAGTGGAGCGCGTCGGACTCTCCGCTTCGGGCGCGGCTGCTCGACTCAATGACCCGCCGTGCCGAGACTCGGCACCAGCGGGTCAGTGAGCAACTGGACAAGCGCCGGGAGGCGGACTCCGTACGGGCGGGAGAGATCTTCGCGGCGTTCCGCCGTAACCTGCGGGAGTCGCTGGAGCAGTTGACCACCGCCGAGATGCAGGCGCAGCTCGCGTTGTTCCCAGACGACCAGGCGTGGCAACGCCGCAGGGACATCGACGCGATGCGCCACCGGCTCGACGCCCTCGACGGCGAGGAACGCCGGGAGGTGGCGGCGATCGCGGAGCGGTACCGGGACGTGAAGCCGCACACCACGGCGGCGGCCGTCGTCTTCGCCTTGACCCCGCAGGACGCGTATCGAGGAGGGCAGCGCTGATGCCGGCCGTACGCAGGACCAGGCGGGCACCGTCCACGGCCGACCTGCACCGGGCGTGGCTGGAGCTGGTGGAGACCGACGGCCCGTTCCTGGCGATCCCGCCGCTGAAGCGGGTGTGGCCGCAGGGCATGCCCGCGTTGGACCCGGAGCGGCTGGACGTACTGCGGGTGGCGAAGCCGGCCTTCGACCACGCCTGGGAGGCGCTCGACCTCGACCCCGACGAGGAGTCGGTTCAGCAGAAGTACCGGGACGTACGTGACGACTGGGTGCGGACGGTGCTGCGCGATGTCGTCGGCTGGCGGGAGTTGCTGGTCTGGGGTCCGGATCATGCTGCGGGTGCCGTCGCGACGTCCCCGGACCGGCGGGTGACGGTGCGGCCGGCGGGCGTGCTGCGCGGGCCGAACGGCATCGGCGCACTGGTCAGTGTGGTGGACAGGTGCGGCAGCCTGCACGACACCGGTACGGACGGCTGGGCGGCCACGGCGATCGACCGGATGGAGGAGATGCTGCGCGGCAGCGGCGTCGAGATCGGCATCGTCACCGACGGTCGCTGGTGGGCGTTAGTGTGCGCCCGCCCCAAGGCGATGGTCGCGTCCGGCATCGTCGACGCGCTCACCTGGGTCGAGGAGCCGCTGACCCGCAACGCGTTCCTGACCGTGATCGCCCGGCAGTACCTCGTCGGCGGTGCCCCAGAGGAGCGGCTGCCGAACCTCTTCGCCCAGTCGATCGCCGAGGCCGAGGAGATCACCGAAGCCCTAGGCACCCAGGTACGCCGCGCGGTCGAGCTGCTGATCCAGGCGTTCTCCGAGGCTGCCACGAAGGCGCGCCGCGCCGGGCTGCCCGACCCGCTTCCCGCCGACGCGGACGAGATCTACGCGGCCGCGGTGACGGTGATGATGCGGGTGGTGTTCCTGCTCTTCGCCGAGGAACGCGGCCTGCTCCCGGCCAGCCAGCTGTTCCGGCAGGCGTACGGGATCAGCGGCGAACTGGACGCGTTGGAGCAGCGGCAACTTCACGAGGGCGAGGAGTCGCTGGACAGCACATACCTCACCTGGCACCGGCTGCTCGCGACCAGTCAGGCGCTGTACCGGGGCGCGTCCTTTGAGGACGCCCGGATGCCGGCGTACGGCGGTTCGCTGTTCGACCCGGGCCGGTTCCCGTTCCTGACCGCGTCGAACGAGGCCGGCGCCCTCGCGGTCAGCGTCTCCGACCTGGCGATGCTGCACGTACTGCGCTCGGTGCAGGTCGCCCAGCTCACCGCGACCGACGCCCGCCGGATCTCCTTCCGCGACATCGACGTGGAGCAGATCGGCTACATCTACGAGGGCCTGCTGGGCTACTCCTGTGCGCGGGTCCGTGGTGTCCAGATCGGCCTGACCGGCAGGTCCGGCTCCGAACCCGAGATCCCACTGCCGGTGCTGGAACGACTCGCCGGCGAGTCGACCACACCCGCGCAGCTAGCCGACGCAATCCTCGCCTGGGTGAAGCGGGAGCAGCCCGCCGCCGTACCACCGAGCCCGAACAAGCTGGCGAAGCAGTTGGCGGCGCCGCCACCCGAGGACGCCGACCGCCTGTTGCGCGCCGTCTCCCCTGATGACGAAGATTTGCGGGTACGGCTGCGCCGCCGGGCGCCGATCACCCGGCGCGACCTGCGTGGCCGCCCCCTGGTGGTGCTCGACGGCGGACTGCTGGTCATCGAAACCCCGTCCCGCCGCAGCGCCGGCGCCCACTACACCCCGAAAGACCTCGCCGAGCAGGTCGTCCGGTACGCCCTCGAACCGCTCTGCTACTACCCCGGCCCGCACCAGACTCCGAACGAGCAGGAGTGGCGACTACGCGGCTCCGACGAGCTGTTGGAGCTGAAGGTCGCCGACATCGCCGCCGGCTCCGGCGCGTTCCTGGTGGCCGCGGCGCGCTACCTCGCCGACCGGCTGGTGGAGGCGTGGACCGACGAGGACCCGGCCAACACCCACCGCCCCGACCTGCACCAGCGCGCCGTCCGGGAGGTCGTCGCGCGGTGCCTGTACGGCGCGGACATCAACGAGATGGCCGTCGAGATGTGCAAGCTGTCGCTGTGGCTGGTCTCGCTCGACCGCGACCTGCCGTTCTCATTCGTCGACGACAAGATCCTGCACGGCAACTCGCTGCTCGGCCTCACCGACCCGCGCCAACTCAACAACCTGCATATCGACCCGCCTGACAACCGCCAATTGCTGCTGTCCAACCTGGACATGGATGCGGTAATACGCCGGGCCGTGGAGATCCGCCACCGCTTGGCCAGCCCGGTGCAGGAGTTCGACCCGCAGCGCAGCGCCAACGCCAAACGCCGCCAACTCGACCGCCAGCACGAGATCACCGCCCAACTCCACAAGGCGGCCGACGGCGTGGTCGCGGCCGGCCTACGCCTCGGCGGCAAACCCGGCCAGGCCCTTGATGATGCGTACGAGAAACTGGTCGAGGCGGTGACTGCCGCGTACCCACCCGGTGATGCGGAACCGGATCCGGAGCCGCTGGAGGAGATCATCAAAGCGGGTCTGACCCCGGCGGTACGCACCGACTACGACCGCTGGCGCCCCCTCCACTGGCTCCTCGAAGTCCCCGACGTCATGGCCGACCACAACGGCTTCGACGCCGTCATCGGCAACCCACCCTTCCTCAACGGTAAGAAGATCACCGGCACGATCGGCACCAGCACCCGTGAATGGCTCGTCTACCACCTAGCGCATGGCGTCCGTGGACAAGCAGACCTCGTTGCATATTTCTTTCTACGCGCGTTTTCGTTGCTTCGGCCAGGCGGCACGGTTGGTCTAGTTGCAACAAATACTGTGGCTCAGGGTGATACCCGCGAGGTTGGCCTCGACCAACTTACGGCTCATGGACTCACGATCACGCGCTCCGTGCAGAGCTCTCCTTGGCCGTCAGCGAGTGCCAACGTGCAGTATGCGGCAGTCTGGGGGACCACTGGATTGGTCTCTGATGGGGCACGTCGAATTGCCGATGATGCCGTGGTTCCTAGCATCTCCACCTTGTTAGAGCCTGTTGGACGACTCAATAGGCGGCCCGAGCGGCTAGCTGAGAATAGGGAAGTTGCATTTATCGGCTGCATCGTGCTGGGCATGGGATTCGTCGTCAGTCCCGAGCAGGCCGAGGCATGGATCGCAGAGGACGCGCGCAATCGCGGTGTCCTCTACCCTTACCTCAACGGTGAAGACCTCAACACTCGACCAGATGGATCGCCATCGCGGTGGGTCATTGACTTCTACCAGCGTTCAGTCGACGAGGCGGCGACATTTGACCAGCCTTTCTCGCGTGTGAAGGATGAGGTGCTTCCGGTGAGAAGTCTCAAGAAGCGCACCATATACAAGGAGCGCTGGTGGCAATTTGCTGAAAACTGCCCGGGAATGCGTAGAGCGATCGCGCCGCTCGACGAGGTGCTCGCAATTTCACTGGTAAGCAAGGCGGTGATGCCGGTGCGGGTGCCTACCGGGCTGGTCTTCAGTCATATGCTTGCCGTTTTCGCGACGGATTCGTTTGCTGAACAGGCGGTGTTGTCGTCGAGTCTGCATCAGATGTGGGCGATCAAGTATGGCTCGGGGATGCGGAACGATCCCCGCTACACGCCGTCGGACGTGTTTGAGACGTTTCCGCGTCCTGAGTCGACGGAGCGGTTGGAGGGGGCGGGTTGGGCCCTGGATCGGGAGCGGCGGGAGATTATGGTGCGGCGGGGGTTGGGGCTGACGAAGTTGTACAACCTGGTGAATGATCCGGAGCTGGCGGGCGCGGATGACCCCGACGTCGCACGGTTGCGGGAGATCCATGTGGCGCTGGACGAGGCGGTGATGGCGGCGTACGGGTGGTCGGATGTGCCGCTCGATCACGGGTTCCACACGTACCGTCAAATGATGCGGTGGACGGTGAGCCCGGCGGCGCGGGTGGAGATCCTGGACCGGTTGTTGGAGGAGAATCTGCGGCGCGCGGCGGCGCAGCCCAAGCCGGCCCGCCGCAAGGCCGGCGGCGCACGGCGCGGCCGCAGGTCCAACCTCGACGACGCGCAGGGGACGCTGCTGTGACCTCACCGGCACCGAGCTACCAGCTCAGCCACGAACCGGACGGCACCTCGTACCTGGTCCGGGAGAATCTGGTCGACATCCTGGAGCGGGAGCTGCTGGGTCCGGCCGGTGGGCCCGAGGAGGAGCTGCCGGTCAGTCCGCGACAGCTCTACCTGGTGGGGCACATCGCTCCGATGCGGCTGTCCGAGGGTCGCGCCGACCCCGAGGACGCCGAAGACGAGTACGGCCTCGCCGGCATCCGCGCCGACGAGACGAGCGTCCACGCCCAGAGCGGGATCCCGTCCGAGGCGGCCGACGAGAGCGGCGTCGATTCCAACGAGGACGACGCGGATGACCGGGCGCCGCAGCAGGGGCTGATGATCCCGGCGTCGATGGGGCTGCGCTTCCAGGTGCCGGCCGACCTGGAGGAGTTCACGGTCACCGCGTCCTGGGGCACGTATAAGAGCGTGCGGACCGAGGAGATCGACAAGAACGGTCGACCGGTCCGGCGCTACCGGCGTACACCGGTCGGGATCGTAGAGAGCATCGCCGTCGCGGAGCTGAAGCCCGGCCACACGTACACGCGGCTGCTGACCGGTCAGGTGTGCCTGCGCATCGACACGTACGACGACGCCAGGTTCGGGCGGCGGCTGATCGAGATCGCGCTGGTCAACGACCGGGAGACGCCGCCGACGATCCCGGTGAGCGAGTGGCTGTTCCAGACGAAGCTGCACGTCGCGGCGGGCGGCGGCGCGGTGTTCCTGCCGGTGCGGGACGTCCTGGAGCAGGAATGGCTTGAGCACGACGACGAGGTACGCCGGCTCGACCTGCAGTACCGCGACCGGCTGGAGTTCGCGTTGGGGCGCACCTGCTCGGTCGACTGGGAGCGCGAGCCGGACGCCCGGCGGGCGAGTGCGGTGTGGACCACCTGGTTGCCAACCGCGGAGACTCCCCAGACCCAGGCTCGTACGGTCGACGGTGCCCGGCTTGGGATGGACGCACTCGCCAAGGCCACGCCCGCCGAGATCCGCGACTGGCTCATCCCCCTGGTGGACGGCTATCGCGGCTGGCTCGACACCCAGGAGGAGACCGCCCGCGGCCTGCCGCCCCATCTGCGGGACGTCGCCCGGGACGTGCTCGCCGAGGCATGGGCGGCACACCGCCGGCTCGCCGCGGGGCTCGACCACGCGGTGAGCGACCCGGAGGCGTACGCCTGCTTCACGTTCATGAACCAGGTAATGCGTGACCAGCGGATCCACTCGCAGATCGCGCAGTTGCGCAGCTCTGATCTCAGCCTGTCCTACCAGGACGCCCAGCAACAGGTAGCCGATGCCGAGCGCGAGCGGCCCTCGGCGTGGCGGCCGTTCCAGCTCGCCTTCATCCTGATGCGGCTGCCCGCGCTGACCGACGCCACCGACCCGCTGCGCAGCGGCGAGCGGGCCAGCGTCGAGCTGCTGTTCTTCCCGACCGGTGGCGGCAAGACCGAGGCGTACCTGGGGCTGGCGGCGTACACCTTCGCGATCCGGCGGCGGCAGGGGGTGGCCGCGTCGTCGGAGGGTCCGCTCGAAGGGCGGGACGGGGTGGCGGTGCTGATGCGGTACACCCTGCGCCTGCTCACCGCACAACAGTTCCAGCGGGCCACCACGCTGGTCTGCGCCGCCGAGCTGGCCCGGCGCCGCGACGAGGAGACCTGGGGGCACGAGCCGTTCCGGATCGGGCTGTGGGTCGGCACCGACGTCAGCCCGAAGCGCTGGGACGAGGCCGACGAACAACTGCGCAAGGCCACCACGTCCAGCGCGTACCGGCTCACCGTGCTGCAGGTGCAGCGCTGCCCGTGGTGCGGCACCCCGATCGGCGCGGGCAACCTCCGCGCCGAGAAAACCAGCCGCCGGGTGTACGTGTACTGCGGCGACGACCTAGGGCGGTGCCCGTTCGCGAAGGGTGGCGAGGTCGGCGATGGCCTTCCGGTGCTGACCGTCGACGAGGAGATCTACCGGATGCCGCCGGCGTTTCTGATCGCGACGGTGGACAAGTTCGCCCGACTCGCCCGCGAAGGGGAGGCGGCGTCCCTGTTCGGGTACGTAGGGCGTCGCTGCGGCCGGCACGGCTACGTGCACCCCGACTACGCCGGCTGCGACATCACCACCGGGCACCGGGCCGAGGGTGGCACCCCGCCCGCGACCGTACGCCCGGTCGGGCGGCTGCGGCCGCCGGACCTGATCATCCAGGACGAGCTGCACCTGATCACCGGCGCGCTCGGCACCTCGGTGGGGCTGTTCGAGGTGGCGGTGGAGACGCTCTGCACCTGGCAGACGGCCGAGGGCCAGCAGGTGCGACCGATGATCGTCGCGTCGACGGCGACGATGCGTCGCGCCCACGACCAGGCGCGTGCGCTGTACGGCCGGCGGGTGGAGATCTTCCCGCCACAGGTGCTCGACGTGGCAGACACGTACTTCTCCCGGGAGCTTCCGATCGGGCCGGACAGCCCCGGCCGCCGCTACCTCGGGGTGAGCGCCCAGGGGGTACGCCTGTCCAGCGCCGAGATCCGGGTCGCCGAGGTGATGCTGGTCGCAGGCCAGTTGTTGTTCGACCGCTGCGGCAGCGCGGCCGACCCGTACATGACGCTGGTCGGGTATTTCAACGCGACCCGCGAGCTGGCCGGCATGGCGCGCTACATCGCCGACGACGTACAGACCCGGGTACGCCGACCCCGCAAGGGGTCCGGCTTCCAGCCCCGGCTCGGCTCGTACAGCCGGCTCGTCACGGGCGAGTTGACGTCACGGATCGCGTCGGCGGACATCGGTCGTACCCTCGACAATCTCGCGCTGACCTTCGACCCGGACTATGCGACAACCGCGGCCACGCAGCAACGGATCGCCCACCAGGCCGCGGGCGCGAAGCTGCCACGGCCGAAGGTCGATCCGTTCGACGTGGTGCTGGCCACCTCGATGCTCCAGGTCGGCGTGGACGTGCAGCGGCTCGGACTGATGCTCGTGGTGGGGCAGCCGAAGAACACCGCCGAGTACATCCAGGCCACCTCCCGGGTGGGCCGGGACCCGGACCGGCGACCCGGCCTGGTCGTCGCGCTCGGCAACTGGGCGCGGCCCCGGGACCTGGCGCACTTCGAGCAGTTCCGGCACTACCACGAGACGTTCTACTCGCAGGTCGAGGCGCTGTCGGTGACGCCGTTCTCGCCGACCTCGCTGGACCGGGGCATCGACGGGGTGCTGGTCAGTGCGGCCCGGGTGCTGCACGGGCACCGCGACGGCGGTCTGTCCGCGGAGCACAACGCGTGGCGGGTCCGCGACGAACAGGACGCGCTGGCCGCGCTGCGGGAGCGGCTGCACGACCGGATCCGGGCGGCAGCCCAGCTGGAGGCGCTGACCGAGCGGGCCCGGGAGAAGCTGGACAACCGGCTCGACCACTGGAACCGCCGGGCCCGGTACGCGCAGCAGCTCACCCGGACCCTGGTGTACGAGCGGGCCGGCGACGACCAGCGCCTGATGCCGCTGCTGACCAGCCCCGAGCATGCGAGGGCCAACCTGGACCTCATAGACCGGGCGCCGTTCGTGGTGGCGAACTCGATGCGAGAGGTGCAACCGGAGATCAACCTGCTGGTGAGCCCACTGCCGGAACGCCTGTACATGGTCGAGCCCGACGACGCGCCCCGCTGGGACCTGGTACCGGACAATGGGGGTACGCAATGACGACCGACCAGCCCCCGATGATCGTCGACTCGGCGGAGCCGATGGACCCGCTGACCGACAGCGAGCAGTCGCAGGTCAAGAATCGTGCGAAGGTCGGCTCGGCCCGCCCGTCGTCGCTGCTGTACACGTATGGCGTCGGATCGATCATCGACCTGCCGCAGTTCTCGATCATGCCCGCCGGTCTGGACGACTGGGAGCCGATCTGGGCGCGCCGGCCCACCGTGCCGACCATCGATGAGCCACGGCTGCTGCACGCCGTCCAGGTCCACCTCGGCAGATCCGTACAACAGTTGAGGCCGTTTCCCTGGCAGCCGAAGTCCCGCGCGATGTCACAGGAGGGTTCGGATCTCGGCATTCCCGCCCGGGTGTTCCCGCAGTGGCTGCGCTGTACCGGTTGCGACTACCTGGGTCCGTTGTCGCGGTTCGGGTACGTCAACGAACACCCGTACCGGCCCGATCTCGCCCGGTTCGAGCACACCGCGTGCTCTGGTCGTACCACCAAACGCAACGGCAACGGGCGTACCCGGCGTAGCCCCGCCGTACCAGCCCGCTACCTGCTCGCCTGCCCGAACGGACATCTCGACGAATTCCCGTACCTCCTCTGGGTGCATCATGGTGGGCAGTGCCCGGCCGCCCCGCAGCCGGACCTCAAGCTGCGGGACCACAACGTCGGCCAAGGCGCCGGAGCGCTCGTCACGTGCGAACGCTGCCAGCAGCGCCGCCGCATGAGCGAGGCACAGGGCGAGGCCGGCAAGAGGAAGTTGCCCAAGTGCCGCGGCCGTCACCCCCACCTCAACGGGTTCGATGCCACCTGCGGGCAGGACACCACGCTGATGATGATGGGCGCCTCCAACCTGTGGTTCCCCGCCACCCAGTCGATCGTCGTGATGCCTCGTACGCACCACGAAGACCGCGCGGCACTCGCAGCCAAGCTGCGCGCCAACCCCGGCAAGGAGAAGCTCACCAAGTACGCAGACCAGCCCGATTTCCTGCGTGACCTCCTCGACACCGCCTACGACCTGACGGACATCTCCGATGAGGAGCTGGCCGCCACGGTCCAGGAGGCGGTGGCGACGCCGTCCGAGGAAGAACTCCGGGAGGAGCTGCGTAACTGGGATCCGGTCAAGCTGCTGGTGCCGGAGTGGGAGTACCTGCAGAGGCCCAGCCGGTTTCCCCAGCAGGAGAACGCGAGCGGCCTGATGGTGACAGAGATGCCGACCGGTGCGGACTTGCCGGACCGGATCCGGCGGGTGATCGCCGTCAACCGTATGAAGAAGGTCAACGCGTTCATCGGCTTCACCCGCATCGACGAGATGGAGCGGGTCGGCGACCTGCCGACTCGGCTGGTCAAGCTCACCCGCAACCGCCGCCCCGGGTGGGTACCCGCCACCGAGGACCGCGGCGAGGGCATTTTCCTGCAACTCGACGAGGACGCGGTGGCCGCCTGGGAGGCGCGGATCGTGCCCTCACGGTTGTGGCGCCAGCACGGGGAGTCGCATGGCCGCAACTTCCGACGCCGGTTCTCCGCCACCGCGGCGCGTGTCGACCCCGACACCCGGTTCCCGGCCCCGCGGTACTGGCTAGTGCACACCTTCGCGCACATCCTGATCCGCGAGATGGCGATGTCCTGTGGGTACGGCGCAGCGAGCCTCACCGAACGCCTCTACGCCTGGCCGGCCGGCCCAGAGCGACCGGCGGCCGCCGGACTGCTGATCTGCACCACCGCCTCCGACAGTGAAGGCACCCTCGGCGGCCTGGTCGCGCTGAGTGAACCAGAGCGACTGCAAGGGCTGGTGAACGACGCGCTGCGCCGTGCCGCCCGCTGCTCGTCGGATCCGGTGTGCGGGCAACGCACGCCTCGCGACAGCGAGGACTTCTTGCACGGTGCCGCGTGCCACTGCTGCTGCTTCGCCTCGGAGACCTCGTGCGAGCGGGCGAACCGGTTCCTCGATCGGCGGTTCCTGCTGGACCTGCCAGCCCTCGACGGGGAGCAGGTGCCAGGCTTCTTCGGCCCGATCAATGGCTACTGACCCGTACGCCGCACTCGGCGCCTTCCTGACCTCGTACGAGGCGGAGCGGCTCGCCGCGGTGCTGCGGGCCGGGGACACCCTGACGCAAGCACTCCGTGAGGTCCACCCGGCCCGGCGTGGCGACATCCGGCGGCTGCTCCACGACACGGGCATCGGCGGCCCCGGATCGCACGACACGTCGATCGCGATCCTGCGGGCCATTGCCGGTGCTCGCGCGGTCCACAGCGCCATCACGCCGGTCTGGACCATGCCCGGTGCTGAGGCCACCGTCGGCCGGCTCACCAGCGAGGCCCGTCGCCTCGTCGACGACGCCCGGATGTCCGTCGTCTGCTCCAGTTTCAATTTCACCCGGAATTCGCGCATGTGGACAGGTCTGCGGGATGCGGCCCGCCGACCCGACGTGAGTGTCACCGTCTACCTCGACGGCTCGGTGGGCACCGCCGAAGAAGTCGCCGCCCACCTGCCGAAGGCGACGGTGTACCGCACGGTCACCCTGCCCGGGGGGCGTAGCCCCCTCGTCAGCCACGCGAAGTTCATCGTCGTCGACCGCACGCTCACGCTCCTGACCAGCGCGAACTTCTCGTACAGCGCCGAGCAGAGCAACATCGAGTTGGGTCTGCTGGTACACGACACCGCGCTCGCCTCGTCGATCGAATCCCTCATGCGCGACAAGCACGGAACCCTGTACGAGCGCGTCTCCGGCCATTGACAAGGCAGCCATGCCGCTGTCTCATGTGGACATGCAGCGAGGCGTGAGTCCTTGCTCGCAGCACGTATGCAGCGGGAGGGCGGCGAGTGCCGGACGCCAGGTACCAGGGCGCGTTCGCGGAGAACTACATTCAATCGCTGGCGCTTGCGGCGGGCCTCAACGTACTGCGCGCGGTGATCGACGACGACGGCGTCGACATGATGATCCGGTACTCCGGAGAGGTCGGCAACGTCGCCTCTCCAGGGGTGGACGTCCAGGTGAAGTCGTGGTCCACGCCTTCCGGCTCGGCGGAGTTCTGGCACTTCGACGGATTGAACGAGCAGCAGTACAACAAGCTCGCCGGCGGGAACAACCAGATGCCGCGCTTTCTCGTCGTACTCATCGTGCCGGCCGAGCGTGATCGGTTCACCGAGTTGCTCGCCGACGGGATGCTGCTCCGCCATCTCGCCTACTTCGAACACATGACTCCGAAACCGCGGATCCCGGACCCCGACGCACGGCGTCGGCGACGCGTGCAGGTGCCCAAGTGCAACCTGCTCACACCACAGGCGCTCCGGGCGATGTTGCATCCGGAACTCGTTACGCCCCGGAGCGGCACATGACCAGGCCACTCCGGGTGGCGGATGTGGCCTCCTACCTCGCTGCGGCCAGTTGGCGCCGGCATCCCGAGACCTGGCGCGGCGCCTCGATCTGGGAGGGCCCCGGCGGGCACCAGGTGCTGGTACCGGCCCGCGACGGGATGGACGACGCGCCCGAACGGACCTGGGAACTCCTCCATACCCTGTCCAAAGCGGAGGAGCGTTCGCCGGGCGAGATCGCGGAGGACATCTCGTCACCGGAAATGGACACCGCGTACGTCCGTACGTTCCCGGCGGACCTTCCCAGCGGTTACATCAGCCTGAACGCGGGTCTGAGGGTCATCCAAGGCGTACGCGGCATGCTCGAAGCCGCTGGCCGAGTCGAGGTCGAGGGTGTCCGGCCAGCCTTCAGCGGAACCCGGCCACCAGGTGTCGTACGGGTCCTCGATGAGGTGACCCTCGGCCCGTCGAAGTCCGGGAGCTACATCCTGCCGCTGAGGGTCTCGGTGCAACGGCCCGATCAGTCGGAGATCTTCGACGCCGAGACCCTCCCGCTGGCCCGCCGGATGCTCCTACGCCTGCTTAGCGCGCTCACTGCGGCGCACGCCGCGACGATGAGCGTCAGGGCCGACAACGACTACTCCGCATTCGACGAAACCGTCGACGCCGGTGTGTCCGCGAACCTCTGCAGGAGCCTGAGTGATCTGGCCGGACTGGAACGACGCGAGCCGTTCGAGGTCGGCTTCCGGTGGGGTCGAGCCCTGCCGTCCCCTCTGGCGGCCGCCACGATCACGTTTCCTGAGGGGGCCGGGTCTCTGGTATTCGAGGTGGCCAAGCAGTTGGAGAGGTTGGCCGCGGGCGGAGAAGCAAGCATCAGGGGAGTGATCGAGGGCCTGCATGACGAGCCATACGGGAACGACCGTTGGCGGATCCGGGTACGTGGTGAGTTGATCGCCGAGGCGGGCGGCATCGATCCGCGTAGGCCGGTATGGGTACGGCTCGGGCGCTTGGATTATGAGCGAGCTATCGAGGCACATCGCGAACGCCGGACCGTGCGCGCCCAGGGCAGCCTGGAGCTAAGACAACGACGAGTGGAACTCACCACACATGCTGGTGGCTTCGAGATCCTCTCCTGACGCGTACACCTGGCCCTGCGGAACGCTGTACGAGGTGTTGATCCCAAACCTTGACGCATGCCCGTAGTGTCTGACACTATCGATGGGTGAGGATCCGTGTCGCCCGCTCGGGTCGCAAGCACAAGATCGGGAACGCGCGAATCCTCATGGCGATGCGGAATGCGGGCGTCCCGATGGTCGTTCCCGAAACGGACCAGTTGCTGTACGTCGGCGAGGACGATCGCGGCGTCGAGCTGGAGGTGATCGCGGTACCAGATGACCGCAATCCGGGTGGTCTGACCGTCATCCACGCCATGCCCACGTCCTTCAGAGATGACAACCGGGAGGAGGAGGCCGATGAGCGTTGATCCTGAACGGTTCGTGGTCGGACCAGACGCCACCATCGAGGATGTAGACCTCGACAAGGAGCGGGTCTATCTCCCCGACGGGAGCCGGCTCACCGAACAGCGTGCCGAGCAGTTGGCGCAGGAGACGCTGGCCGCGGTTCGGCGCCGCAACCTCGTGCCAGGTCGTAAGTCGCTGTCCGGTGGCTCGGTGCATTCCCCACGTGTGCAGTTCCGCGTGCCGGAAGCCATCCGGGAGCGAGCCGAACGACGTGCCGCAGCCGAGGGCAAGAGCTTGTCCGCCCTGGCCCGTGAGGCGCTGGAACACTACCTCGAAGCAAGCTGAGCATCCGATCCATCAGGACTCGGAGCGCTGTGCAGTTCAGTCATGCTTCGGCCAAGGTCCGCAGCTTCGCTGGACAGCAGGGCCATTAGCCGCTGGAAGGGCAACCCGATCTGCGATTGGGCGGTCTCACGAGGGGCGGATCTGTTGAAGGGCGTGGGCTTCTGATGGCCAGAATCGGTGATGTCATCGAGATCCCGACCGTGAAGGGTTTCGCGTACGCCCAGATCACCCACAGGAAGCCGAGCTACGGGCCGCTGCTGCGGGTCCTCGAGGGCACCTGGCAGGAGCCGCCCGCCGACCCCCGCGGGATTGTCGCAGAACCTGCCCGGTTCCACGCGTTCTTCCCCGTGGACGCCGCGGTACGGCGAGGCGTGGTGCGGCGGGTCGGGAACGTCCCGGTGCCCGACCACGCCCGGCGGTTCCCGCTGCTGCGGGGTGGCGGCATCCGCAACCCTGACGGCAGCCACGGCGACTGGTGGCTCTGGGACGGCGACCGGGAAACCCGCATCGGCCAGCACCTCACCGCCGAGCAGAAGGCACTGTCGACCGACGACGTGGTCAACGACACCCTGCTCATCGAGCGGATCGCGACCGACTGGCATCCGGGCGACGAGTTCTGGGACTGACTCTTCTGCGTCGTCCGACAAGTTGGCCGGGACCAAGCCTTCGCGGCATTGGGGTTAACGTCCGCCGAACGCGGCGGCGTGGTCGCGGGCGAACTCCGCGAAGCCGCGCGGTGAGTGACCGGTCAGGGCGCGTACGGTGTCGGTGACCTCGGAGCCGCCGCCATCCCGCAGCATTCCGAACAGCGCCACCAGGTTCTCGGCGAGCCACTGGGGCGCTCCGGAGTCGAGCATCGCGGCGTACGCGGCGTCGCCCGGCAGGTCCACGAACTCGACCGTGCGGCCGGTTGCCGCCGACAGCTGCTCCGCGACTTCCTGGTACGTGATCGCGTCCGGTCCGGTCACCTCGTAGGTCCGCCCTTCGTGTCCGTCCTCGGTGAGCAGGACTGCCGCCGCGGCGACATCGCGGGATTCGATCATCGCGATCTTCGCGTCGCCGGCCGGCGCGAACAGCTTTCCGGCACCCGCGACCGCCTCGGCTGAGGCGTACAGATTGGTCATGTAGAAGCTCGACCGCAACACCGCGGCGGGCAGCCCCGAACGCCTCAGGTGCTCCTCGATCTGCCCGTGCCAGTCGCAGAACCCGACGGGGGAGCCGACGCCGGCGCCGATGGTCGACAGCTTCACGGTCCGCTGTACCCAGGTCGCGGCCGCGGCGTCGATCACCGCGGCCTCGTGGGCTACCTTCCGCGGGCCGTCCGCCGAGCTGAGGAACAGGTGGTCCACGCCCTGCATCGCGCGCCGCAACGACGCCATGTCCTCGAAGTCGCCGACCGCGCACTCCACGTCGCCACCGAGCACCTCGACGGCCCTGGCCGCGTCCCGTACGAACGCCCGCACCGAGGCGCCGCGCTCGCGCAGCGCCGCGACCACGTGGCGTCCCGTGGTTCCGGTCGCACCGGTCACCAGCACTCTGGTCATCGTCGATCACTCCTGTCGGCGCCGCTGGGCGCGATGTTGGCGTTCATCCGGAAGACGTTGCCCGGGTCGTACCGGTCCTTCAGGGCGGTCAGCCGGGTCAGCCGGTCGCCGTACGCGGCCCGCACCCCGGCGGCGTCCTCGTCGGAGAGGAAGTTCGCGTACACCCCGACGCTGTACGGGCGTAGCTCCTCCGACCGCTGGCGGACCCACGCGACGTGAGGCTCCGCGGAACCGGGCGCCCAGGCGGCGGTGATGTTGAGTTCGAAGCCGATCTCGCGTTCCCCGACCGCGGTCGCGTCCGCCGCGACCCGGCTCGCCGCACCGCCCATCGCCCAGCCCGCGATCTGGGAGAACGGCGAGGTGATGGTGTCCACGCCGGAGAGCACGATGTCGATCACGTCGTCGGTGAACTTCGGCAGCCGGTGAGACTTCCAGTAGTAGTGCATGCCGTGCGCCGCGCCGCCGTCCAGCATGGACTGGATGGCCAGGTACGGCATCGGCCGCACCGCGTCGGCGAGCGGAGTGCCGAGACCGCGGTGACCACGTCGTCGGCGCCGGCGCAGCGGGCGATCAGGGCCGGGCGCCGGTCGATGGCGCCGTTCCAGACCCGGCGCGCCTCCTCGTACCCCTCCTCGTCCGGCCGGAGCAGGGCACCCCGGAAGCCGGCGCGGAGCCGGCGATGAGCCTGTTCGTCGTACATGGATCCTCCTCTGGCAGGCCGGCTCACGCGGCGGCCGCGATGACCTGACCGACGTGGGCGGGATCGAAGAACTCCACGGGAGACATGGTCCCGGCGATGACGCTGACGAAGGCGTCCATGGCGTCCTGATTGCCGTGTACGGCGCCGAGCAGCTGCTGCAGCTCCGGCGGCGGTGGCTCCAGGGCCGCCATCTGGGTGGTGAATTCGTACATGGGCAGTACGTGCGTGTCGCGCGCGGCCTGGTAGGCGGACATGACGTCGGTGAACGAGCGTCTGCCGGTGAGGAACTCGTCGAGCGCGGCGGCGCACAGCTCGGCGTCACGGAAGGCGTCGCTGATGCCCTGCGCCGTGATGGGGTCCTTGGTGTAGCCGGCATCGCCGGCCAGTGCCCAGCCCGGGCCGTACGGCTTGCGGAAGTAGTTCGACACCGCCCCGCCGAGGAACCGCTCCTCGCGGGTCGCCGCCCGTACCCGTTCGGCGAACTCCGGCGCCAGGTCCAGGGTGGCGAGGAAGTTGGCCTCGACGTCGCTCTTGAATGCCTGCGCCTGCGCGTACGGCCATCCGACGACGATCAGGGTCAGGCCGTCATTGGTCGGGAAGGCGCCCCAGGCGCGTTCCGGTCGGACGATCGTCTCGAGCCCGGGCATCGGCAGGTCGCTCCAGTACGAGTAGTACCCCCACTGCAGCTTGGGCTTCTCGTGGTACCGCTCGGCCCCGACCACCTCGGCGAGGTGCGAATGCCGTCCGTCGGCGCCGATGACCACCCGGGCGCGCTCCAGCACCGGCTGCCCGCCCGGGCCGTGACCGCGGATCCCCACCACGGCGCCGCCGGAGATCACGATCTCGTCGACGTTGAAGTGCTCGCGCACCTCGACCCCGGCCCGCGCGGCGGCGTCCACGAGGAGCTTGTCCAGCACGGTACGGCGTGGCGCGTACCCGGTGGAGCTGCCCTCGTGCGGCCGTGGTGTGCCGGCGATCGTGAACGCCCCGAAGTCGAAGGAGTAGCTGTCGATCGGCGGGCATCCACTGGCCGCCAGCCGGTCGAGCAGCCCCCAACGGCGCAGCGCGGCCACGCCCGGGGCGTGGATCATGTTCGTGGAAAGGGTGTCGCTCGGGAACGTTGCCCGGTCCACCAGCAGCACCCGGTGGCCCCTGCGGGCAAGCAGCATCGCGGTCGGCGCGCCGGCGCAGCGGGCTCCCACCACGATCGCGTCGTACTCCGTGGCCATGGCCATCCTCCTCGGCTGGTAGTGCGTTGCGCAGAGAGTGCGCGGCGCGCCGTTCCGGGACCGTTCCTCAGCGGGCACGAGCGGCAAACGCGGAACGCAGCCGCCGCGCCTCGGACCGCCACACTGCGGCTCCGCCCCCCATCTCCAGCAGCCGCTCGGCGGTCGCCAGCCCGGTGCGGGCGTCGTCGGCGGCCTGACACGCCGCGAGCAGGACGCGCTGCAGCACCGGCCCCAGGCCCGGCGCCGAGTCGCCGTCGGCCGTCCGCGCCACCGCCTGCTGAATCCGGCGGATGCCGGCGCGCGGGTGGCCGTCGAGCACCTGGACGTACCCGCACAGCGCCTCGCGGACAATGTCGTTCGGCCGTCCCCGCTCCTCGATCGCCGACAACTGGTCGGCGTACCGGCGCAGCGCGGTCCGCTCGCCCATGTCGATCGCGAGCAGCGCCGCGAACACCAGGGCGACCCCGAGGCTGAGCGGGTGGCCGATCTCGTCGGCGCGCGCCAGCGCCGCGTCGCGCGCCGTGATCGCGGCCACCGGTTCGCCGAGGAACCACAGCGCGTTGGCCATCCGGCTCAGGCACACCACTTCCGGGTCGGCCCCGTACCGGAGCAGGTGGATCTGGCGCTGCTCGGGCCGGTAGCGGGCGACGGCGAGCTCGAAGTAGCGGCGGGCGGTGGCGAAGTCGGCCTGCCAGAACGCGGCGATGCCGAGTACGTACCCGCCCTCGACCACCAGCACCTCGTCGGCGTCGCGCTCGCCTCGTGCGACCAGCTGCTCGCCGCACCGCTGGGCGGCGTCGAAGTCGGCGTGGACCAGCCCACTCAGGGCGAGTGACCGCAGCAGCGGCGGGGACGGCTCGGCGCCGAGCGCGCGTACCAGCTCCCCCGCGCGCTGCTGCACCGCCGACAGCCGCGGCGAGGCGTACCCCTCCAGGGTGGAGAGCGGGGCGAGCAGCGCGGTCAGCAGCGCCAGCTCGCGCTCGTCCCGAGCCTGGGACGGCGGCTGCGCGCCCAGCAGGTCGAGCCCGCGGTCCAGGAGTCGGGCCGCCTCGGCGTCGGCGTGCAGCAGCTGTGCCACCCGCGCCGCGTCGGCATACCAGGTGACCGCCTCGCCGGTGGCGCCGGCCCGCTCGTAGTGGGTCGCGATCTGGCCGCTCTCGGGCTCGGGTCGGCGCCGCAGCGCCTCGGCGATCCGCAGGTGGTGATGCCGCCGCCGCACCGGGCTCACACTCCGGTACGCCACCTCGCGCAACTTGTCGTGGCTGAAGTCGTACCCGTCCGGGCCCTGCTCCCGGATGATCCGGCGCCGCCACAGCTCGTCCAGGTCACGTACCAGCTCCAGGTCGCCGGTCTGCTTCGCCGCGGCGAGCACGTCGGTGGTGCACTCCCTCCCGATCGCGGCCGCCAGTCCGGCCAGCTCCCGCGCGGAGTCGGACAGCCGGGCCAGCCGGGCCTCGATGACCGCCTGCACCTTCCGGCTCTGCGCTCCGGCGCGTACCGCCTCGATGACGAACAACGGGTTGCCCTCGGTCTCCCGGTACAGCTGTTCGGACTCGGCTGCTGGCCGCGGAGGCGCCGGCTGGCCGGCGAGAGTCGCCGTCTCTTCGGGAGTCAACCGCGCGAGCTCGATCTCGGCGAGCCGCTCCCGTACCCGAAGTTCGGTCACGAGGTCGTGCAACGGTGGGTGGTCCAGCTCCTCCAGCCGGGCCGCAGCCGCCACCATCAGCCGGGAATCCGGGCTGACCCGCAGCACATAGTGCAGGAACCGCAGTGTCTGCTGGTCGCACCAGTGCAGATCGTCCACCACCAGCAACACCGGCTCGGTGGCGGCCAGCACCGCGCCGGCGCCCGCAGCCAGGCAACCACCGGCCCGTACGCCAGGTCGCCCTCCGCGGCATAGCAACGTGCCGTGGCCACGACCGCCCCGCGGCGCCCGCACCACCGCGCGAACTCTTCGGTCAACCGGGTCTTCCCGATGCCGGGCTCGCCGGTCACCAGAACGAACTGGGCGCGGCCTTCGACGGTGCGACGCCAGGCGCCGGTCAACCGGACCCGCTCCGGGCCGCGTCCGACCAGTGGTGGACCGACCGGGACGGCTCCACCTCCGACCGCGCGGGCAGCAACGACTCGTACAACCGGCGCGTCTCCGCCGACGGCGCCACCCCCAGCTCGCGCTCCAACGTCGAGGTGCAGACGTGGTATGTCCGCAGCGCCCGCGCCGGGTCGCCGTGTGCGGCGCACGCCCGCATCAGCAGCCGGTACGCCTCCTCCCGCATCGGGTCGCCGCGTACCAGCCGCTCGGCGTACGTGATGGCGGCGGTGTGGTCTCCCCGTTCCTCGCAGAGCGCCGAGCTCGGCCAGCGCCGTGAGGAACCGCTGCCGCAGCCGTTCCCGCTCGGCGAGCAGCCATTCGTCGTACCGCCCCTCCAGGAGGTCTCCGGAGTAGCAGTCGACC
This sequence comes from Micromonosporaceae bacterium, assembly GCA_050701695.1. GTDB lineage: Bacteria > Actinomycetota > Actinomycetes > Mycobacteriales > Micromonosporaceae > WHSM01. Next base: position 24,789 of record JBOGDE010000006.1, read on the forward strand.
GCCGCCGCCAGCGTCTTGAAGCGCGTAGCCGGTGGAGCCTCCAGCAGCTGTTCGAACTCGGCGACGTCGAGCCCGTACGGCGCGTCGGTCCGCCACCGCAGCGTGCGGGGCGTGATCTCCAGGAACTGGTCGATGTCGGTGAGACCGCGGCGTAGGTTGTGCAGCACATGTCGCAGGTTGGTACGTGCCTGCGCGTCGGAGGAGTCCGGCCACAGCAGGTACGCCACCTGCTGCCGCGGCTGCGCCGTCCCCCGGTGCACCAGCAGGTATGCCAGCAGCGATTCGGCGCGCGCGGATTCCAGCGGTGGCAGCAGGGCGCCGTCGCGGTGTACCTCGAGCCCTCCCAGCAACCGGATCCGAAGCGCCGGTACGGCCGGGCCGGCGGGGTGTTCCGAGCGCACCCTGTGAGTCTCGCCCAGGCGGGCGCCGCCCGGACCAGCAACGTCGCTTACAGGACTGCTACGGCCTCAGCCGGGGATCGCCTGGGCCCTGGCGTTGCGGGCGACCGCCGACCAGTTCGCCGTGTCGTTGCACAGCCCGCAGGTCGAGGTGGGGCCGAAGAAGATGCCCCGGGCCTGTTCGTCACCGGAGAGCCAGAAGCGCAGCCAGGCCGTCGCCACCCCGAGCAGTCGGTAGCGGGTCTGGCCGGGGAAGAAGTGGTCGGCCCCGCGCAGTTCGCCGAACACCGCGGGTACGTGCGTGGCCTGGCTGTACCGCGACCGTACGTAGAACGACGGCACGATGTAGTCGAACTGGCCGGCGACGAACAGGCTCGGGCCGCGCAGGTTGGACACCGTGCCCTGCGGGCCGGGCTGGATCGGGATCGTGGTGTCGACGCCCGGGTCGGCGCCGGCCGCGATCGCCCCGCCGCCGCCCTGCGAGTGTCCGGCGGCGCCGATCTTCGTCTCGTCGATCCTGCCGTAGAACACGCTGCCGGCCCGCTGGTCTTCCGACACCAGGAACCGCGCCCCGGCGAGCATCTCCTGGCCGGAGCCCGACTGCCCGGTGTTGGCGGCGGCGACCACGAAGCCCCAGCTGGCGAAGTGGCGTAGCGCGAAGTCGTAGTTGGCGACCGAGGCGCCGGTGCCGTTGCCCCAGATCAGTACGGGGTGCTGCGCGCCGCCCGCCCCGAGGTCGGCCGGGTAGTACAGGGTGTGGTCCGGGCCGCCCCGCGTGACGGTCACGGCGTGCGGTCCCGCCTGCTCGTAGTGGCTCGACGGTACGGACACCGCCGCGAGCCTGGTACTGGTCGTGCCCGCGTACGCCGGCAGCGGCGCGAGGGCCGCGACCAGTGCCGTCACGCCGAGGATCCCGGCCCGGAGCCGGTGACTGTTCGAGCGCATGATTGCACCTCCGATGTCGGCTGGTGTTCGATTGGCCATTCTTCCGGCGCATCCGAGGATGGCGGAATGGGACATGAACCAATGTTCGGGCGGTATTACTGTGGCGCGTGACAACTGGGTGCGCCGGTCACCTGCGAAGTTGCGCCGGAGCGGGGCTTTAAACTGTATTGCCACAGCGGCGTAGATGGTTTCTTGTAACCCCTTCTTTCACCGTTCTCCCTGTCCTAGCTTCTAGCTGTCTCACTTAACAGGTATGGGCACGTCCACCGCGGCCGGCCTACCGTCCCCAATCGGCAGTCGAACTGGGGAGGAACATATGAGACGACGCACCTGGGTGGCGCTCGCGTCGGCGGCATTCATCGCCGCCGCCGGCGCCGCCGCCACGTTCCCGGCGTACGCCGGGGAGGACGAGATCCGGGGGGCGGGAGCCCCCGGTACCGTCAAGGACAGCTACATCGTGGTGCTGAAGGACGGCGCCAGCCTGCAGTCCCGCGACTCGGTCGCCAGACGGTACGGCGCGAAGGTCAAGCACCGCTACAGCACCGCGCTGCGGGGGTTCGCCGCCACCATGACCGAGGCCGACGCCCGCCGCACCGCCGCGGACCCGGCGGTGGAGTACGTCGAGCAGGACGGCATCGCCCACGGCCTCGACACCCAGCTCAACCCGCCGTCGTGGGGGCTGGACCGGATCGACCAGCGGGACCTCCCGCTGGACAAGAGCTACACCTACCCTTCGACGGCGTCGAACGTGACGGCGTACGTCATCGACTCGGGCATCCGCACCTCCCACCAGGACTTCGGCGGTCGTGCCACCTGGGGCGTCAACAAGACCGGTGACGGCAACGACAGCGACTGCGTCTGGCACGGTACGCACGTCGCCGGCACCATCGGCGGTACCGCGCACGGCGTCGCCAAGGGCGTCAAGCTGATCGCGGTGAAGGTGCTCGGCTGCGACAACACCGGCCAGCGGTCGTGGATCATCGCCGGCATCGACTGGGTCACCCAGCACCACGCCTCCGGCCCGGCGGTCGCGAACATGAGCCTCGGCGGCCAGGGCAGCAACAGCAGCCTGGAGAACGCGGTACGCAACTCGATCAACGACGGCATCACGTACACGCTGGCGGCGGGCAACAACAGCGCCGACGCCTGCAACTTCACGCCGGCACGTACCCCCGAGGCGATCACCGTGGGCGCCACCACCAGCGCCGACGCGAGGGCCTCGTTCTCCAACTACGGCACCTGCCTGGACATCTTCGCCCCCGGCGCCGACATCGTGTCGGCGACCAACACCAGCGACACCGCGACCCGTACCGCGAACGGCACCTCGATGGCGGCCCCGCACGTCGCCGGCGCCGCCGCGCTGCACCTGGCGGCGAACTCGTCCGCCACTCCGCAGCAGGTACGCGACGCGCTGTTCAACAACGCCACCTCGGGGAAGCTGACCAGCATCGGCAGCGGCTCGCCGAACAAGCTGCTGTACGTCGGCAGCGGCGGCCCTGGCCCGTCGCCGTCCCCGACCCCCACCTCGTCGCCGACGTCGACCCCGACCCCGACCCCGTGCGGCACGTTCAGCAACGCCGACAATGTCGACATCCCCGACGCCGGTGCCGCGGTGACCAGCTTCGTCGCGGTCGCCAACTGCTCCGGCAACGCACCCGCCACGCTGAAGGTCAGCGTCGACATCAAGCACACCTGGCGCGGCGACCTGGTGATCGACCTGGTGGCACCGGACGGCAGCGCGTACCGGCTGAAGAACGCCAACATCAACGACAACACCGCGAACCTGGTGACCACGTACACCGTGAACGCCTCCAGCGAGGTCGCGAACGGTACCTGGAAGCTGCGGGTGCAGGACGTGTTCCGGTACGACACCGGCTACGTCGACTCCTGGTCACTCGCGTTCGCGTAACCGACCCCGGTACGGGACCGCCTTCCCCAGGGCAATCACCTATCCGCCCCCGTACCGGCTGACGACCGGTCCCCGAGCAGAGCCGCTCGGGGACCGGTCGCGCGTACCACTCAAGTGGTACGGAGGAGGTCGATGAGCTGCTGGGCGTTGCGCTGGGCGTAGTCGGAGTAGCAGTTGTCTGTCAGCCAGCGAGCGCTGTGCTGACCAGCGAAAACGCAGGTCACTGCCGAGCGGCGGCCAGGTGTTTATCGGGACATCGATTCTGGTCTGGCTACGGTCTGTAGGGGTCCTGCGGCCCGCCGGGGGCGCACGTTCGCGCTTTTGGGCAAGGCACATAGAAGAAGCTGTGACGCACCAGCGGGTGCGCTGAGGGGTGGATGCGCCGTACCTGCTGTCGTGATCGCCGGATCAGTGAGTATGAATCCCAGCGGGTTTCGTGGAGCTCTGCGACCCGGTGGGATTCAGGCAAGGCAAACCCGGCATCGGCGGCGCCGGCCCGATGGTCGCCGCGCCCGGGTCAGTACGCGGCGCGCCAGACGACGGCCAGCCTGCCTGGTGCCGGCCATGGTCGTGGCGGGCCTGGCGGCGCGATCGGTGATCTTGACGTGATGGCGGTGAGCTACGGCAAATTTGTAACTTGTGAGATGTTTCGCGGCAAGAGCGCGAAATCGCGGCTAGTAACAGTTGCCTGGGTCGTGGCGACCACAATTCCGGACAAACCCTGAGCCGGCCGTGACGGCTCGTGTTTGGCATTGACAATGTTCGATAACGGCCTGCTAGCTTCCTCTCGCCCGCCCTCCCATCAGCTGGAGCGCTGGCCCGGGTATGGGAGGTTCCATGAGCTGGTCCGTGCCGCCCGCTGCGGCAATTTCTGTCAACTTCGGCACCCGGGTCCGGCGTGTCTTGCCAGCGCCACACGTGGTGTCCACATCGGGTGTTCCGTTGCGGCGGCCGGTGCTCTGGTGGCGGCGGTTCGTGGCGTTGACCGCCGCAGCGGTGCTGGGTCCGGTGCTGGCGGTGCCCACGCTGCCGCAGGTGGCGTCTGCCGAGCCGGCCACCCCGGACAATCCGTCGACCTGCGCCGAGGCACAGTCCGACATCTCTGCCGCCCGGGAAGCCGCCAGGCAGTGTGGGCGGCGGGTGGAGCTGCTGCCGGAACGTACGGAGACCTCGCAGACCTTCGTGAATGCCGATGGCACGTTCACGTTGGAGGAGAGCCTGGAGCCGGAGCGGGTCCGGAAGGGCTCGTCCTGGGTGCCGGTGAACACGTCGCTGAAGGTGACCGCCGCCGGCGTGGTGCCGCGTGCGTCGGTGCTGCCGATGGTGTTCTCCGCGGGTGGGGACGGCGCGTTGGCGCGGTTGTCCGATGGTGACCGGTCGTTGGCGATGTCGTGGCCGGGGCGGCTCCCGGCGCCGGTGGTGCGGGGTGACACCGCGACGTACCGGGATGTGCTGCCGGGTGTGGATCTGCGGGTCACCGCGCAGGCGTTGGGGTTCTCTGAGGTCCTGGTGGTGCGCACCCGGGAGGCGGCGGCGAGTCCCCGACTGGCGTCGCTGCGGTTCGGGTTGGCGACCACGGGACTAACGGTTGGTGCTGCTGCTGGCGGTGGCCTGGTGGCGCGTGACGGCAACGGCCGGGCCGTGTTCACCGCCCCGGCGCCGCTGATGTGGGATTCCTCGGTCGGCGACGGCGTGGCCGGTTCGGGTCCGGCTGGCGGCAAGCAGCGCGGCAAGGCAGACAAGCCGTCTGACCCTTCGGCTGCGCCGCCGAAGGGGTCGGTGCCCGATGGTGCGCGCCGGGCTGTGATGCCGGTGCGGGTCGACGGTGACAGCCTGACGATTGTGCCGTCGAGGACAATCCTCACGGATCCGAATGCGAAGCTGCCGATCTACATCGACCCGTCGTGGACCGGAAGTATTTCCGGCAGCGCGTGGACCTCGGTGTGGAGCAAGTACAGGTCGACGTCGTTCTGGCGCAATGCGTCGGCGTTGCAGGACGGGTCGACGAAGGGCGCGGCCGGTGCCGGCCGTACGGAGGACTGGCCCGGCGCGCCGGACCACATCATTCGGTCGTTCTTCCGGATGGACACCTCGCGGGTACGCGGTCTGCAGATCCTCAGTGCGAAGTTCCGGGTGGAGCAACGGTGGGCGTGGACATGTAATCCGGTGTCGAACGCGAAACTGTGGTTGACGGGTCCGATCTCCTCTTCGACTACGTGGAGTAGCCAGCCAGGTTGGAATGGCACATACGTTGCGCAGACCAAGGGCAACCGCAAGGTCGGCGCGGTGCACGGCTGCCTGGGCACCGGCACCATTGAGTTCAACACGACCTCGATCGTGCGCAAGGCCGCGGCGAGCAGGTGGTCGACCGTCACGCTCGGGCTGCGTGCGATCGACGAGGGCACGTTGAGCCAGTGGAAGCGGTTCAACCACTCCTCCCCGAAGCTCGCGATCACTTTCAACACCCCTCCGTTGGCGCCGTCTTCACGCCTCTCCGACGGCAAAGCGTGCGCGACGGGGTCGGCGCGGCCGTATGTGCGCACTCTGACTCCGACGTTGGCGGCCAAGCAGGTTGACCCCGACGGCGGCACTCCCACGACCTCGTTCTACTGGTGGGCGGCCGGTGGCTCGCTGAGCGAGACGAACAAGGTGGCGCAGACGGCAGGCAACGGCACGGTCTCCAAGACGATCCCGTCGGGCAAGCTGGTCGACGGCGGCACGTACGTGTGGAAGGCCCGCACCACCGACCCGTACACCACCGGCCCGTGGTCCGCGACCTGCGAGTTCGCCGTGGACGTCACCGCTCCAGCGGCGCCGTCGCTGGTGGATTCCGCTCAGTATCCGGCGGAGCCCGATACCGCACCGGGACACGGCGGGGTAGGGATCAACGGCGAGTTCTGGGTTACGCCGTCGGCGACCGGGGCCGGGGATGCGGTCAGCTATGCGTGGACCACCGACCCGGGCGTGGCACCGGCGGGCGCGAACCACGTCGCGGCGAACGGCTCGCAGCCGGTGAAGATCGACTACACGCCGGTACGCGACGGCGTACACACCTTGCGGGTGTGGGCGAAGGACAAGGCGGGCTGGTACTCACCAACGCCGTACAGCTACGGCTTCAAGGTGCGCTCCGGCGCCGGCCCTGCCGGGCAATGGTCCTTCAACGAGGACGCCGGTGACGCGACCGACGCGACCGGTCACAGCAACACACTCGTCCCGTCCGGTGCGACCCGGGTGCCGGGGCGTTCCGGCGTCGGCAAGGCGCTGTCGCTGGACGGGACCGATGACTACGCGGCGAGCGGGGGACCGGTCACGATGCCGCACCCGGATACGCCAGGTGAGGCGATCGAGGTCGCTACGGATTCCAGTTTCACCGTGACGGCCTGGGTTAAGTTGCCGGCCACGGGCGGCTCGGCGGTGAGCACTGCGGTCGCGGTCGACGGCACGCAGTCCTCGGCATTCAGCCTCGGGTACGACGGTACGGCGAACAAGTGGCGGTTCGCCGTCGCCGGCGCCGACTCGGCCACTCCCGTCTGGTATGCGGCGGTGTCAAACGCCGCCCCGGTTACGGGCCGCTGGGCCCACCTGGCAGGGGTGTACGACGTGTCGACGAAGGCGGTGCGTCTATTCGTCAACGGCACATTGCAGACCTCAACTGCCACGGTCGCGGGCGGATTCCATGCCTCCGGGCCACTCACGGTGGGCCGGCATCGGGCCGCCGGGGCCGGTGCGGGTTACTTCGCCGGTCAGATCGATGAGGTGTACCTGTACGCTTACGCCGTCCCGACGGCAGATCTGGTGCAGTTGACGTTGCCGATCAAGGCGTCGATCACCCTGTCCAGTGATCAGGTAGACGTCGGCGCGACCGCGACTGCGGAGATCGCATCCGGTGGCGACACGAACATCACCAGCTATCGGTACAGCATCGGATCAACTGCGTTGGATCAGTCCGCGGCGCCGGCCGCGCCTGGTGGATCTGTGTCTGTGCAGCTGCCCACCTCGAGCGCGGGGGTGGTGAAGGTCTACGCGGTCGCCGTTGATGGGAACGGCCGTCAGTCCTCCGAGCACACGTTCGCGGTCCTCACGGTGGGTCTGCCGGCAACGCTCACGGGTGTCGTGTTCGACTCTGATTACGCACCGCTGCCGGGTGCGGTGGTCACTGTCGAGTCCCTGGGTAGGTCCGCTGCCGCTGGCGATGACGGCTCCTACACCGTTACCGGGTTGGTGTCTGGCATCTACACCGTCAAGGCCACCTATGGCGGGCCGTGTGGTTTGGCTGCGGTGGTCGAGAACGTTGAGATCGATGGCGACGCGTATCTGGATCTGCAGCTGACACCGGTCTCTGACGACCAGGGTTACCAGTGCGACACGGGCACCGCCGCGTTCACCTCCACCGACACCACGGTGCCGCTGACCGGTGATGACGCGGTCACGGCGGTGTCGTTGCCGTTCGTGTTCCCGTTCTACGGCGGCAACTACCGCACGGCCTGGGTTGACACGAACGGCATCCTGTCGTTCACCGACCCGGGTGGCTCGCACCCCTATGACGGGTCGACCTTGCCGTCGGCGGCGGAGCCGAACGCGTTGATCGCTCCGTTCTGGGATGACCTGGTGGTCGATGCCCAGTCCAGTGTGCGTACGTCCAGCACGGGCTCGGATCTGGCCGCACGGTTCACTGTGGAGTGGCGCAACGTCGCGCGCAAGGCAAACACCGCCGAGCGGCTGTCGTTCCAGGTCACCCTCTCTCCCGACGGCACCGTGACCACCAACTACGACGGTCTGGACACCGATGCCGAACGCGGTGCGGCCTCCGTGGTCGGTATCGAGGCGCCAGCTGGTGAGGACGGCCTGACGTACTCGGTGAAGCAGCCGGTGCTCGCCGACGGCAAGACGGTCACGTTCGACTACCCAGGGACCGGCCGGCCGGTGGATGTGTTCGACCTGTCCGGACACCTGACGAACGCTTCCGGGGCTGCGGTGGCCGGTGCGACCGTCACGCTCGACCCGTCCGGGTTGTCGGCCACGACCGCCTCCGACGGCAGTTGGCGGTTCGACGACGTGGTTGCCGACAGCTACGCCGTGTCCAGCGTCGGTAGTGGCCGGTGCCCGCTTGTCGCCCGTAGCCAGGTTGAGCTGACCGGTGACACGGTCCGCGATCTGACGCTCGCCCCCGACGCCGGGGACCTCGGCTATTCCTGCACGGTCGGCCCTTCCGGGTATGTCGCGGCGTCCACGGCACTGTCGTTGACTGGCGACGACGTGGCAGCGAAGGTGACGATGCCGTTCCCGATCACCTTCCACGGCCGGAGCCATACCATCGCGTGGATCCACACCAACGGCCTGGTCAGCTTCGGCGACGAGTCTGGCGAGCCGGACGCGTGGGTGAACCCGACAATGCCGACTACCAAGGCGCCGAATGCGGTGGTGGCGCCGTTCTGGGACGACCTGAACGTCGATGCCTCGGCAAGTGTCCGGGTCCAGGTGCTGGGTACGGCACCGAACCGGTCGTACGTGGTGGAGTGGCGCAACGTGCTGCTCCAGGTCAACAAGACCGACCGCGTCACGTTCGAGGTGATTTTTGACGAAGGCGGCCGGATCGGGTTCCACTACACCGGCATGTCCACGCCGGCCCAGTACGGTTCCGGAGCCACGGTCGGGTTGGAGAACGCCTCGGGCACGGTCGCGGCGCTCTACTCCTATCAGGAGTCGGCGCTCGCCCCGAACACGTCGATCGTTTACACCCCGGCCGCCCGCGGCACGGTCAGTGGCACTCTGACCACCGCGGTGACCGGTGCCCCGGTGGCGGGCAGGACGGTCACGCTGGACCCGGGCGGTCTCACTACCACGACCGGTGCGGACGGCAGCTACCAGTTCAGCGATGTGGCCGTCGGCGAGTACACCCTCACCGCCGCCACCGGGGACTCCCGCTGTGCCGGCAGGTACGCCAAGGAAACCGTCAACCACGCCGGTGGCGTCAGCGATGTGGACCTGTCGTTGATGACCGCGGGTGACGAGTTCGGGTACACCTGCACGGCCGGGGCTCAGACGTTCACCGCCGCCGCGGTCGCCGAGGGCTGGTCCGGTGACGACACCGTGTGGCAGAAGAACCCACCGTTCCCGGTCAAGCTGTACGGCAACACGTACACCTCGGCGTGGATCAGCGCCAACGGGTTGATGACGTTCAAGGACCCCGCCTACTTCGGGTGGATCGGCGCCAAACCCAGCCCGATCCCGTCGGCGGCTGCCGAAGGCGTACCCAACGCCGCGGTGTACGCGCTGTGGGACGACTGGGTGGTCGACTCCCAGGCGCGTATCGCCACCGGTGTCACCGGCACCGCCCCGAACCGCCGCTGGACCGTGGAGTGGCGCAACGTGCACCGCTACGGCGACACGGCCACTCGGGTGTCGTTCGAGGCGATCTTCGAAGAGGCCGGTGGCATCACCTTCGCCTACACCGGTATCGACAGCGCGAACCTCGCCGAACGTGGCGGCAAGGGCCTGGTCGGTATCGAGAACGCGTCGGGCACCATCGCGTTCCAGTACCTCTACCAGGATCCGCTGCTGGCCAATGGGCAGGGCACCCGATATGCCCCCGGCGCGCCCGGCAGCGGCACCGTGACCGGTACCGTCACCTGCCAGGGCACACCGGTCTCCGGCGCCGCCGTGGCGGTGGCCGGCAAGTCCGCCACCACCGCCGGCGACGGCACCTATCAGGTCACCGGTGTCACCGCCGGCACCTACGCGGTGATCGCCACCCTCGGCTCCGGCAGCTGTCACGGCTCCCAGGTCGCCAATCTCACCGTCGGCACCAACACCACCCACACCGCCGACTTTATCGTGGGTGCCACCGCTACTGGCGCCGGCTACACCATCGCCGAGCAACCGGTCACCTACACCGCGGCGAACGGCACCACCCTGCCCTTGGCCGGCGACGACGCCTACACCGCGGTGAACCTGCCGTTCCCCGTCAACCTGTACGGAGCCACGTACAACACCGGATGGGTTGACACCAACGGACTCGTCGCCTTCGTCGACCCGGGCGAAGCCTCCCCGGATGCCTGGCCGATCCCCTCACCGGACAGTCCAGAGGAGCCCAACGCTGCCCTCTACCCGCTCTGGCACGACTGGGTCGTCGACTCCAACGCCAGCGTCCGTACCGCCACCCTCGGCGCCGCGCCCAACCGGCAGTTCATCGTCGAATGGCGCAACGTCTACTCCTACGAAGACCCCACTACCAGGGTCAGCTTCGAGGTGATCTTCGACGAGGCCGGCGGCTACCGGTTCGCCTACACCGACATCGACGGCACCTTCCTCGAACTCGGCGGCGGCGCCACCGTCGGCATCGAAAACGCCGACGGCACCATCGCCCTGCAGTACACCTACCGGCAACCAGTAATGCGCCCCGGTCTCGGCCTGCGCATCACCCCGCCCACCTCATGACCAGGCGCATCACGATCTTCCGCGCATCGCGTCACCCCCGATCACTGGAGGCACCGGTGAAGGCATCCCTGTCGACGGTCCCACCCCACGCGTCCGGCGCCGCGGGTCGACTCACGCGCGTGGTCACCTCGCTGGCCATAGCCGCGGTGTTGATCAGCGTTGCCCAGGTGCCGGCCTGGGCGACGCCCGAGACGCCGTTCACACCGTCGAAGCCGAAGCCGGTGCCGAAGGTGCAGGTCCAGCCAGTGAAGCCGGCACAGGTGACCGCCAAGCCGATGCCTGACTCGGTGGACAAGCCCGCACCCGTCTGGCCTGCCGCCGGTACCGGCATCGCGAAGGTTCCAGCCCAAGCTGGCTCCGCAGCCGTCCGTGCGGGCACCCTTCCCGTCCTGGTCGGGCGTCCACACGCCAAGTCGGAGGCGCGCACGGAGGCTCCCGACCAGGTGCGGGTCGAGATGCTGGATCGGGCGAGGACCGATGCCGCCGGCGTCCGGGGGGTGCTGTTGCGTGTCGCCCGCGCGGACGGCGAACCCGATGCCGCCGCGGTGGACGTCACGGTCGACTACCGGCGCTTCCGCACCGCCTACGGGGGCGACTGGTCGACCCGACTCCGCCTGGTCGCTTTGCCCGAGTGCGCCCTCGCCACACCGGCCAAGAAGGATTGCATCGGGACACCGCTGCCTTCGGTCAACAGCCCCTCGAAGGGCACCGTCAAGTCGCGAGTCGAGATCGGCCAAGGCACTGCTAGCGGATCTGGCGCGACGCTGCTCGCCGTGACCGCCGGCTCATCAGGGCAGGCTGGCGACTTCACCGCCACATCCCTGCAATCGTCGTCGACCTGGTCGGCGGGCGGCAGCGCGGGCGACTTCAGCTGGTCGTATGAGATGCGGGTGCCACCCGTTTCGGCCGGGCCGGCTCCCAGCCTGTCGTTGAACTACTCCGCGCAGTCCGTGGACGGACGCCATGCTGCCTCCAACAACCAGCCGTCCGGCATAGGTGAGGGGTTCGAGCTTTCGGCGGGCGGATACATCGAACGCCGGTACGTCAGCTGCGCCGACGACATGGACAACGGCGCCAACAACACCCAGAAGACCGGCGACCAGTGCTGGGTACGCAACAACGCCACCCTTTCCCTCGCCGGCCACTCCGGTGAGTTGATCTACAACTCGACGCAAGGGCGGTGGCATCTACGCGGCGATGACGGCTCCCGCGTCGAACGCAAGACCGGCGCTGCCAACGGTGACGCCGACGGCGAGTACTGGGTCGTCACCACTACCGATGGCACCCAGTACTGGTTCGGCGCACACCGGCTGCCTGGTTGGACCACCGGGAAGCCTGTCACCAACTCCACATGGACCGTACCGGTGTACGGCAACCACGCGGGCGAACCCTGCCACGCCACCGCGTTCAAGGACTCCAGCTGCGCCCAGGCATGGCGGTGGAACCTCGACTACGTCATCGACGTGCACGGCAACTCGACCTCCCACTGGTACACGAAGGACACCAACAAGTACGCGGCAAATCTCACCGCCGCGACGCCTGTCGGCTATGTGCGCGACGGGTACCTGGACCACATCTCGTACGCCACCCGCCGCGTCAACGGTGCCGACAGTGTCTTTGTCGCCGCTGCCCCTGCCAGGGTCGACTTCGGGATGGCCGATCGGTGTCTGTCCAGCTGCACCACTCACGACGAGGTGCGCTGGCCGGACACCCCATGGGATCAGGAATGTGCCGGCGCGACCTGCCAGACCTACAGCCCGACCTTCTGGTCCACCCGTCGCTTGTCCACTGTGACTACGAAGACCTGGAACGGCACCAGCTACGACAGCGTCGAGCGGTGGACGCTCACCCACACCTTCCCCGACCCCGGCGACGGCACCCGAGCCGGGCTGTGGCTATCCAAGCTGTCCCACCAGGGCCTGGTCGGCACCGCGGTCAGCATTCCCGACATCGAATTTACCGGCGTCCAGCTCAACAACCGTGTCGATACCGTCGACTTCGCCGCGGCGATGAACTGGTGGCGTATCGCCCGCATCCGCAGTGAGACCGGCGGCACCCTCGACGTGGTCTACTCCGATCGGGACTGTATCGCCGGCACCCGGGTCCCCACCGCACCGGCGTCGAACACCCTGCGCTGCTACCCCGTCCGCTGGACCCCGGAGGGCTACACCGCCCCAGTGACCGACTACTTCCACAAGTACGTCGTCACCGCCGTCTACGAGGCCGACAACACCGGCGGTGTCCCACCCAACGGAAGCCCCCGCGTCGCTCACACCTACAGCTACATCGGTAGCCCCGCCTGGCACTACACGGACGACGACGGCCTCATCGAGGAGAAGAACAAGACCTGGTCGGTGTGGCGGGGCTACGAGAAGGTCGCCGTCGTTGACGGAGATCCCGGGGAGCAGACCTACACCGAAACCAAGTACTTCCGCGGCATGCACGGCGACAAGGCCGCCACCGGTACCCGCACCGTCACCGTCACCGGCACCGGAGTGCCGACCGTCAACGACGAAGACGCCTACGCCGGTATGGCCCGCGAGACCACCGTACGCAATGGCCCGGGTGGCGCCGTGGTCTCTGCCGAGGTCTTCGAACCGTGGCAATCCAACCCCACCGCAACTCGCACCATCAACGGCGACACCGTCACCGCCCGATTCACCGACATCCGGGCGACCCATCAACGCATCACACTCGATGGCGGCCGCGGCACCCGGGTACGCACCAAAACCAACACCTTCGACGCGTACGGCATGACGATCGCCGTCGACGACACCGGCGACACCGCCGTCACGGGTGATGAGAACTGCACCAAGACCACCTACGAACCGCGCAACACCGGCGCGTGGCTGCTCAACGCCAGCCACCGAAGTCTCGCACTCGCTGTCCCGTGCGCCGCCGCGAGCGACCTGACCACCCTCACCGCAGACGACGTCATCTCCGACACGCGCGTCTACTTTGACGGACAGGCACCCGGCGCCGCACCCGTGCGCGGACTGTCCACCACGACCGAAGAAGCGATCGGCTGGAACGCCGGCGTACCGACCTATGAAACCGTCAGCCGCACCGCCTACGACGCCGACGGTCGAGCCACCAGCAGCTGGGACGCGTTCGACTACCTGACCACCACCGCCTACACCCCCGCCAGCGGCGGATTGGTCACCAAGACAGTCGTCACCAACCCGCTCAACCACGTCACCACCACCACCCTGCACCCAGCGTGGGGACTTGCCACCTCCGTCGTCGACCCCAACGGCAAACGCACCGACGTCAGCTACGACGCATTCGGGCGCACGGCCGCAGTCTGGCAACCCGGCCGCGACAAAGACACCCAGACCGCCAACACCACCTTCAGCTACCAGCTCCGCAACAACGCACCGAGCGCCGTTACCACCAGCGCACTGAACGCCGCCGGGAACCAGATCACCCGCTACGACCTCTTCGACGGGCTGCTCAGACAACGCCAAACCCAGTCGCCATCACCCTCGGGCGGACGGCTGCTGACCGACGTGTTCTACGACACCGCCGGACGAACCGTCCGCGAACACGGCAGCTACTACACCAGCGGCGCCCCCGGCACCACCCTGTCCACCGCGGTGGATCGCCAGGACGTCCCGAACCAAACCCGCACCGAATACGACGGCGCCGGCAGAACCCTCGCGTCGATCTTCCAGCCCTACACCACCGAACGATGGCGCACCACCACCAGCTACGGCGGCGACCGGGTCAACGTCACCCCACCCGCCGGCGGCACCGCGACCACCACCATCACCGATGCGTACGACCGCACTGTCGCTCTCCGCCAGTACGAGGCAGCGACCCCCACCGGCGCCTATGACGAAACCAGGTACGACCACAACCGCAAAGGCCAGCTGGTTACCGTCACCGACCCGACCGGGCTGAACAGTTGGAATTACACCTACGACCTACGCGGCCAGCGACTCACCGCTACCGACCCCGATACCGGCACCACCACGAACACCTACGAGAAGGGCGGGCGCCTCAGGTCCACAACCGACGCGCTCGGTAACACCCTGATCTACACCTACGACCAGCTTCACCGGCGTACGGCCGTCATCCACTCCGGTGTCGGTACCCGCGCGCGGTGGGTCTACGACACCTCCGCCAAGGGCCAGCTCTACCAAGCCATCCGATTCCTCGGCACCGCCAACTACACCCGCCGCATCACAAGCTACGACGACGCCTACCGACCCAAGGATCAACTGCTGATCGTTCCGTCGTCGGAGACAGGACTCGCCGGCACCTACAGCCTCAGCAGCTATCACAACGTCGATGGCAGCCTGAGCTCGATCGACTACGCCGCCGCTGGCGACCTACCCCTGGAGTCGGTCTCCTACCACTACGACCCAGTTACTGGCCTACCCACAGACTCCGTCGGCGGCGCCGGCTCCATCGCCGAAAGTTACGTCTACCGCACCGACTACAACGCCCTCGGCGAAGTTGATCAGTACGTCCTCTATGCCGGCAAGTACACCGGCCTCGGCAGCCGCGTCTACCGCAGCTTCACCCGCGAACTGGAAACCGGACGCCTGACCGGCAGCCGCACCGACCGCCAGTCCCTGGCCCCGTACGTGGTCAACAACACCACATACCAACAAGACGACGCCGGCAACATCACCAAGATCGCCGACGTCGCCAACGGCGACTTCCAGTGCTACCAGCACGATCACCTGCGGCGCCTCACCCAGGCATGGACACCCAGCAGCAACGACTGCTCCACGGCCCCCGACAACGCCGCACTGGCAGGTCCGGCTCCATACCGATACCAATGGAGCTACGACAAGACTGGTAACCGGACCCAGCAGATCCGCTACGCCACCCAACCCGGCGGCAACAACACCACGACCACCTACAGCTATCCCGCCGCAGGGACCACACAGCCCCACACGCTCTCCAGCACCACCACGACTGTGGGCAGTGATACCACCACGGACACCTACACCTACGACGATGCCGGCAACTCCCGGACCCGCCCTGGCATCAACGGGACCCTGAACCTGACCTGGGACCCCGAAGGACACCTGGCGACCAGCACCGATGACACCGGCGCCACCAGCTACCTCTACGACGCCGACGGCAACCGCCTCATCAGCCGCGACCCCACCGGCAAGACCCTCTACCTGCCCGGCCAGGAACTCCGCTACGACAACGCCAGCGCCACCAGCACCTGTACCCGCTACTACATGTTCAATGGCGAAACCATCGCCTCCCGCACCGCCGCAGGACTCACCTGGCTCAGCAACGACCACCAAGGCACCGCCGTCACCACCATCGACGAGAAGACCCAGGAATCCACCACACGACGCCGCGCACCATTCGGCGACCCACGCGGCCCGGTCATCACCCACTGGGTCAACAACCAGGGTTTCGTCGGCGGCACCGACGACAACACCGGACTCACCCACCTCGGCGCCCGCGAATACGACGCCACCACCGGCCGCTTCATCTCCGTCGACCCGATCATCGACTACAACGACCCACAGATGATGAACGGGTACGCCTACGCCAACAACAGCCCCATCACACTGGCCGACCCCGATGGACTCAAAGTCACCGAATGCCAATCCGGCTGCACAGGCAGCGGCGGCTTAGGCGACACCGCCAACAACACGAAAGGTGACGGCTACCGCTCCGCGCAAGGCCGCGGGTGGCAACGCCTCACCATGACCATCGCCTCGAGTCACGCATTCGGCGGCGACAAGAACGACCTCACGCCGGACGAGGTAACAGCTCTATACAGACCCAACACCTCCTACAGCTCCCTGTCCCCTGAAGACCAACGGCAGATGCTCGTCAACACCATTTGCATCAACTTCGGAAATAGTTCGAAGGAATGCAAGGCGGCGGAGCTGCACCGTAACGGCAGGGACTTTGGCGCTGGTGATGCGGCGCTCATGGTCGGGCTCGTTCTCGGTAACTTGCTCGCCTTCGAGCTGGGCATCGACGTCGGCGCCGTGTACGACTGTGCTGGCGGGGACGTGTCTGGGTGTGCCGCGGCCGTCACTCCATTCATGCTGGGCCGTGCGTTGCGGCTTGGCGCGAAGCTGGCTTTCGCGCGGAAGGCGTGTAACAGCTTCACGCCCGGCACACTGGTCTTGATGGCCGACGGCAGCTACAAGCCCATCGAAGAAGTGCAGATCGGCGACGAGGTTGTCACGACCGACCCTGAGAGCGGTGAAACGGGCATCAAGATGGTCGCGGACCTAATCGTCGGCTCCGGCTTGAAGAATCTCGTAGAGATAACCATTGACACAGATGGTGACAGGGGTGAACAGACAGGAACCATCACCTCGACCGACAACCATCCCTTCTGGGTTGTCAACATGGCCAAATGGGTCAACGCAAATAGCCTGCGGACCGGCGACATCTTGTCCACACCTACAGGCGACGCAGTCAACGTCATCAACATCCAAGGCCACGTCGATTACCTGCGGGTCCACAATCTCACAGTCGACGAGATCCACACCTACTATGTCGCAGCCGGCGATTCGTTCGTACTCGTCCACAACGATGGCGGCTGGACAATCGACCCAGCTAAGTCGACGGCTGTCATGCGCGGCGGTCCATTTGGGGCCATGTATTACCAGCAGGTGCCAGACAGTAAAGGCAACATCTATTGGTGGAGCCCTGATAAGGCTGGCCATGGCGGCTCCGCGTGGAAGGTGTATCGTGAAACGGCAACGGGTCTCGAATGGGTGGCCGACGCCGACGCGAACGGTGACTTCATGAAGAATAAATACAAGGGAAATACGGGCAAATCGATTTCCTTCAAGGACCTCAAGACGGTCAACGTCAAGGGCCTCGGCTCGGCTCTAGGTGGATGCTAGTCATGATCGAAACTGTTGATGAGTTCATCCGGCTTGTCGAGAGTGATGATCCTGCTGAGCGTAGGAGAGCTGCCTTGGAGGACGCTGGTCTTCAAGTATGGATGACCTTGATAGCTGGCCATCCAGGGATGCGCTTCTGGGTCGCACACAATCGCACCATATCCCTGGAAGTCATGCGGGCACTGGCGTCCGACGAAGATTGGCGAGTCCGGGACCGGATAGCAACCAAGAACTCCTGTCCGGGTGACATTCTGGAGATTCTATCGTACGACGCGCACGATGCTGTGGCCTCTGCTGTCGCAGGCCATCCGAATACCCCCACTTCCGCGCTCCTCAGGTTGACAGAATATCCATGGGAACAAGTAAGAAATAAGGCAAGGCAACAACTTACAAATCGTGGTAAGACAGCCGCCGAATAGGCTAATCGCGCAGATGCGGAGGTTGTCCCGGGTCTCGTGGAAGTTGAGGTGGCGGTCCCCCACCTGAGTCCTGCCGTGCGGTAGGTACTCGGGTGATCCGCCAAGAACACCGTGAGGAAGGGGACCGCCGTGCGCAAGAACTACCACAACGAGGAGACCGACACGAGCCAGCCCGCCGTGCCTGAGGCGGTGAGCGTGGCGCTGGCCGAGCTGGCCGGCGAGATGCGCGAGGGGCTGCTGGCTCTCGCGGTAGGTACTGGTCTGCAGGTGATGGCCGCGATCATGGAGGAGGACGTGACCGTGGCGTGTGGGCCGAAGGGCCGCCACGACCCTGAGCGGACCGCGACCCGGCACGGCCACGGCGCCGGGTCGGTGACCTTGGGTGGGCGCCGGGTGCCTGTCCAGCGGCCGCGGATCCGCGCGGTCGACGGCTCGGGCGAGGTGGCGGTGCCGGCCTACGAGTTGTTCTCCCAGACTGAGATCCTGGGGAGGATGGCGATGGACCGGATGCTCGCCGGGC
The DNA here is from genome assembly GCA_050701695.1 of Micromonosporaceae bacterium. Classification (GTDB taxonomy): domain Bacteria; phylum Actinomycetota; class Actinomycetes; order Mycobacteriales; family Micromonosporaceae; genus WHSM01. Next base: position 43,265 of record JBOGDE010000006.1, read on the forward strand.
TCTCCACGCGCCGCTACCCGGTCGGCCTGGAGCCGATCGGCGCCCGCACCGAGCAGACCGCCACGAGTACCTCGCGCTCGGCGGTGTCGCGGCGGTTCGTCGCACAGACCGAGACCGCCCTGGCCGAGCTGCTGGCCGCGGACCTGTCCACACTGGAACTGGTGGCGATGATGGTGGACGGGGTGCACTTCGGTGAGCACACCTGCGTGGTCGCCCTGGGCATCGACATCGACGGCACCAAACACCCGTTGTCGCTG
>JBOGDE010000007.1:0-43410 GCA_050701695.1 Micromonosporaceae bacterium
GCCCCGGGTCGCGCGAGCGCGCGTGTCGCCGCGGGTCGCGCGAGCGGGCGTGTCGCCGCCCGGCGCGTGAGCGGGCGCGCGGTCAGTAGCGGCACGCGATCTCCCGGGCCTTCGCGAGGTCGGCGTGGTCGTCGACCTCGACCCAGTCGACAGCCCCGATCGGGGCGGTACGGATCTCGCCGCCGCGGTCGGCGTACTCCTGGTAGCCGTCCTCGTAGTAGAGGTCGGGGTCACGCCGCCAGGTCGCCTCCAGCGCGTCCGCGAGCCCGGCCGCCGCCTCGGCCTCGATCAAGGTGGCGCCGATGTATTCGCCGTACGCGTGTGCCGGATCCATCAGCTTGGTGATCCGCTTGAGGCGACCACCCTCGGTGAGCGTCACCTTCATTTCTTCCTCGGCGAGCCGCTTCACCGTGTCCACGGCGAGCACGATCCCCGCCCAGCGCTGTGCGAGCAGCGTCTTCTCCACGCTCACCGGGTGCACGGTGTCACCGTTGACCAACAACGCGCCCTTTGCCAGGTGGTCGCGCGCCAGCCAGAGGGAGTAGGCGTTGTTCCACTCCTCGGCCTTTTCGTTGTGTACGAGGCTCAGCCGTACCCCGTGGGCTCTTTCGAGGCTGGCCTGGCGTGCCTCGACGGTGTCGGCGGCGTACCCGACGACCACCACGACGTCGGTCAGCCCGACCGCGGCGAGGTTACGCAGCGCGATGTCCAGGATCGTGGTCTCACCGTCCACCGCCACCAGCGCCTTCGGCAGCTCATCGGTGTACGGCCGCAGCCGCCGGCCCGCACCGGCCGCCAGCACCATCCCGATCATCCGTGGGTACGCCCTTCCCGCCACCGTCGCACAGCAGCAACCGTATCGGGTTGGTGTCTGCCGGACAGCGCCGAGGTTGTATCCGGGTGAACCGGAAGCGTCGCGGGCCGGCTCCGTCGCAGCCCGGCCGCAACGTCGCGCCGGTGGCGCGCGGGGCCGGTGGCGCGGGCGCCATAGTGTGTCGCCATGACTCTGGTGTGGAAGATCGTCGCTGGCCTGCTGCTCGCCTGGGCGGCCTTCCTCTACTTCAATGACCCGGTCCTGACGCTGCGGGCGGATGGCGACGACACCGTGGCGGTGGAATGCCACTCGCTCGCGGACTACGGTTTCGCTCGCGGCGGGTACATCGAGACCCGCGGCACCGTGATCACGTACGACGTGGTGGAGGGCGAGCAGCCTGAGGGGGGCGAGCAGCAGCCCCCGTACGCGATCACGCAGCAACTCAACGACCACTGCAACCGTGCCCTGACCGCCCGCGCCGGCGGGATCGGCCTGCTCGCCGCCGTGATCGGGATCGTCGCGGTGCTCGGCCTGGGCCGACGCCGGACCGCACGGGCGGCCCCCCGACTGTCCGACCCGGCCAACTGGAAACCACGCGTGCCTCAGCCGCAACGGTCCGAGGACCGGGACGCCGACGTCTAGGGTCGGCACCGTGACCGGGTTTCCGCACCAGGACTGGGTACGCGTGCCGCGCACTCCCAGCCGGATCGAAGGCTGGCTGATCGTCGGGATCGTGCTGGCGGGGCTGGTGTGGTCCGGTATCCGCCCACTGGATCGCGGCACCTGGTTCCTGGAGATCGCCTGGATCCTGGTCGGCCTGACCTTGGTGTTGGCGTCGTGGGGCCGCTTTCCCCTGACCCGCCTGCTGTGTTGGCTACTGGCGATCCACGCCCTGGTCCTCGCGTACGGCGGTCACTACACCTACGCCGAGACCCCGCTGGGAGACTGGTTTCGCGACTGGCTGGACCTGAAGCGCAACAACTACGACCGCCTCGGTCACTTCGTCCAGGGCTTCGTACCGGCGATCCTCGCCCGCGAGATCCTGATCCGCCGGAACGTCCTACGCCCCGGCCCCTGGCTGTTCGCCGTGGTGACGAGCGTCTGTCTGGCGTTCAGCGCCTTCTTCGAAATGATCGAATGGTGGGCCGCCCTGGCCATGGGCAGCGCCGCCGACGCCTTCCTCGCCACCCAAGGTGATGTCTGGGACACCCAATGGGACCTGTTCATGGCCCTCACCGGCGCTGTGGTCTCCCAGCTGCTCCTGTCCCGCTGGCACGACCGCCAACTATCCACCGCCACCAGCCCCGTGAACTGCCCCGACGGCGTACAGGCGTAACGGTTGGCCGACTCCGGAATCCGTCAACCACGGGGACCCGGGCGGCTCCTTGGTGGATAGATCTCGCGCCTCAGCTCCGCCATGCTCCTTCGGTAGCTATCCACTAGCGCGGCGAACGCCTCCCAGAAGTCGGACAAGCATTCGGCGTCGCTCACTTCGCGCGTGGTTCCGGGCTTGATACGGACGTCCCATCTCGCCATGCCAACTGCCGCGATCTCGACCCGCCCGCTCTTGGACGCTCCCGAGACACGGAGTGCCTGCTGTCCGTCCTCGAACAACTTGTCGCGCCCACTCACCGGGTCGGAGTCGTCGACAAACTGAGGGACGGTCTGGGCGAACACCGCCAGGTGAGCGCTCCTCTGAGCAGACCACATTTTGGCCAGCAGTCCAGCTAGTTGCGCACCGAGCTCGCCATCCGAATACTTTCGGTACGTGTAGTTATCACCCTCGAACCACATCTCGACGTCGCGGCCGTCGGTCAGCTCCCACCCGATCTTCTGGTCTAGCGACCTTACCGTCAGCGTGGTGCCATCAAGCAGAGTCGAAAACATACGCACTCTAGGGTCCCATGGGTCGCAGGTCGGCAAAGTTGTCGAGGTATGCCCGGTCACAGCCCGGCGCGGCATACACTTCGCTGCGTGAGTTACTAGTGCCATCCGGCACGTAGGGTACCTCGGCGCTCGCTGCTGTCACACGGTTGGGGGCAAACCCTCCAGGCTCGACATACTGAGGATTCATACCGCCAATGATCTTACCATCTTTATCGCGGTACACCAATTCCACGCAGTGACTCCCCGCCCGATAATCCGCATACGGCGACTCCACTTTGAACTGTACCCGAGTTTCAGCAGACGCCCTCGTTACCACAAGCCCACCTGCCTTCAGATTTGGCGGTGGCGTGAATTCGTCCGAATCCTTACTCCATTCGGTCCAATCAATCTTGACATCGATGCTCGCGGGAACCTTACCGAACCGATCGAGATAGGCAGTCATACCAAACCCATAACGTTCCCCAGGACGCAACGAATAGAGTGTGCGTTCCAGCTTACTCCGCAATCTGCGTGGACCGCTACCGAATTCTAGGGGGTCACCTTGCTCATCAAAGATCCTGATGACGACCCCCGAAGTATCGACCGTCAAGTTACTATAATTTTCGAAGACAATGCCATACGACACCGTCGGCTTGCCCTCATACTCAGCCACCGTAAAGCCCGTACTCAATACCCGCACTTCGCCACCCTCCGAGGGTGGCGGAAATGTCTGCGCCGGACTAGCCGGAGTCGCGTTGGGAGGAGCTGAGTGAGCCATCCCCGGTGAAGATTCATGCGGGCTACACCCGGCGACGCCCATTATTACACTTAACACAACGATCTTGCGAACAAGCCGACCCAACATGGTCAATTGGACCTCCCGGACGGCGGGCCCATCTCTGTCTTCACGTTGCCGGGATCGAGATCGGCTAGCCGTGGACGGGGTGCGACTATGTCTCGCCGCTTCCTAGGGTTCGTAACTTTGTCAAGGTTGCCTTGAAGCTTCCCAGCTATCCGGTCCTCCGTTTCGGCCGTCAGCTGTTCCAGTCGCTTCACGGCGTCCATCATTGAATCGAGCACACCGTCAGTAGTCTTGCCGCCAATCGTCGCAGTAATGCGGTTCTCATCCTTGCCCCCGCCCTCATCATTTCCGGCCGCAACAGCAGCGCCGACCACGGCCGTGGAGGAGACACCGGCAAAGAACAGGGGTATAGACCCGCCGAACGTGGGCACAGCCGCGGCGAAGGCGGCGACTGCCGCGACAACTGTAAGTACGAAAGCGGCATTAGGGCAGCCTTCGGCTGTCCTACCCTGCAATACCGCAGTCGTGGTGTCCGCAATTGCAATAGCGTCATTGCGCGCGTTTTGGTAGGTCTGCTTAACGACTCGCGTCGATTGTGCTAGCGCATGCGCAAGAGTGCAGTGGTTGTGCGGGATGACCTGGAACGGGTCTGAAAATTCGTCGAATGACTTCGCTGCCATACCGCGCCAGTTGCCGATACTTTCGCTGACGCCCCCGATGTTCGTCCAGACGGCCTTGTCGATCGCGTATACAGCATCAGGGTTCTTATTCGTCGGATTGAGAGGGTTGCCGCCGAATACTCTGGTCACCGAATCGAAGTACTCGATCATCGGGTCAAAGTCGGCGGGGTCGGGCAGTTTGGTGAAGCCTTCGAACACCGGCGGGATCCAGGAATACCATTTCACCAGGCCGTCCCAGCCGCGGCTGCCTTGACCAATCTCGCCGCCCATGACCTTGCCCGTCTGGGTGCCGTAGAGTATCAGCTCCTCTGATGTATCCAGGTGGGTATTTCCCCCGTCTCCAATCTCATGTGCCCGAGATTGGACCGCAGCCATCTGTACCTCACGCGCCTTCTTTCTTAGGAGGGCAGCATAAGCGTCGCCACCACCGGAACCAGAAGCGGTATCCAACGCAAGTCACTCCTTAGGCATTTCGGGTTGAGGGCTACGCCAAGGCGCCCGTACCCCAGCGTGAGATTCAGGAGAATCGGCAACTGTGGCGTTCAGCATGTCGGCGGCTTCGCTGTCGGTTCGCTCGTAAGTTTCGACCACGAGCTCCAGAGCTCTCGCAATGTCTCCGATGTTCACCGCAGTCTGGCCTAGAATCGTTTGGAACTCGTCACGTAGGTCACGCCAAGCCGGGTAGATCCGACTTTGTGGAGTGAACGCCGCGGCGTCGTTGTCTGAGGTGCGGGCGACACGACGATTTGCCGTGAGATAGAGCTCCCCCATCTCGGGCAACTTGACTCTGGCCATGCGCAGCAGTTCATACAAATCTGCAGAGAGATACACCGACTCATACTCTCCCACCAGCAGTACCTTCCTCGCGTCTGGTTATTCAGGACCCTAATCACGGTCTAGCAATTCGTCACCCCTGCGCCACACCCTCGACCAACACTTCGGGCGCAAAGCAACTGAGCCATTCGCAGACTATGAGCCCCCTGGGCGAGGATCCTGCTCTGGTCTGTGGCCCGCGTTAAGGAGCGGCGGGCGGCGACGACGGCGCCTTATGAGAATCACAGCTAGCACGACTACAACGCTGCCAGCCGCACCTGCTGCGACACCGATGGCCGGTGGCAGCCAGGCGTTCTCGTTGGTCGACGGACCCGCCTGGTTGTCGGGGGATGGCGACGATGACGGCTCGTTGGTCACCAGAGGGTTGTAGTCGATGTCGGGGATATCGGCGGTTAGGGCCTTGAGGGGGTTGACGACGCCGAATCCGTACTGGGGGTCGCGGCCGGGTGGGCCCTTGTCGTCAGCGGTCTTGATGAGGCGGTTGATGACACCGTTGGCAGACAAGTCCGGGTACTTCGCCCGGATCAACGCCGCCACCCCTGACACCAACGCGGCGGCGTTGCTGGTCCCGGTGCCCGCGTCATACGTTCCTAGTTTCCCCGCACCGGCGGCCATGATGTCGACGGCGGGGGCGGAGAGGACCACCTCGGGCCCTTGGACCGACTCTTTGGCGAAGTTGCCATCCCGATCCAGGCCGGAAACCGCGATGACGCCGGGGTACTTCCCCGGTGCGACTACCTTTGTGTCGCCCTGCGTTGTGTTCCCGGCCGCGGCGACCAGGACCATATCGGCCCTCAATGCGTCATCCACGAGGAATTGCATACCCTCGCTGATCGACAGGTTGATCACGCTGCCGGCTTTCAATTTCTCAGGCGTGATCTCATCGATCTTGCCGGCGTCGATCGGAAGGATCTTTGCTTTCGGCGCGATACCGAGCGCTCCATCGCGACCACCTTGCCCGTGCCCGTGCCCTGCGATCAGGGAGGCCATTCCCGTGCCGTGACCGGCCGTATCCCTGACACCAGGGCTGAGAACATTGCCGCGCAGGTCCGGATGTGTGGCGTCGACGCCGGTATCGATTAAGGTGACGGTGACACCGTCACCCTTGGTGATGTCGTGGAGTTCGTCAACCTTGAGGAAGTCCAGGTGCCATTGCCGGTCGCGCCACTCGTCGGCCCACGCCGGTGCTGTGGGGCCGACCAGGACCGCGCCGAGCACCGCAATGACCGTCGGCACAGCCAAGGTCGTCCGTTGCCACCAGCTACCCGCCATTGCCACGCCGCCTCACTTTGAACTGCGCACCGTTGGGTGCGCGGAACGCGCCATCCCGCACCGTGTCGGGTAGCCCGTCGGTCGCCGGCTCCGCGGTCGCCGCTACTGGTGGCAGCTCCCATTCCCGTGCGGCCTCTTCTTCGGTGCGCTTGACCTTCTGGCCGCCCAACACCCGACCGCCGTCCTTCCACGGCCGCTCCGCGGCACGCCGCACCTCGCCACCGGCGGCGTTGCCGCGGCGACCATCAACGAAGGTGTCCAGCTCGCCCCGCTCGTACCCCGGCTTCTTCCGGCCCCGCCGCCCATCGTCACCTCCGGGCCTACCACCACCTGGTGGGACACCGTGAGGCATGCCGTGACCTGGCCGATGCCCCGGTGGGGTGCCCTCGCCGGGACCGCCACCACCCGGCTGCCCGCCCGGCGCGGCCGGGGCCCCCGCACCCGGGGCGCCAGGATGGCCGCCAGGACCACCGATTACTCGACCCGGCGGTACGAAGCTGCCGCCTCCGCCTGGCCCAGCCGATCCCGGCGCACCCAACCGTCCCAACATCGACCCACGACCCGCACCTGGTGCTACTGACGGCGCCCCGGACCTACCCGGAGCCGATCCCACCACTCCCTGCGGGCCCCTACTGGTGCCACCACTCGACAACGGCGGCGAACCACCGGTCACGGGAGGCATACCGGTCTGCCCAGTGGCCGGGCGGAAACCGGCCGTGGGTACGACGCTCGGTCCGCGGGAGGTCGTGCCCGAGGCCGGCAGCGAGCTAGCTCCCCCCGGGCCAGCGGAACTCCCCGGACCGCTACCTGATTCGGACTCGGGCGGTTTTTCGATCTCGTATGTGCCGAGGGTGTCGATGTTGTCGGCGAGGTTGTGGAGGCCGCGGTTGAGGGCCGCCATGATGGGGCGGGCTTTGGCGGTCGGGCCGTCGGTGAGGGGGTCGCGGGTACGCAGGAGCGTGAAGACGCCGTCGCCGTCCGGGTCGGTGGCTTTGCCGGCTGCGTCGACCTCCTGGCGGGCGTTGGCGATCGCGTCGGCGGCGGCCAACAGGGTGTGGCCGTTGTTGAGCAGCGCGTCGGCGACCGTACGGGTTTCGGAGACCGTGGACTCCAGACGGCGCAGCAGCGCGGGAGCGCCGGCGCGGGAGGAGTACGCGTCGTCGAGCTGCTCCAGCGAGCCGGTCAGGTCGTCGGCGAAACCCGCCACCGCACGACCCCGGCCGAGCAGCCATTCACCAACCTCGCGGATCGCGGCGGGATCGTCGGCGTGCACCATCGCGCGGTAGTCCTCGTACATGTGCAGCGCGAAGCTATCGGTACCGCCACCACCGGCGTCGACGTCTGCCACGGCCGGCCCCTCAGTCCTGGGCGCGGTCGAGAGCGTCGGCGCCCGAGGCGTCGATCGAGGCGTGGTCGTCGACCACACGCGACGCCGTCTGACGCAGCTGGCGCACCAGGCGCCCGATCTCGGAGGTCAACTCGCCACCGCGATAAAGGGCCGCGTCGTGTCTCAATCCAAGCCGCCGACCACCGGCCAGGCGCCCGTCCTTGCCCACCACCGTGGATGCACCCTCGGGCCCCTCGCCCAGTGCGGTGGACAACCCCGCGGCGGCGCGGGCCGTCCAGGACAGCCATGACTCGATGCCGGTCACATCGAGGCGTGTCACTCCGTCATCAGCTACCTCGACCATGTTCCCCGTCCCCAGGTCAGAAAATCCGTAACGCGCAGAACCGTACCGGAGCGGCATCACCGAAAGCCACCCCTCAACTCCTGCCTGTGGATAACTCGACAGATGGGTAGACGAGGGTGAGGTGCCTAACTTCTTACTTCCCGGTAAGGTAACTGGCGAGTAAGTATCAGACCGAACACAAACCGCGCCGACCGAGCGAGTGATGCGTATGTCGACCAGCCGGGGCCCCGCAGCGGGCCGAGCACGTGACGCGATGGGCTTCGGCCTGGCGATCCTGAACCGGCTCGCCAGGTTCAAGGGGCTCGACCAGTTGGGGCTGCGCAAGCCCACCGAGCGGGTGGTCTTCGAGGCCACCAAGACCGGGTTCAAGACGCTCGGGGCCGCCAGCCGTACGTTCAGCGAGGTCACCAAGCTGGCACAGCCCGCACGGCTGCCCGCCAGCAAGTCCAGTGGCCTGTTCGACCTGACCCCGACCGACGACCAGAAGATGGTCATCGAAGTGGTCAAGGAGTTCGCCGAGGAGCAGTTGCGCCCGGCGGCCGCCGACGCGAACGAGTCGGCCAAGGCACCGCTGGACCTGCTGGAGAAGAGCAACGAGCTGGGGCTGACGCTGATCGGCGTACCGGAGGAGGTCGGTGGGGCGGGCGACGAGCGCTCCGCTATGACCGGTGTGCTGGTCGCCGAGGCGATGGCGCGCGGCGACATGGGGCTCGCGGTGGCGTGCCTGGCACCCACCGCGGTCAGTACGGCGCTGACCCTCTGGGGCGACGAGCAGCAACAGGCGACGTACCTGCCGGCGTTCGTCGGGGACGAGGTGCCGGGCGCGGCGCTGGCGATCCTGGAGCCGCAGCCGCTGTTCGACCCGTTCAGCCTCAAGACAAAAGCCAAGAAAACCAGCGGGGGGTACGTCATCGACGGCGTCAAGTCGCTGGTGCCCCGCGCCGCCGAGGCCGAGCTGTTCGTGATCGCGGCGCAGCTGGAGGACCAGCCGGCGCTGTTCATCGTGGAGTCGTCCACCGAAGGCCTCGTCGTCGAGGCGGAGCCCGCGATGGGGCTGCGGGCGGCGAGCATGGGGCGTGTCGTACTCGACGAGGTGAAGGTGCCCGCGACGGCGCTGCTCGGGGAACACAGCCGCCAGGCGTACGCGGAGTGCATCGATCTTTCCCGGCTGGCGTGGTGCGGACTCGCGGTCGGCACCGGGCAGGCCGTACTCGACTATGTCCTTCCTTATGTGAACGAGCGGAAGGCGTTCGGGGAGCCGATCAGCCACCGGCAGTCGGTGGCGTTCATGGTCGCCAACATCGCGATCGAGCTGGACGGGATGCGACTGGTCACCTACCGCGCCGCGAGCCGGGCGGCGCAGGGTAAGGACTTCGCGCGGGAAACCGCGCTGGCGCGGCGCCTCTGCACCGAGCGCGGCATGCAGATCGGCAACGACGGCGTACAGCTGCTCGGTGGGCACGGATTCGTCAAAGAGCATCCGGTGGAACGGTGGTACCGCGACCTGCGGGCGATCGGCGTGATGGAAGGCGGGTTGCTGGCCTGATGATCAACCTCGAGGTACCGAAGAAGTTCAAGACGTTCATCAACACCGCCCACCAGGCGGCGGCGCAGTACGTCAGGCCGATCTCCCGCAAGTACGACCTGGCCGAGCACACGTACCCCAAAGAGCTCGACATGTTCGCCGCGATGGTCGACGGCATGGACGCCTCCGGTGAGGGGTCCGGCGCCGGCGCGGCCGGGGTGCGTCGCAAGGAGAACGGCGAGAGCGGCGTCCGCAACGGCTCCAACATGTCCAGCGTGCTGTCGGTGATGGAGATGTGCTGGGGCGATGTCGGACTGCTGCTGACGATGCCGCGCCAGGGGCTCGGCAACTCCGCCATCGCGAGCGTCGCCAACGACGAACAGCTGGAGAAGTTCAAGGGCGTCTGGGCCGCGATGGCGATCACCGAGCCGGAGTGTGGCTCGGACTCCGCCGCGATCCAGACCACGGCGACACTCGACGGCGAGCACTACGTACTCAACGGGGAGAAGATCTTCGTCACCGCCGGTGAGCGGGCCAACGCCGTCGTGGTGTGGGCGACCCTGGACAAGGCGAAGGGCCGCGCCGCGATCAAGTCCTTCGTGGTGGAGAAGGGCACTCCTGGCATGGAGGTCGTACGGTGCGAGCACAAGCTCGGCATCCGCGCCTCCGACACCGCGACGATCCGGCTCGACGACTGCCGCGTACCGGCGGAGAACCTGCTCGGCAGCCCCGAGATCGACACCGAAAAGGGCTTCGCCGGGGTGATGCAGACCTTCGACAACACCCGGCCGATGGTCGCCGCGATGGCGGTCGGACTGGCCCGGGCGGCGCTCGAGGAAACGCACAAGATCCTCACCGAAGCCGGCGTCGACATCAACTACGACAAGCCGATCCACCTGCTGCAGGCCGCGGCGGCGACGTACATCTCCCTCGAATCGGACTGGGAGGCGGCGTACCTGCTGACCCTGCAGGCGGCGTGGATGGCCGACAACAACCAACCCAACTCGCTGCAGGCCTCGATGGCGAAGGCGAAGGCCGGCCGGGTCTGCACCGAGATCACGCTGCGCTGCGTGGAGCTGGCCGGCAGCCTCGGCTACTCCGAACGCACCCTGCTCGAAAAGTGGGCCCGGGACTCCAAGATCCTCGACATCTTCGAGGGCACTCAGCAGATCCAACAGCTGATCGTGGCCCGCCGCCTGCTCGGCAAGTCCTCCGCCGAGCTCAAGTAGCGGTCCGTACTTCCAAGATCGCTGTTCTGGGTACGGAGGCGAACGCCGATCACGCGCCCCGTACCCAGGACAGCGATCTTGTCTTGCAAGCCGGCCGAAGACACAACGGTGACGCGAAGTCAACCTTGTGGCGCGCCTACCTACCGGTCAGTATGTCCGTATCTGGGACCCGGCAAGAGGAGGCACGATGCGGGTACGCGACGCGATGAGCACCGTGGTCCTGTCCATCGGACCCGACCACACGCTCCGCCAGGCGGCGCGGCTGATGTCCACCCGCCGGGTCGGCGCCGCCGTGGTGATCGATCCCGACTCGTTCGGCGTCGGCATCATCACCGAGCGGGACCTGCTCGACGCCATCGGGGCCGACCAGGACCCGGACACCGAGCGGGCCTCCGAGCACCTGACCCGCGACCTGGTCTTCGCCGGTCCGGACTGGACCCTCGAAGAGGCGGCGGCCGCGATGGTACGCGGCGGCTTCCGGCACCTGATCGTGATCGACGGCGACGACGTGGCCGGCATCATCTCCGTACGCGACATCGTCCGTGTCTGGGCCGAGCAGAACGCCGCCGCCCCCTGAATCGATGCATGCTAAAGTGCATGCATGACCAACGTACAGGTACGCGACGTCCCGCCCGAGATCGTCGAGTTGCTGAAGGCGCGAGCGTCATCGCGTCGCCAGAGCCTGCAGAGCTACCTGCTGGACGTCCTCGAAGCTGAGGCGGGCGTGGAGAACAACCGTCGAATCCTCGAGGAGGCCGGGAGAAGGGCGACCTACAAGGCGCCTCTCGGTGAGGCGGCGGAGTTGGTGCGCCGCGCTCGCGAGGAGCGGGACTCGCAGCTGACGTGAACCCGGCACTGGTGGTAATAGACGCTTCAGCACTCATCGACGCACTCACATCGGACGACGATGTTGGCGACCGATTCCGCGCGATCATGAGCCGCCCCCGCTTGGCGGCACCCGAACACCTTCTCCTGGAGACGTTCAGCGGGATTCGCGGGCGCCTCCTAGGTGGAAAACTTGACACCGACGAGGCCGGCCAGGCCCTGCACGACCTGGAACACATCAGAGTCGAACTCGTACCCTCACCGTTGCTGCTGGGACGGATGTGGGAGCTGCGGGACAACCTCACCGGTTACGACGCGGCGTACGTCGCCGCCGCCGAGCATCTCGACGTACCGCTGGTGACCGGTGACCGGAAGCTCGCGGGCGCGACCGGCCCACGCTGCGAGTTCCTGGTGCCATGACTCGGTGGGTGTGCCCGCGGTGTGACCGGGAGTTCGGGCGTACGCACCAGGCGCACGTCTGCGTGCCCGGGTCCACGGTGGACGAGAGCTTCGCGGGGCGGCCGGCGTACCAGCGGGAGATCTACCAGCGGATCGTCGCGGATCTCACCGAACTCGGGCCGTACCATGCCGACGCGATGAGCGTCGGGGTCTTCCTCAAGCACCGGCGCACCTTCGTGGAGGTACGCCCGAAGGCCTGCTCCTTGAATCTGGAGCTGGTACTGCCGGAGTCGGTGGAGGACGACCGGGTGGCACGCCGGTTGCCGATCTCGGCCGGCCGCGTCGTCCACACCATCAAACTCACGGACCCCGGCCAGTACGACCACCAGGTACGGGAGTGGCTGGCGCTGGCGTATCACTCCACCGGCATCTGACCGTACTTCGTCGAGCCGGTCCCACCGGTCGAGCCGCTGGAGCCGTTCCCGTACTGAGCGTCAGCGGGCCTGGCGGCGTTCGGCCTTGATCACCGCCATCACGGCGTTGATCAGCGCGAGGTGGGTGAACGCCTGCGGGAAGTTGCCCAGGTGGCGGCCGGTCCGCGGATCGATCTCCTCGGCGTACAGCTGGATCGGGCTGGCGTACGACAGCAGCTTCTCGCAGAGTGCCTTGGCCCGTTTCACCTCGCCGATCAGCACCAGCGCGGAGACCAGCCAGAACGAGCAGATGGTGAACGTGCCCTCCTCGCCGGACAGGCCGTCCTCGGTCTGGTCGACCCGGTACCGCAGCACCAGTCCGTCCTCGGTCAGCTCGTCGGCGATCGCCAGTACGGTGTTGCGGATCCGCTCGTCGTCCGGCGGCAGGAAGCCGAGCAGCGGGAGCAGCAGCACCGAGGCGTCCAGTGCCTTGGTGCCGTAGTGCTGGGTGAACACACCGCGCTCGTCGACCGCGTTCGCGAGCACGTCTTCCTTGATCTCCGACGCCGCGGCGCGCCATTCGGCGGCCAGCTTCTCCTCGCCGCGGCCGTCGGCGAGCCGGGCCCCCGCGTCGGCGGCCATCCAGCAGGCGGCCTTCGACGAGGTGAAGTGCTGCGCCCCCGAGCGCACCTCCCAGATCCCCTGGTCGGGCTGCTTCCAACGCTGCAGTGCCCGCTGCACCTGGATCCGTACGATCTCCCACAGCCGGTCGTCGATGCGGTGCCGGTCGCGGCTGTACAGCGCGATCGAGGCGACCACCGCACCCCACACGTCGTGCTGTTGCTGCTGGTACGCGGCATTGCCGATCCGTACCGGGCGGGCGTCGTCGTACCCGGAGAGATGGTCCAGTGTGGCCTCGGTGAGGGTACGTTCACCGTCCACGCCGTACATGATCTGCAGCTCGCCACCCTCGGCCTCGGCGACGTCGGCGACGAAGTTGAAGAAGTCGTTCGCCTCCCAGTCGAAGCCGAGCGCGTACAGCGCCCACAGGGTGAACGTGGAGTCCCGGATCCAGGTGTAGCGGTAGTCCCAGTTGCGCTCGCCGCCGGGGGTCTCGGGCAGCGACGTGGTGGAAGCGGCGACCATCGCACCGGTCGGGGCGAAGATCAGCCCTTTCAGAGTGAGCGCCGAGCGTTGCAGGAAGCTGCGCCACGGGTGGTCGGGGAACCGGCCACGGTCCAGCCAGTGCTGCCAGTGGTGGGAGGTCCAGCGCATCCGCGCCTTCGCCTCGTCGTGGGTCTTCGGGGCGGCGTGCTCGCTCCAGGACAGCGCCACGAACCGGGTCTCCCCCTCTTTCAGGAGGGTACGAGCCGTGGCCAGCGACCCCTCGAACCCCATGTTGAGGTCGGTGTTGATCCGCAGCGAATGCTCCCCGCCGTCCCCGGTGGCCAGCGCCTCGTGGTAGCCGTCGCCGGTGTACTCCCAGCGGCCCAGATGCTTGCCGTAGTCGAAGCTCGGGGTGCAGTCCATCCGTACCTGGACCTGCCCGGTGACGCACTCGATCATCCGCAGCAGTACGTGGTCGGCGTCGTAGTCGGTGGGCGCCCGGCGGTGGGTCTGGGAGCGCTCGTTCTCGTGGTGCCAGGGCCCCATCAGCAGCGCGTCGCGCACCACCAGCCAGCCGCCCGGGGTCCACCAACTGGTCTCCAGCACCAGGGTGCCCGGGATGTACCGGCGCGCCGCCGGCACCTCGACACCGGTCGGGTACACCCGGAACGACCCCGCGTCACGGTCCAGGATCGCACCGAACACGCTCGGGGAATCCATCCGCGGCAGGCAGAGCCACTCGATGCCGCCGTTGGGCGCTACCAGCGCGGTCGTCTCGCCGTCGGAAAGGAACCCGTAGTCGCCGATCGACGGAAACTGTCCGGCTACCGGTGGACCCTCGCCCAGATGTTGGCCAGCCATGGCACCTCCTGTGCCCGATTCTGCGCGTCCTGCCCGCTTCTTACCAGCCGTACGCCTAGTAAGGGGTCGGGTAAGGCCTCCGGGTAAGGCATGGCGACGTGACTGCCTCATGCCCCGGCGTACCCCTCAGGACGAATCTTGGTCTCACCAGCGGAACACACCGAGGAGATGACCGAGATGATTACCGAGCTCTTCAGCGAGGCAGAAGGCCAGTACCGCCGGCAGAAGCTGCTGGCCGAGGCCGAGGCGTACCGTTTCGCCCGGTCGGTGCCGGGACGTCCGTCCCGGTGGGGCGCGTGGTGGCAGGGCCGGCGGGCCGCCCGGCGCGCCGCGAACCGCCCCGCTCCCTGCGCCGGATGACGTGCCACTATGGCGGACGTGGCGAGGCTGGGTTCAGGGATACCGCTGGTCGCCCGCCGGGAGGAGTTGCGCACGCTGCGTGAAGCGTTGCGCGCCGCCCGGGCGGGTAAGGCCGGCGGTGTCCTGCTGTCCGGCGACGCGGGCGTCGGCAAGTCCCGGCTGCTCACAGAGCTGCTGACGGAGGCCGGAGCCGACGGCGACACGGTGGTGGTCGGGCGCTGTCTGGACACCGCCGAGGCGAGCCTGCCGTACCTGCCGTTCGCCGAGGCGGTCGGCCAGCTCACCGAGCGGCACGGCGATTCGATCTCGGGGTACGCGGCGCTGCGCCGGCTGCTGCCGGACCGGCGGGCCCCCGCCGGCACCGACGAGGACCGCGACCTCGGGCAGCTGCAGCTGTTCGACGCGCTGCACTCGGCGCTCGCCGAGATCACCGCCGACCGTACGGTGCTGCTGTCCGTCGAGGACCTGCACTGGGCGGACCGTTCGAGTCGGGACCTGCTGGCGTTCCTGCTGGCCCGGCTGGCCGGTCAACGGCTCCTCATCATCGGTACGTACCGCACCGACGACCTGCACCGCCGCCACCCGCTGCGTCCGCTGCTCACCGAGCTGGTACGCCTGCCGGCCGTGCAGCGGCTGCACCTGGAGCCGTTCGGGGCCGCCGAGGCGTACCACTTCGTGGGGACACTCGCCGACTGGTCGCTGTCCGAGGAGCAGGTCGCCGAGGTGGCCGAGCGCTCCGAGGGCAACCCGTTCATCGCCGAGGAGCTGCTGTCGGCGTCCTCGGAGCACGTACCGACCGAGCTGGCCGAGATCCTGCTGGCCCGGCTGGAGCGGCTCTCCCCAGCCGCCCAGCAGGCGATGCGACTCGCCTCGGTGCTGGGGCGGCGGTTCGGCCATGGGCTGCTCGCCGGCGCGGCCGACGTACCGCCGGAGGAGCTGGATGTCTCGCTGCGCGAGGCGATGACCCACAACGTCCTGGTTCTGGAGGGCGAGTCGTACGCGTTCCGCCACGCCCTGCTGCGCGAGGCGGTCTACGCCGACCTGCTGCCCGGGGAGCGGTCCCGGCTGCACGCCCAGGTGGCGCGGGCCCTGGAGTCCGACGCCGCGCCGGGTACGGCGGCGGCACTGGCGCACCACAGCATGGAGAGCCACCAGCTGACCGGTGCCTTCGGCGCATCGGTACGCGCCGCCCGCGAGGCCGACGAGGTCGGTGCCCCCGCCGAGATGCTGGTGCACGTCGAGCGCGCCCTGACGCTGTGGAGCGCGGTCCCGGATCCCGAGCAGACCGCCGGGGTGAGCGAGGTGGAGCTGACCCGGTGGGCGGCGGGTGCGGCCGGCGCTTCGGGCGAGCCGGACCGGGCGATCGCCCACAGCCGTACCGCTATCGAGCTGGCGGATGCCCACGGCGACGTGCTGGAACGGGCCGAGGTGCGGCGGGCCTACGTGAAGTACCTGTTCACCCTCGACGGCACCGGCGAGCAGGCGTACCGGTACGCGGTCGAGGCGTGGGAGCTGGTCGCCGACCGGGAACCGAGCGTGGTGAAGGCGTGGGCGCAGGCACAGCTGGCCCGCGCCCTGGTCTCGGTCGGCCGGTACGAGGAGGCCACGCAGGTGGCGACCGAGGCGATCGCCGGGGCCCGCGCGGTGCCCGGCGAGGCGGCCTCCGCCGAAGCCGACGCGCTGCTGACCCGTACCTGGCTGGTGGAGCGGAAGCAGCAGCCGATCGAGGCGGCGCTGGCGTACTACGACGAGGCGATCGCCCTGGCCCGCAAGGCCGAGGCCAGCTCGGTGGAGCTGCGGGCCCGGTTCAACCGCGGGATGACGCTGCTGGAGGACGGCAGGTTCGACGCCGCGCTGGCGGACTTCGACAGTGCCGCCGAGCGGGCTGACAGCACGGGCATGCGGTGGAGCGCCTTCGGACTGGAGAACCGGGTGGTCCAGGTGCTCACCCGGTTCATGGTGGGCGACTGGGACGGTGCCGAGGCCGCCGCCGAGCTGGCCGGCGAGGCGGTATCGGGCACCGTGCTGACCAGGGTGTCGGCGGCGGGGCTGCTGCTCGCCGTACACCGGGGGCGGTACGACGTCGCCGAGCGGCGGGTCTCCGCGCTGGTGCAGCGCTGGCAGCTCGACAGCCAGGTGATGATGCTGGTCGGGCACGGCGGCGCGGAGCTGGAGTGCTGGCGGGGCCGTCCCGAACGCGGCGCCGCGCTCGCCGAGAAGGCGCTGCACCGGATGCAGTCGCTCGTTCCCTGGGCGCTCGGCGCGCTGTCGGTGTGCGCCGCCGGCATCGCCGGGTACGCCGACGTGGCCGAGCGGGCCCGCCGCGCCAAGGACGAGGCGGCTCTGGCCACCGCCGTCGCGGCCGGTGACCGGCTGCTCGCCCTCGCCGGGGAGACCGTACGCCGGGGCCGTCCGCAGGGCGCCGATCTCGGTCCCGAAGGCAGAGCCTGGTACGCCCGCGCCCGCGCCGAAGCCACCCGGCTGCACGGCACCTCCGACGTCGCCGCCTGGCGGGAGACCGCCGAGGCCTTCGGCTACGGCGAGGTCTACCGGGAAGCCCAGGCGCGCTGGCGACTGGCCGAGGCGCTGCTGGCGAGAGGTCACCGCGACCAGGCCGCCGAGGCGCTGCGGGCAGCCGGCGAGGTCGCCGACCGGCTCGGCGCCGTACCGCTGGCCGAGGCGGTACGCGATCTGGCCAGGCGGTCCCGGCTCGGCGGTGCCGCTGCCACGTCGCCGGACCTGCTGACCCCACGGGAGTACGCCGTGCTCCGGCTGGTCGCCTCCGGGCGTACCAACCGGCAGATCGGCACCGAGCTGTTCATCAGCGAGAAGACCGTCAGCGTGCACCTGTCCCGGGCGATGTCCAAGCTCGGCGCCGCCAGCCGTACCGAAGCCGTCTCTGCCGCGTACGCCCGAGGGGTCCTCACCCCAACGGAGTGACGCGGGGTGGGCCGGCGCGCAGCCGCTGCCGGGCGTACGCAAGGACGTCGCTTTCCATCGCGTTCCAGTCGGCCTCGATCCACCAGGTGGCCCCGGCGTCCGCCCACGGCCGCACCGTCTCGGCCGCCGCCCGCGGGTCGTCAGCCGGCGTGGTGCCTTCCCACACCACGTCGTAGTCGTCGAGTGAGCCACGCTCCTCGCGCAGCCAATCCAGCGCCGTCGGCAACTCCTCGGCCGGCGGTCGGTTCAACGCGCCCTCGGGCTGCGGGAAGTACGGCAGCCAGCCATCCCATCGGGCGGCACGCCGCATCGACAGCGGCTTGCGCGACTGCCCCACCACCCAGATCGGGATCCGGGGACGCTGCACCGGCGGCGGTGGCGGGAAGAACGGCGACTCGCTGACCTGATAGTGCTTTCCCTGGTACGCGAACGGCTCGCCCGACCACAGCCCGGCCAGGATCGCCAGCCCCTCGTCGAGCTTCTCGGCACGGACCTTGCGCCCCTCGTCCGGCTCGAACGCCGTCCACCCGGGGTGCACCGCGCCCAGCCCGACCGACAGGATCACCCGGCCGCCGGAGAGGTTGTCCAGGGTCGCGGCCTGGCCGGCGAGATCCCACGGTCTACGGCGGGCCAGCGGCGTCAACATGGTGCCGAGCCGGATCCGCTCGGTACGCATCGCCGCGGCGGTCAACGCCACCCAGGCGTCGATCCCCCACACCGCCTCCCACATGAAGAAGCCGTCCCAGCCGGCGTCTTCGGCGAGCTCCGCAAGCTCGGCCGCGGCGCTGGCGTCGCCCAGCGGCAGCACGAATCCATATTTCATAAGCCGGAACATAACGCCGGGGTGTGACAAGAAATGCCTTCCCAAACCTGGGACAGCCCTGGCACTCCGTACCCGTCACTTCTACGGTTGGTATTCAAGTCCTTCCACATTGGGGCTGTGTGTGGTGGGGCGTTGGCTCACGGACCGGGGAGGGGCCGATGGGCGAGGAAGTCAAGCCGCGTACGTACTCGCGCGAGGACCGGCAGCGGTACCGCCAGAAGGTACGGCGGTGCCTGGACGTGTTCGCGCTGATGCTGAACGACTTCCGCTTCGACACCGACAAGCCACTGACCGGCCTGGAGATCGAGCTCAACCTGATCGACGGCGACGCCGACCCGGCGATGAAGAACGCCGAGGTGCTCGAACACATCGCCAACCCGACGTTCCAGACCGAGCTGGGGCTGTTCAACCTCGAGGTCAACCTGCCGCCCCGGTTGATCGCCGGCGACGGCTTCGACGACTACCTCCACGACGTACGCGCCAGCCTCAACGACGCCGACGACCGGGCCGACAAGTCCGACGCCAGCATCGTGCTGATCGGGATCCTGCCCACCCTGATGGAGCACCACTCGGTGCTGGAGAACCTCTCCAAGTCCACCCGCTACCGGATCCTCAACGAGCAGATCATCGCCGCTCGGGGCGAGGACATCCACATCGACATCCGGGGCGGACCGGAGCGGCTGCGGATGTTCAGCGAGACCATCGCGCCGGAAGCGGCGTGCACCAGCATCCAGTACCACCTGCAGGTCGCGCCGGAGACGTTCGCCAACTACTGGAACGCCTCACAGGCCATCGCCGGGGTGCAGGTCGCGCTCGGCGCCAACTCCCCCTTCCTGTACGGCAAGGAGCTGTGGGCCGAGACCCGGATCGCGCTGTTCGAACAGGCCACCGACACCCGCCCGGAAGAACTCAAAGCTCAGGGGGTACGCCCTCGCGTGTGGTTCGGGGAGCGCTGGATCACCTCGATCTTCGACCTGTTCGAGGAGAACGTACGGTACTTCCCGCCGCTGCTGCCGATGTTCTCCGACGAGGACCCGGTGGCCGTACTGGAATCCGGCGGCACCCCGCGGCTGGCGGAGCTGCGGCTGCACAACGGCACCGTCTACCGCTGGAACCGCCCGGTGTACGACATCATGAACGACCGCCCCCACCTCCGGGTGGAGAACCGGGTGCTACCGGCCGGACCGACCGTCACCGACATGCTCGCCAACGGCGCGTTCTACTTCGGACTGGTACGGATGCTCGCCGAGGCCGACCGTCCGATCTGGACCCAGATGACGTTCAGCGCCGCGGAGGAGAACTTCCACGCCGCGGCCCGCGACGGTATCGAGGCCAGCGTCTACTGGCCCCGGCTCGGGGACCGCGCGGTCACCGACCTGGTGCTCGAACACCTGCTGCCCAAGGCGTACGAGGGGCTGGACCGGTGGGGCGTGGCGCCGCAGATCCGGGACCGGCTGCTCGGGGTGATCGAGGGCCGCTGCACCACCGGCCGCAACGGCGCCACCTGGCAGACCGCGATGACCCACAAGCTCGCCGCCCGCCGCCGCCAAGGCCGCGTCGACGCCCTCCACGAGATGCTCAAGCGGTACGTCGAACTGATGCACAGCAACGAACCCGTACACACCTGGCCGTTGGACTGAACTGTGCCGGCCCGGGCGGCGGCGTGCGGCCCGGCGCGAGTCAGAACAGCGGGTCGGTGATGGTGAGGCCGACGTCGGCGGTGGCGTAGAGGACGAAGACGAGCAGCGCAGCACCGGCCAGGGCGGTGTCCTTCAGGAAGTGGATCATCTCGCCCTGCCGCTCCTGGGGGTCGCTAACGCCCCAGAAGCCGTGCATCAGCGCCGCGGTGGGCAGCAGGAACGCCACCAGCAGCAGCGCCCCGAGGTCGCCCCAGAGTCCCAGCAGCACCATCAGCCCGCCGACGATGATCATCACCCCGCTGGCCGGCACCGCCAGCTTCGCCGCCGGGACCTTCTTGGACTCGGCATACCCCGTCATCGCGGCCGACTGGGCGAGGTGGCTGAAGCCTGAGGCGATAAAGATGAGCGCGAACAGGATGCGGCCGATCAGAGCGATGATGTCCACGGCGAACCTCCGGTGTGTGAGGTGTGCGCGACGCCTTCGCCGTACGACACCTCCGGCACGGACCAGGCATCGTTAGATCGTTGAGGATTACACTACCGCCGTACCGGCCGGTGCGCTATCAGTCCACTTGGGCCGGCGCTAGCTTCGGGTCGGTGGTTCTGTGGGTGGGAAGTTGGGGTCGTCGTCGTCGGCGAACAGCGACCAGCTACGGCGGCGCGGGCGCTCGGCACCAGGGATCGGAGCGGCGCGGAACGTGGCACCGCCCGGCGGTTCGTCATCGCCCTTGATCTGCTCCAGCCAGCGCTCCTCTTCGGCCCACTCCGCGGGTTCCTCCGCGGCCTCGGGCGGCGCGGGAGCGGCCTGCGCATCCGTTGCGACCTGCTGATCCGGTACGGCCGGCGATCCGGTGGTGGGTCTCGGGCCAGCCGCCGGGCTCGGGCGGGGTGCGGGCCGCGGACCGGGTGCGGGCCGCGAGCCGGCCGGCCGCGAGCGGGGTCCGAACTCCGACTCGACCCCGAACTGCGAGTCGGTCCCAGACTGCGGATCGATCCCGAACTGCGGGTCGGCAACGGGCTCGGAGTCGGGCCCGGTGGGTTGCGGCTCCGGCGAGACAGGAGGCGGATCCACAGTGGGCAGCCGCTGGGTTGAGGTGGAGTCCCCCTCGGCGGCGCTGTGCCGTCCGAATCGGAACCACTGCTTGCGCTTCGGCTCAGGTTCACCGGCCGGCCCGGCCCCGTCGTCCGGCCCGGCTCCGGCGGCCGGCCCGGCTCCGGCGGCCGGCTCGGCTTCATCGGCCGGCTCGGCTTCCGGCATCGCGGCGAACGGCGCGTCGGCGTCCGGCCCCGTCGCCAGCGCTTCGCCAGGCACGCCACCCGGCGACTGGGAGTACGCCGGCGGCGAGTCCACATCGGACCACGGCCGATCGACGTCGGCACGGTCGGAGGCGTGGGTCGGCACGGCTGCCGGCACCGGCACGCCCGGCGCGGGGGCCGGCAGCGCCGGCTCGGTGTAGGCCGGGACGGGGGCAGGCGGCATCGTCTCGGTGTAGGCCGGGACGGGGGCAGGCGGCACCGGCTCCGGGTGGGCCGGGACGGGGGCAGGCGGCACCGGCTCCGGGTGGGCCGGGACGGGGGCAGGCGGCACCGGCTCCGGGTGGGCCGGCTCCAGCTCGCCCCCCAGGTCCGCCGTACCTGAGTCGTGCCGGACCGCATCCAGGCTCGCCGGCGCGAACTCCTCGGGTGGCGGGGTCACCGACGGCTCGGAGCTCGGCGACTCCAACCACCCGAACTCGGTGCCGACACCGACCGGCTCGGGGTCATACTCCCGAACGGCCGCCTGGGCCTCGTAGTCGGAGAGGCCCGGCTCCAACCGCTCGGTCGGCTCCAGCCTCTCGGGCAGCTCCAACCGCTCGGTCGGCTCCAGCCGCTCGGTCAGCTCCAGCCGCTCGGTCAGCTCCAGCCGCTCGGTCAGCTCCAGTCGTTCGGTCGGCGTCGCCGCGGCGAACGGCAGGGCGGTGGTGGGCGCGGCGTCGGCCGAAGCGGCGCCCGGGTTCGCGGCGGTCGAGTCCTCGGTGGGGCGCTCGATCGCGGCCACCAGCAGCGAGCCGAGCAGCCCGGTCAGCACCGCGTACGGCGCGGCCAGGTACGGCAGGAACTGCTCGCCGGTCTCCGGTCGCGTGCCGGGCCCCGCGACCAGGTACGCCACCGCCACCAGTAGCGGACCGGGGGCGCCGCAGACCGCCACCGCGACCCGGTTGAGGCCCTGGCGCTTGGCCAGCCAGGCGATGCCGGCGCCCAGCGCGAGCGCCGACAGCAGCATCGGCGTCATCACCGCGAACCAGCCCGGGCTCGACTCGCCGGCGCTCCAGATCGCCAGCCGGATGGCGCTGGGCTCGGCGCCGGTCAGCAGAGCGACAAGCACCATGATCAGTGCGACCAGCCACAGCCAGCCGGCGGTGGCGATCGCGTTCCATGCCACCGGCTTCCCCAGCAGTACGCCGACCGCGACCACCGCACCGAGCGCCACCCCGATCAGCGCGACCCGGGCGGCGGTCCACGCCGGGTTCGGGTCGCTGACGACCTCCGCGTACCGGGCGGGGATCGCCATCAGCGGTACGGTGACCAGCGCCCCGAGCCCGGCCACGGCGGCGACCGCCACCTGCAGCCAGGGTGAATCCGGCAGCTCCGAGGCGCGGGTGACCCGCGCGCCGCCGATGGCGCCGAACACCACCGAGCTGGCGGCCAGCCAGCACACCCAGGTCAGGTTGGCGGCCCATGCGGCGTCGCCCGGCACGCCGAATTCCTTGGTCCACAGCAGAACCCCGAGGCCGTACGCGATGCCGAGTTGAGCCGCTCCCGCCGCCGCGGCGATCCCGAGTGTGGTCGCCAGCGGCGGCACCCACGCAGGTACCCGCATGAGGCCGGAGCGTACGCGCCCCGAAAGTGGCTGGGCGACCCGCGTACCCCCTGGTGGGCGGCTAAACCATCACCACATGAGCGGAAACCGACACGCCTGGTGATCTTCTCGGCCTCGGCGGCGTTCCGGCACCACACTTCCGGGTAAGAACCCGACACGAAATCTCCCGTGACAGCACCGAATTGCGCCATCATGGCGCGCGTTGCGGTTTTTCCTGGTAGGGCTGTTCTGACTGCTTTGTCTGAAGCATCATGAAGACAGTCCGAGATTAGGAGGCGTCATGCTCTGGACAATCATTGGTGCGCTCGTCCTCGGTACCATCCTCGGCATCATCGGCCGGCTCATCGTGCCGGGCGACCAGAACATTCCGTGGTGGTTGACGATCGCGATCGGCGTACTCGCCGCGTTCGTGGGGGGCTGGGTCTACCAGTCGTTCGGCGGCGGTGAGACCAGCGGCATCGACTGGATCAAGTTGCTGGTCCAGATCGTGGTAGCGGCGGTGTTCGTGTACCTCGGGGCCGCCCTGTGGGCCCGTAGGGGGAAGGTCACCTGATCCTCCCACCTCCGTCCACAACGGAGCAGGGCAGCTAGTGCGATGGCCACTAACGTTGCCGGTGTCCGGGCACGTTAGTGGCCACCGCACAAGCACCACGGACCGCCCAGTCCGCCGGCAACACTCCGGCCGGCTGGGCGGTCCGCTATCCACGCGCCCGGTCCGGCCAGCCCGCGACGCCCGGTCCAGGGCAGGCCCGGTCAGCCCAGGGGCCGGAGTCGGCGAGCGGCCCGGATCGCCACCACCCATGGTTCGTCGGACAGCTCACCGACCCGCTCCAGGGGCAGCGTCACCGTCAGCACGCTGCCGGGCGTCACCGGCCGTTGCAGCCCGAGCCGCTCCGCCCACCGCACCGCGGTGTCGTCGTCGATCTGGTCGGCCACGTGTACGAAGACCGGCAACGCACGATCCCCGCCGGCACCACCCGTGACCTCGGCGGCGAGCATCGGATCGAGCTTGGCGTACTCCATGTCGCTACTCCGCGCCGGGCTGGTCCGCGCCGAGCTGGTCCACCGCGAGCAGGCCGTACCCCCAGGCGGGGTGGAACTGGCCGGGCTCGCCGCCGGGCACCGCACTGGCCGCGACCAACCGCTCGCGCAGCTTCTCCGGCTCCAGGTTCGGGTCCCGCTGCAGCAGCAGCGCCACCACCCCGGCGACGAACGGTGAGGCCATGCTGGTGCCGGCGAGCATCACGTGGGTGGTGTCGAGCACCAGCCGGCGCGGGAAGTCCGCGTCCCGCGAGAGCGACGCGCCGATCATCGCGCCCGGCGCCGCCACGTCCGGCTTCGGGTGGTCGTCACGCCGCGGCCCCTCGGAGCTGAAGTCCGCCAGGTCGTCGACCTCCAGCCCGATCTGCTGCCCGTTGCCGTCGATGTCGGTCCAGGAATTCTTCGTGGTGTACGCCGCCGCGGTGACCGCCGACGTCGCGCAGCCGGGCGCGCCGACCTTGACCGCGTCGTCGACGTACCGGCCGGTGAACTGCGCCGGCGCCTGCGGGTTCGACAGGATCCAGGCGTCCACCCGGGTCTTGTCGGCCTGCACCGCGCGGAACCGGATCCGCCAGGCGCGCGACGGCGCGCTCGGAGCGGCGCCGCCCAGACCGCTCGGCTGCGCCACCACGACCACCTGGTGGTCGCCGTTGACCGGATCCGGTCCCGGGGTCGCGACCTGCACCAGGCCGTCGGCGAGCACGTACCGCTTGACCGGGTCGCCACTACCGATCACCGACTGGTACGGCGTGGCGTCCCCGGACGGGCCGACCACCTGCACCGCCAGCTCGGCGGCTCCGTCGTACCAGGCGTTGACCTGGTACACCCCGGTGGCGAGGCAGCCGATGGTACGGGTCCCGCCCTTGGACACCTCGGTACGGGCGTGGATCGCGTCGTTGCCCTCGTTGCCGGCGGCGCAGACGACGATCTTCCCGGGGCCGGACTCGGAGTCGAGGATCGCCGAGAGCGGGTCGGTGCCGTCGTGCGGGTCCGCGTGGCCGCCGAGGCTGAGGTTGACCACGCACGGCAGCCCGAGGTCGGCGGCGACCCGGAAGCAGTAGCGCACTCCGTCGGCGATGTGCGCGTCCATCAGCGTGGTCTTGACGATCACCAGCGTGGCCTTGGGCGCGATCCCCGGGTACTGGGAGTCCGCGCCCGAGGCGATCCCGGCCACGTGGGTGCCGTGGCCGTGCTCGTCGCGCGACTCGATCAGCCGTTCGCCGGAGAGCTCGACACCGTACTGGCCTTCGGGTACGCCGGCGCCCCGCGCGGTCTGGTCCCAGATCCGGTGTACGCGGCCCTGGAACGCCGGGTGCTGCGGGTCGATGCCGGTGTCCACCACACCGATCACGACCCCTTCGCCGGTCAGCTCGGTCTGGTTGACGAACTCCGGCACCCCGACCTTGCCGGGGGCCACGTCCATCAGGGTGCGCAGCCGGTGCGAGACCACCAGCTGGGTCAGCGCGGGGTTGTCGGTGACCGCGGCGAGCGCGGCGAAATCCACGATGCCGGTACGGACCGGGCCGGTGCCGGCGTTCACCTCGATGCCGTCCTGCCGCAGCGCGTCCAGCGCGGCCGGGTCGGCACCGCGTACGAACACCACCGCCCGGGCGGGCCGGGCCGGCTCGGTCAGGGTGACCAGGCCCATCAGCGTGGCGGGTGCGCCGAGCCCCGCGCCGCCGGACTCGTGGTACTGCTCCGCCGCTGCCGCCAGTGCTCCGGAGAGCTTCTCGTAATGCATGGGGGACACCTCCTAGAGACGATTCATCGTCCCGCCTCGACGCCACATTTCGTATCGGCTAGACGACTCTCCGAAGCCGCCGGGGCCCGCCGTACCCGGCAAACCCGCCATATCGTCAACATTACGGACTGACGCGGCCCCTACACCACCCGCTACCGCAATCCCGACACGAAGGAACGAACCTCGCCGCCCAGGGGCGGAGATCCGTCAGGAGGTGGGGCCGACGATGCCGGTGATCAGGCCGTAGTCGCGGGCCTGCTCGGCGGTGAGGAGCCGGGTCTCGGCGAGGTCGGTCTCGACGAGGGAACGGCGCCGGCCGGTCAGCTCGGCGAGCCGTACGATCAGCTCGTCGAGCAGCTGCAGGTGCCGGCTGGCGTGGCCCACGATCTGGTCCGCGGTGCCGGACACCTCCGCCGCCCGCGGCTCGGCGAGCCGGAACCGGGCGTGCCGGTACGCCACCCGCTGCCCCACCGCGGCCAGTACGCCGAGCGCGGCGCCACCCAGCTCGCCGGTGACCGTCGCATGCACCGGCACCCGGATCAGCTCGACACCGTCCATCAGCGCGAACACCGCGTCCAGCTCGCCGTCGGGGCACGACAGGTGCAGCCGCACCGGCTCGCCGCCCGTACCGTCGAGGGCTAGCAGTTGGGCAACGGTGCGGGAGCTGACCGCGGCGGTCACCGGGCCGTGCAGCATCACCATCCGCTGCGCGAACAGCCGCTCCGCCAGCCAGGGCTCCACGGCGTGGGACGCCGGCGGCGGGTCGGGCTCGGGCTGATGCCGGCGCGGATCCGGACCGGGGACCTCCGGCGGTATGTCCCTGCGCAGCTCCACCCGCATCGCGCCACCTCCATCGGCTCGACCCTAGTGCGGTGCGGCCGATCCGGCCGGCTCCCGCCCCGTCGCTTCGCGGACGGCGTAACGGCGCCGGTCGCAGCTCAGGCGGCGCGGGCCGGCGCGGGTCAGCGTTGGGCGGCGCGCCAGGCGTCGTACCTCGGCGTGCCCTCCACGGGTAGCGCGCGCCCCAGCGGCTCCAGCGGATGGTCGACGTCGTACCGCCGGCGGTACGCGATCACGGCCCGGGCCCGGCGCAGCCAGTCCCGGTACTCGCCGGGCTTCGGCGGGTAGCCCAGCCCGGGGCCGAACCAGGGCGGCGGCGCCGGCTGGGTGGCGTACCCGGCGAGCAGCGCGTCGATCCGCCGGTCCAGCTCCTCCTGCGCACGCTGCGAGACCTCCAGCACCCTGCGGTACCGGGTCAGGTACGCCTGTCGCCGGTCGCATTGCTTCTCCAGCGCGCGTACCCGCTGCTCGGCGGCGACGACCTGGGCCCGGACCGGCGCGACCGCGTTACGGTCCTCGGCGACCTGCCCGGCGAGTGCCATCCGCTGGCCCGGGCGCAGCCAGCCCCGCGGGTCGGCCAGCGCGATGGTCGCGACGTCGATCTGCTCGGCGAGCGACCCGGCGGCGTGCCGGGCCTGGGAAAGCGCTTTGCGGGCCGCCTCCAGCTTGTCCGCCGGTGGTTCGGGAGGAGCACCGGCACGGACCTTCGCGCCCTCCTCGACCTGTCGCCACAGGCGGCGTTCGGCGTCGTCGACCCGGTCCAGCCCAGGGCTCTGATCAGCCGGTGGGTACGGCGAGCGACCGCAGTGTTGGCAGGGCGTTGCGGCGAGGAGCTGGGCGATCTGGTCGATCACGACCGGCGCATCAGGCACGAGCGTGAATCTTCGCAGAGAGGCAGCGCCGACCCCAAATCGCCTCCCCCGGCCAGCGGCCTCCAGCGGGTCGACGGGCCTTCTGTTTAGGGCGGCGAGGGTTTCTGTGGAGGAGTACGCGAGTAATCCCTAGCCCGGCGCCCCGAGGGTGTCCTGACGGATCGGTGGATGGTGAATATTCCCCATGCGCGCTATTACGGCGCGTGGCCTGCGCGCCTCGGTGCGCAAGCCGGTCCTAGGGGAGGAACGCACACATGTCCATCAACCATGTCCCACGACGCCGGTTACTCGGCATCGTCGGGGTCGGGGCCGCCGCGCTACTCGGCGCGGCAGCGCTCGCCACAGCCACACCAGCCCAGGCGGCCGCGGGTGACACCCGCGGCTTCGGTGCCGAAGGCACCATCGCCGACAGCTACATCGTGGTGCTCAAGGACGGGTTCAGCGCCCAGTCCAGCGCCAGCCTCGCCAAGAGGTACAACGCGCAGATCAGGCACACGTACAAGGCGGCCCTGAAGGGGTACGCGGCGAAGATGAGCGAGGCGGACGCCCGGCGTACCGCCGCCGACCCGGCCGTGGCGTACGTCGAGCAGGACGGCGTGGCGTCCATTCAGGACACCCAGCTCAACCCGCCGAACTGGGGTGACGACCGGATCGACCAGCGCGACCTGCCACTGGACCAGAGCTACACGTACCCGACCACGGCGTCGAACGTGACGGCGTACATCCTCGACACCGGGATCCGGACCAGCCACCAGGACTTCGGTGGCCGGGCGACCTGGGGCACCAACACCACCGGTGACGGCAACAACAGCGACTGCAACAGCCACGGTACGCACGTCGCCGGCACCGTCGGCGGCAACGTGTACGGGGTCGCCAAGGGCGTCAAGCTGATCGCCGTGAAGGTGCTCAACTGCCAGGGCTCCGGCTCCTGGTCGGGCATCATCTCCGGCATCGACTGGGTGACCAACCACCACACCTCGGGCCCGGCGGTGGCGAACATGAGCCTCGGCGGCTCAGGCTCCAACTCCAGCCTGGAGAACGCGGTCCGCAACTCGATCAACGACGGCATCACGTATGCGCTGGCGGCGGGTAACTCCAACTCCGACGCCTGCAACTTCACGCCGGCGCGTACTCCGGAGGCGATCACCGTCGGCGCCACCAAGATCAACGATGAGCGCCCCACCGACTGGTCGAACGGCCAGGGCAGCAACTACGGCACCTGCCTGGACATCTTCGCCCCCGGCGACGACATCGTCTCGACCGCTCACAGCAGTGACACCGGCTCCTCCACCAAGAGCGGCACCTCGATGGCGTCCCCGCACGTGGCCGGTGCCGCGGCGCTGCACCTGGCCGCCAACCCGTCCGCGACCAACCAGCAGGTACGCGACGCGCTGGTCAACAACTCCACCAGCGGCAAGGTGATCAACCCGGGTTCGGGCTCACCGAACAAGCTGTTGTTCATCGGTGGTGGCGACCCGCCGCCGCCTCCGCCACCGACCGGCTGTGAGGCCACCAACGGCGCCGACGTAGCGATCAGCGACCACACCACCGTCAACTCGCCGATCACCATCTCCGACTGCACCGGCAACGCGTCCGCGACGGCTACCGTCGATGTGAACATCCAGCACACCTACATCGGCGACCTGACGGTCTCCCTGGTCGCACCCGACGGCACCGCGTACACCCTGCACAACCGCGCCGGTGGGTCGGCGGACAACATCGTCAAGACCTACACCGTCGACCTGTCATCGGAGGCGGCGAACGGGACCTGGAACCTCCGGGTGAACGACGCCGCATCCCAGGACGTCGGCAAGATCGACACCTGGACGCTGAAACTGGGCGGCGGCACCACACCGCCCCCGCCGGCGGACTGTGGCGGCACCAACGGCACCGACGTCGCGATCAGCGACCACACCACCGTGGAGTCCCCGATCACCGTCTCCGGCTGTGACCGGGCCCCCTCGGCGACCTCCACGGTCGCGGTGAACATCCAGCACACCTACATCGGCGACCTGGTCGTCGCGCTGGTCGCGCCGGACGGCACCGTCTACACCCTGCAGAACCGCTCCGGCGGCTCCGCGGACAACATCATCAAGACCTACACCGTCAACCTGTCCGGAGAAGCGGCCAACGGCACCTGGAAGCTGCGGGTCACCGACGCCGCGTCCCAGGACGTCGGCAAGATCGACACCTGGACCCTGACCCTGTAACCGGCGTCCAGCCCCACCCAGTCACGGCCCCCGGGCACCCGCCCGGGGGCCGTGCACCCTCCGGCCAGTGCGGTGGGCAGGGATTCGCCAGGCAGGGAGCAGGTGCTACGACCACGGCAGATTCACCAGGACGGGTGGTACGGCAGCGGACCTGACCCGGGCAGGATGACCGACGGTCACGGCTTCCGCACGCAGGGCCTTAAGGATTACTTAACCCTAGCGAGCGTTAAGTTCCTTTCTAGCACTGTTGATCTTGATATTTCAACGTCTACCCCTCGGTAGAAAAGGGGAATACAGTGCTTTCACGCTCAACCGAGCGGAAGGCTGTCCCTCGCGCGCCAGGCCACCCCCGGTCGCACCACCCCCTGTGCCGCGGCGATTTCGTGACGCCTCACCGACGTCACGGGGTTCCGCGGTGCCGTACACCCCACCGGTCGGTGTTCCGACGCCGACCGACGGCCTGGGAAGGCCCGCGTGCCACATCCCACGCGGTGCCCTTTACCAGGGGAGGTACACCGGATGAGTACCAGTCACACCCCGAGACGCCGGCTACTCGGCGCGCTCGGAATCACCTCGGCGGCGTTCATCGCCGCGGCGGCCGCCATGGCGACACCGGCCCACGCCTCGGGTGAGATCCGCGGCGCCGGAGCACAGGACGCAATCGCCGGCAGCTACATCGTCGTCCTCGAGGACGGCGCCAACACCTCGTCGGTCGCCAAGCGCTACCGCGGCACGGTCACGCACACCTACAAGGCAGCCCTCAAGGGGTACGCCGCGAGGATGAGTGAGTCCGACGCCAGGCGCGCCGCCGCCGACCCGGCGGTCGCGTACGTCGAGCAGAACCGTGTGGTCAAGGCCGTCGGCACCCAGTCCCCCGTGCCGTCGTGGGGCCTGGACCGTATCGACCAGCGCGACCTGCCGCTGGACAACAGCTACACGTACCCGAACACGGCGACCAACGTGACGGCGTACATCATCGACACCGGGATCCGTACCAGCCACAGCGACTTCGGTGGCCGGGCGGTCTGGGGCACCAACACCGTCGACTCCAACAACACCGACTGCAACGGTCACGGCACCCACGTGGCCGGCACCGTCGGCGGTACGTCGCACGGCGTCGCCAAGGGTGTCAGGCTGGTCGCCGTCAAGGTGCTCAACTGCCAGGGCTCCGGCACGCTCGCCGGCGTCACCGGCGGCATCGACTGGGTCACCTCCAACCACACGTCGGGCCTCGCCGTGGCGAACATGAGCCTCGGCGCCTCCGGCACCAACTCCACCATGGAGAACGCGGTCCGCAACTCGATCGCCGACGGTGTCACCTACGCCATCGCGTCGGGCAACTCCAACTCCAACGCCTGCAACTTCACGCCGGCGCGTACCCCCGAGGCGATCACGGTCAACTCGACCGACCGCAACGACGCCCGCTCGTCGTTCTCCAACTACGGCACCTGCACCGACATCTTCGCTCCGGGCCGGGACATCACCTCGACCTGGAACACCAGCGACTCCGCGACCAACACCATCAGCGGTACGTCGATGGCGACCCCACACGTGGCCGGCGGCGCGGCGCTCTACCTGAGCGCCAACCCGAGCGCGAGCCCCGCAGCGGTGCAGACCGCACTGAAGAACAACGCCACCAAGAACAAGGTCACCAACCCGGGCTCCGGCTCGCCGAACAACCTGCTGTTCGTCGGCACCGGCAGCGAGCCGCCGCCGCCCCCGCCGCCGACCGGCTGCTCCGGCACCAACGGCAGCAACGTCAACATTCCGGACGCCGGCTCCGCGGTGTCCAGCAGCATCACGATCGGCAGCTGCAACCGCGCCGCCTCCTCGTCCTCCAAGGTCGAGGTGCACATCGAGCACACCTGGCGCGGCGACCTGATCGTCGACCTGGTGGCGCCCGACGGCTCCGCATACCGGCTGAAGAGCAACAACTACTGGGACTCGGCGGACGACGTGCACGCCACGTACACGGTGAACCTGTCCTCCGAGGCGGCGAACGGCACCTGGCGACTGCGGGTGCGGGACGTCTACTCCTACGACACCGGTTACATCGACTCGTGGACACTCACCGTCTGATCCTCGACTGACCTGGGGAGCGAACCTCTGAAGAGGTTCGGTGACCGCGGCCCCGGCACACCTGGTGTGTCGGGGCCGCATCACGTCCGGGATGATCGGTCCGTGACCGCTGTGGACCCGAAGATCGAGCTGCACGTACACCTGGAAGGGTCGATCCGGCCCGCCTCCCTGCTGCGGATCGCCCGCCGCAACGACCTTCCGCTGCCCGTCGACACCGTGGAAGAACTCGCCGAGCTGTACGAGTTCCGAGACTTCGTGCACTTCCTCGAAGTCTGGGTGATGACCACCAACTGTCTGCGTACCGCGGAGGACTTCCGGCAGGTGGTGGTCGACTACGCCGCGGAGGCCGCAACGTACGGCGCGGTCTACCTGGAGGCGATCTTCTCCCCCGCCGAGCGGATGCTGCGCGGCATCGAGGGGAAAGAGCTCTTCACCGGGTACGCCGAAGGCGCCGTCGAGGCGGCCGAGCGGCACGGCGTCACGGTGCGGTTCACCCCGGACCTGTACCGCACCATGCCCGACATGGAGCTGGCCGAGCAGGTCGCCCAGCTCTGTGTGGCGTACGCCGACCGCGGCGTGGTGGGGCTCGGCGTCGGCGGCATGGAGGCCGGCCACCCGTTGGTACCGTTCGCCCGCTTTTTCGAGATCGTGCGCGGCGCCGGGCTGGGCGTGGTGCCGCACGCCGGCGAGGCGGCCGGCCCGGACTCGATCCGGGAAGCCCTGGCGCTCGGCGCGGACCGGCTGCGGCACGGCATCCGGGCGGTGGAGGACCCCACGCTGCTCACCGAGCTCGCCGACCGGGGCACGGTGCTCGACGTGTGCCCGACGTCGAACCTGCGTACCCGGGTGGTGACGGAGCTCGACCAGCACCCGCTGCCGCGACTGCGGGAGGCCGGCGTACCGTGCTCGATCTCCACCGACGACCCGGCGATGTTCGACACCGACCTGGGCCGGGAGTACGCCCTCGCGGACCGGCTCGGGGTGGGGGCCGCCGACGCGTACGCGGCCGGACTAGCGGGCGTGCTCTGTGACATGGCGACCCGCGACCGACTTGCCGAGATCGGCCGGACGGCCACGTGGAGTGCCTGAGCCACGGGTCTCAATCTGCTCACGAAATCCGGTTATGGGACAGCGCACCTGGCACTCGACCCATAAGAGTGACGCCTCGGGACCGGGGAAAGTCCGTGGGTTGACGGCGACCAGATGCCGCCCACCCCGTGTCCCAGCAGGAGGCAACAGTGAACAACGACGCACCAGCCCAGGGTGGCGCAGGCAGCACTATCGTCCTGATCGTCTACCTGGCGCTCATCGTGCTGATGATCGCCGGCCTGTGGAAGATCTTCAGCAAGGCCGGCGAGCCCGGCTGGGCAGCGATCATCCCGATCTACAACCTGGTCGTGCTGCTCAAGATCGTGGGCAGGCCGATCTGGTGGTTGATCCTCTTCATCATCCCGTTCGTCAACTTCATCATGGGGATCATCGTCGCGATCGACCTGGCGAAGTCGTACGGGAAGGGTGTCGGGTACGGTCTGCTTCTCGCATTCCTGCCGTTCATCGGCTACCCGATGCTCGGTTTCGGCAGCGACCGCTACGTCGGCCCGTCGGCCGCCGCGCCGGCCACGGCCTGAGCCACCTACGTACGGGCCCGGTGCCGACCGGCACCGGGCCCGTACGTGTGCGGCTCCCTCGAGCGAGGGAGTGTGATCACTTCGCAGCGGGAGTCGGGGGACGGCGCCGGGTCGCATGATCGGACCCATGAGGACTGAGAGCACCCGACTTCGCACCACGCGCCAGGCGCTGAGCTACGCCGCGATCCTGGGCACCGTCCCGTACCTGACCCTGAAGTTCTGCTGGCTGGTCGGGATACCGGTCGGCATCAACGACCCGGCGTTCATGCACGACACCGGGGTTTTCCTGCTGAACCTGTTCACCGCCGGCATGGACGTGTACGCCATCGCGCTCGCGCTGGTGTTCGCACGTGGCTGGCGGGCCCCGGCGCCGCTGGTGCTGTTCCCGGTCTGGGTCGGCACCGGATTCCTGGCGCCGATCGTGGCCGGCGTCCCGGTGGTCGGCGTGATCTCGCTGCTCGCCCCGCCGGCACCCGCCGCATCCGGCAATGAGCTGCCGCTGGCGCCGTGGGTGCAGCCACTGGTGTACGTCGGCTTCGCCTGGCAGGGCGTATGCCTGCTCACCGCCTTCCTGCTGTACGCCGTCGACCGCTGGTCCCCGGTGTTCACCGCCCGGATCGCGGACACCCGGGATTCGGGGTGGGCGCCGCTCGGCTACCTCGGCGTCGCGCTCGCCGTCGTCACCACCGCGGTCCACCTCGGGTACGCCACCGGGCTCGACATCGGGCTGTCCGCCGGCGAGGTGGCGGGACGTACCGCGGTGGGGCGTGGGGTGGAGACGATCCGCGGCCTGGCGGCGGCCGCCGGAGCGGCCGGGGTGCTGGCGCTGCTGCTGCGGGCGCCGCGACGGTGGCGGTTCTGGGTACCGGTGGTGCTCGCCTGGACCGGTGCCGGGGCAATGTTCTCGTGGGGCTTCTGGGCGCTGCTCAACATCGCCGGCTCCACCCTGCTGGTGAGTGGCGGCGTCAGCGGGTTCCACCTCGCGACCGCCATCGTGCAGACCCTCGGCGGCCTGCTGCTCGGCGGCATCGCCCTCCGCCATGCCGCGACCACCCGCAGCGCTTCACCGTCTCCCGCACACGTTGGCTAGCGAGCGGTGGACGCACAGCCGCGCATTCGTTGCCGGATGCGCGGCTCCGCGTCCATCGCCTGATCAACTGGCACGCGGTGAGCCGGGGGCGGCGCGGCGGCGGGCGGGCAGTACCAGGAGGAGCAGGCTGGCGGCGAGCACGGTCAGCCCCACCATCGCCGGCAGGCCCAGCCGCTCGTCGAGCAGTACGAAGCCGAGTACGGCGGCGACGGCCGGTTCGGCCAGCGTCAACGTGGTCGCGACCGCCACCGGGGTGGTACGCAGGCCGCGCCCGTACCAGAGGTAGCCGAGTGTGGTGGTGACCACCCCGAGGTACGCCGCGACCGCGAGCCCACGCGGGCTGGCCAGCCATCCCGGCCCCGACCACACCAGCACCGGCAGCAGCAGCACGGCCGCCCCGGCGAACAGCCCCGCCACCACGGCACGGTGGTCCTCGCCGCGCCCGATCAGTCGGCCGGCGATGGTGGCGTAGGTGGCGTAGCCGAAGCCGGACAGCAGCGCGAGCAGTACGCCGACCGGCTCCACCCCCGCCTGCTGCCCACCCGTCACCAGCGCGGTGCAGCCGACCACGGCGCCGGCGGTCGCCAGCAGCCAGCGCCGCGACGGCCGCCCGCCGCCGGTGAGCACCGCCAGCAGGCCGGCGAACACCGGGCCGCTGCCGATCGCGACCACCGACCCGGTGGCGACCCCGGTACGGCTCACCGCGACGAAGAACGCGACCTGGTAGACCGCCACGCACACCGCGCCGAGCGCGACCAGCACCCGGTTGGGCAAACCCGCCCCGCCACGCAGAGCCGCCCCGCCACGCAGCGCCGCCCCATCACGCAGCGCCGCCCCGTCACGCAGCGCCGCCCCGTCACGCAGCGCCGCCCCGTCACGCAGCGCCGCCCCGTCACGCGGATTCGACCGGGCGGCGCGGAGCAGGCGCGACAGGCCTTGGCCAGACGCCGCCACCGCGAGCAGCAGCAGCCCGCCGATCACGATGCGCGCCGCGCCGACAGAGACCGGCCCCGCCGGGGCGTACGTCATCGCGGTGCCGGTGGTGCCCCACAGCGAGGCCGCGAGCAGCACCCAGCCGGACCCGCCAGCCTGGGTACGGGATTCCACAGTTGATTCTGTTGCAGACATAGAAGAAGCGCTCCTGGGACTCGATTCGACAGAACGGATCGGAGTCCGGGGCGCAACAGAGAGCTGCCGAGCGGCGCCAGCCGGCGCCGGGCGTACTCAGAGGAAGAACCGCGCCCCGGTCAGGAGGCGGGCGGGGAAATAGTCGCGTGCCAGTACGTCATGCCGGCCACGCTATACCCGGATCATCACCTCGGGCAGCGGCTTACGGGTGATGTCGGGCACCGTGGCGTCCTCGGCCGGGTACCCGACCGGGATCACCACGTACGGGCGTTCCTCTGGCGGGCGGCCCAGTATCTCGTTGAGGAACCGCATCGGGCTCGGGGTGTGGGTCAGGGTCGCCAGGCCGGCCTGGTGCAGCGCCGCGAGCAGGAACCCGACCGCGATCCCCACCGACTCCTTCACGTAGTACGGCCTCGGCGTCGACGGTCCCTTGTGGACCTCGAACACCACGATCACCAGCGGCGCGGTCTCCAGGAACGGCTTGTGCTCGTCAGTGCCGAGCGGCGCCAGCGCCTCCAGCCACTCGTCGGACGCGCGGCGCTGGTAGAACTCCCGTTCCTCCTCCTCGGCGGCCTCCCGGATCCGGCGTTTCGCCTCGGGGTCGGTCACCACCACGAACCGCCACGGCTGCACGTTCGCCCCGCTGGGCGCACTAGCCGCGGCCTGCACCGCCGCCTCCACAATCTCCATCGGCACCGCCCGGTCAGAGAACGACCGCAGCGACCGCCGCCGCACCATCCAGTCCCGAAACTCCCGTACCCGAGCCAGCCCGATCTCCGCGGGTAAGCCAAGCCGTGGCGCCTCCGCCATAGCCCTCACCTCCACCACGAGTCTGGCGTACACACGGCACCGTGAACATGGGTCGTGGGCACATGCGCAAGAAGCGCAACGGCGATCACGTGGGTCACCGGAGAGTCGCACGCGGGGGGTCCCGGGGGGTCGTCCCCCCGGTCATATGACGAAGCGACCCCGGTCCGCGCATTCCGCGGACAGAGGTCGCCTAGTCGCTCGTGGGGAAGGGGGGAGTTGAACCCCCACGCCCTTTCGGGCACACGGACCTGAACCGTGCGCGTCTGCCATTCCGCCACTTCCCCGCAGGGCTATGCCCTGGAAGCCTCCCGCCCGCTCATGCGAGCTGACTGCGGTGCGGGATCGCCATCCGGAGGACTGTCGGACACATGCCCGAGCGCCCCCGCTGGCGCGGCAGCCAGGCAAGACTAGCACGGGTCCCTGGCTCGTTGCCTCTCCGACTGGGCAAGGCAGATACCATCAACACCACGGAACCCAGAGGAGGAGCCGGTGAGCGTGCTGCAACGCTTTGAGAAGCGGTTGGAAGGCCTGGTGGAGGGCGCCTTCGCCAAGGTCTTCAAGGGTGTGGTGCACCCGGTCGAGATCGCCAGCGCCATGCAGCGTGAGGCGGAGGCGCACAAGGCGATCCTCGCCGGCGGGCGCACGCTCGTGCCCAACCGTTATGTCATTGATCTCTCCCAGTACGACCACGGCCGGCTGGCGCCGTACGCGGCCGCGTTGGCGCAGGAGTTGGCGCAGGCGCAGGCGGAGTACATCGGCGAGCACGGCTGGACGGTGTACGGCGACGTCATCGTCGAGGTGGAGCGCGGCGACGGGTTGGACACCGGGATGTTCCGGGTGACCGCCGAGGTGTTCACCGGTGAGGAGCAGCAGGCTCCGGCCGGGGCGCCGGGGTACGGTCCGCCGCAGGGCGCGCCCGGTATGCCTCCGGCGGGCCCGGGGTACGGTCCGCCGCCGGGTGACGTGCCGGTGAGTCCGGCGGGTCCGGGGCCGCAGTTCGGCGCCCCGGCCCAGGCTCCACCGGGGCAGCCGGGGGGCAATATCCGGCTGGTGTCGGCGGACGGCCGGGTGTATTCGGTCGCGATCGGGTCGACCACGATGGGCCGGGGCGAGCAGGCCACGATGCGGTTGCCTGACGTGGGTATCTCGCGGCGGCATGCCCGGCTGGACTTCGACGGCTCTCAGGTGGTGCTGACCGACCTGGGTTCGACGAACGGCACGCTGGTCAACGGGCAGCGGATCACCGCGGTCGCCCTCAACCCCGGTGACGTGATCCAGATCGGGACCACCACGCTGACGTTCCGCGTGGATGGTTAGCCCGTGGGAGTCGGCCCGGTAGCTGATCACCGAGGCGGGGACTGATGCCCGAGGTTGTTCTCGCGGTTGCCCGGTTCGGGTTTCTCATCCTGCTGTGGATCTTCGTGTTCGCCGTGGTCGGGGTGATCCGGCGGGACGTGTTCGCCGGTCCGCGTCAGCCGCGGCTGGTGGCGGCGCCGCGCGGTGTGGGGCAGCTGTCCCGGCCGCAGAAGCCGGCGCGTAAAGGCCGGGCGGCGCGTCAGTTGGTGGTCACCGAGGGTGCACTCGCCGGCACCCGGATCACCTTGAGCGAAGCCCCGATCACGTTGGGCCGCGCCGAGGACTCCACTTTGGTCCTGACCGACGATTACGCGTCGACGAGGCACGCCCGGCTGACCCCTCGTGCGGGAGAATGGCTGCTCGAGGACCTGGGCTCGACCAACGGGACGTACCTCGATCGCGCTAAGGTCACC
Organism: Micromonosporaceae bacterium; assembly: GCA_050701695.1. Lineage (GTDB taxonomy): Bacteria > Actinomycetota > Actinomycetes > Mycobacteriales > Micromonosporaceae > WHSM01. Next base: position 38,150 of record JBOGDE010000007.1, read on the forward strand.
GGACCAACTCCTGTCCCTCTCGGTGTGCCGATCCGGATTGGGCACACCGCACTCGAGCTACGGCCATGACCTTGACTCTGCGTTATGCGGCACGAAGCGACCGCGGTCTGATCCGCGACGGAAACCAGGATTCCGTGTACGCCGGCCCACGGCTGCTCGCCGTGGCGGACGGCATGGGCGGGATGGCGGCCGGCGACGTCGCCAGCAATATCGTGATCGGCGTTCTGGCGCCGCTGGACGAGGACGTGACCGGCGGCGACCTGATCGACCGGTTACGCCAGGCGGTGTCGGCCGCCAACCAGCAGCTGCGGGAGACCGTGGAAGCCAACCCTTCGATGGAGGGGATGGGTACGACGCTGACCGCGCTGCTGTTCAGCGGCAGCAAGGCGGGGCTGGTCAATGTCGGCGACTCGCGCACGTACCTGTTCCGGGAGGGGCAGCTCACCCAGGTCACCAAGGACGACACGTACGTCCAGATGCTGGTCGACGAGGGCCGGATCACGCCGGAGGAGGCGGGCAGCCATCCGCAGCGCTCGCTGTTGACCCGCGCGCTGGACGGCCGCGACGTCGACCCCGAGTACTCGGTACGCGAGGCCCGCAACGGCGACCGCTACATGTTGTGCAGCGACGGTCTGTCGGGTGTGGTGAGCCAGGAGACGATCGCCGACACTCTCGGGGAGATCAAGGATCCCGACGAGTGCGTGGAGCGGCTGGTCCAGCTGGCGCTGCGCGGCGGCGGCCCCGACAACGTCACGGTGATCATCGCCGACATCACCGACGAGGACATCATCGAGTCCACCCCGATCGTGGGCGGCGCGGCCGCGCGTGACCGCGGGATGGCCACGGCGGCGGATCCGGCGAGCCCAGCGGCCCGGGCGGCGCTCGCGGCGCGCCCGCCGGACCAGCAGTCACAGCTCAACCAGCCGTACCACGAGGAAGAGGAGCCGGAGCCGGAGCCACGGCGGAAGAAGCGCGGTGTGCTGCTGGCGGTCGGCGCGGTGGTGCTGCTCGCCCTACTCGCGGCCGGCGGCTGGTACGGCTGGAAGAACGCGTACTACGTCGGGGTCACCGGCGACGGACACGTGGCGGTGTTCCAGGGCTTCCGCGGCGAGGTGGCCGGGATGCGGCTGTCGGTGGAGGACCAGCGCAGTCCGGCGATCACCGCCGAGGATCTGTCGAAGCAGACCCGGACCCGGGTGGAGCGCGGCATCCTCGCCAACGACCGCGACGACGCGTACCGGATCTTCTCCAACATCACCTCCGATGAGGAGAAGAATTCGCACCTGCTGCCGCCGTGCGGTGGCCCGGCCCCGACCGGCTCCCCCACCACGTCACCGACCCAGACCGCCCCGAAGCAGTCGAAGGGCCCGACTCCGTCTGTGAAGCCGACGCCGAAGGCGTCGCCATCTCCGAGCCCGTCGCCGACCGCGGAGCCGGACCGGCCGGGCGAGAACTGCCGCGAGACCGACTGAGGTCGTCCGATGACCGCCCCGGCCGCCGCGACCACACCGCCCGCCATGCCCACCGGCGGCGGTGCGGTGCGACGCATGCCGACCCGGCGCAACAGTGAGCTGTTGATGATCCTGTTCGGCGTGGTGCTGATCGCGATCTTCAGCGCCGGCGCGCAGGCGCAGCTGTTACAGGAGATCGGCACCAGCGCGCTGGTGATGCCGGTGATGTTCGGCGTGCTGATGCTGGTGGCGCATTTCGTCGTACGGTTCTTCGCGCCGTACGCCGATCCGGCGATCCTGCCGTGCGTGGGGCTGATCAACGGGCTCGGGGTGGTGTTCATCCACCGCATCGACCTCGGCGAGGTGGCCGCCAAGGACCGTCCGCCGTTGGCGGCGTTCGGCGAGTTCGGGTTCCGGCAGCTGCTGTGGACGCTGGTCGCGGTGGTGGCGTTCACGCTGGTGCTGACGTTGATCCGGGATCACCGCTCGCTGTCGCGGTACGCGTACACGCTGGCGCTGATCGGCATCGTCTCGGTGATGCTGCCGCCACTGCTGCCGGCGAGCATCAGCGACCCGAACGACAGCGGTGCGAAGCTGTGGCTGAAGATCCCTGGCCTGGGGCAGATCCAGCCCAGCGAGTTCGCCAAGCTGCTGCTGCTGGTCTTCTTCGCGTACTACCTGGTGCGTAAGCGGGAAGTGTTGTCGCTGGCGAGCAAGCGGATCCTGGGCATCGACTTCCCGCGGCCGCGCGACCTGGGCCCGGTGCTGGTGGTGTGGGGCGCCAGCCTGCTGGTGCTGGTCGGCTCGAAGGACCTCGGCACCTCGCTGATGTATTTCGGCTGCTTCATCGCGATGGTGTACGTCGCCACCGAGCGCACCAGCTGGCTGCTGATCGGCCTCGGCCTGTTCATGGTGGGCAGCCTGTTCGCGTACTCGATATTCGACGTGATCCAGCTGCGGGTCTCGGTGTGGCTGGACCCGTTCGCGGACCCGGACGACAAGGGCTACCAGCCGATCCAGGCGCTGTTCGGGCTCGGCACCGGGGGACTGTTCGGCACCGGGCCGGGGGTGGGCGCGGCGGAGACCATCCCGGTGGGCCGCAGCGACTACATCACCGCCGGTTTGGGTGAGGAGACCGGGCTGTTCGGCCTGTCCGCGCTGCTGGTGCTGTACCTGGTGATCGTGGAGCGCGGGATCCGTACCGCTCTGCTGGTACGCGACTCGTTCGGCAAGCTGCTCGCCGCCGGGCTGGCGTTCTCGCTGGGGTTGCAGGTGTTCGTCATTGTGGGAGGGGTGAGCAAACTGATCCCGCTCACCGGTCTGACCACGCCGTTCCTGTCGTACGGGGGTTCCTCGCTGGTCGCCAACTGGATCCTGGTCGCGCTGATCCTGCGGATCTCCGACGCCGCCCGCCGGCCGGCCACCCCGCCACCGCCGACCGGCAAGCTCGCCGCGGCCCAGACCGAGGTGGTACGACTGTGAACGCTCCGCTGCGCCGGGTCGCCATCGCGGTGATGGTGTTGTTCGGGTTGCTGTTCGTCAACCTCAACTACGTCCAGTTCTACAAGGGCGACTACTACCGCAACCATGAGCGCAACAACCGCGTGTTAACCCAGGAGTACCAGCGGCAGCGCGGCAACATCCAGGTCGGTCGCGATTCGGTCGCCGTCAGCCGGGACACCGGGGGCGAGCTGCGCTACACGCGCACGTACCCGAAACAGGAGGAGTACGCCCACATCGTCGGTTACAAGTCGATCCGGTACGGGCAGGCGGGGATCGAGGCCAGCTACGACGAGGTGCTCTCCGGGGACTCGCCGAAGTTGTTCGTACGCCGGTTCACCGACATCATCACCGGCCGCCGTCCGGTGGGTGGCGACGTGGTGCTGACCATCTCCGGGCAGGCGCAGTCGACGGCGTACAAGCAGCTGCTGGACGCGAAGGCGCGGGGCGCGGTGGTCGCGGTCGACCCGAGTACCGGCGCCATTCTGGCCGCGGTCTCCACGCCGAGCTTCGACCCGAACCCGCTGGCCAGCCACGACAGCGCGACCGCGGAGAAGGCCTGGACGTCGTACCTCGGCGACAAGCAGGGCCGACCGATGATCAACCGGGCGCTCAACGAGACCTACCCGCCGGGGTCGACGTTCAAGACCGTCGTGGCCGCGGCGGCACTGCAGAACGGCTACTCCCCGAGCACCCAGATCCCGGCGGGGCCGCGGTTCAAGCCGGAGCAGACCAGCGTCGAGATCAAGAACGCGCACCCCTCGATCTGCCCGGAGTCACAGGTGTCCCTGGAGGACGCGCTGCGCGAATCGTGCAACACCGGCTTCGCGCAGCTGGGCATCAAGCTGGGCGCCGACAAGGTCAAGGACACCGCACGGGAGTTCGGGTTCGAGGACCAGGAGCTGAAAGTGCCGCTGCCGGTGGCGCCCAGCCGTACCGGGGAGATCCCGGACGAGCCGAGCCTGGCGCAGTCCTGCATCGGGCAGCGCGACGTACGGATGACCCCGCTGCACGGCGCCATGATCGCCGCCTCGGTGGCCAACGGCGGCCGGATGATGAAGCCGTACCTGGTCGAAGAGGTCATGGAGCCCCAGGGCGTGGGGACGCTGGAGACCGCCAGCGAGTCCGAGCTGCGCCGTCCGCTGGACAGCGGCACCGCCGACACACTTCGGGGCATGATGGTCAAGGTGGTGGAATCCGGGACGGGCACCGCGGCCCGGATCGACGGCGCCGAGGTGGGCGGCAAGACGGGGACCGCGCAGAACGGCGACAACCCCGACCACGGGTGGTTCATCGGGTTCGCGATGAAGGACGGGCAGCCCAAGGTCGCGGTCGCGGTGTTCCTGGAGCAGTACGGCAAGAGTGGAAGCACCCGGGCCACGGAGATCGCCGGCGCCGTCATGAAGAAGGTGCTGGAGGAGCGGGGATAGAACTATGAGGGGGAAGCTCTGATGCTCGCGCCCGGCAAGTGGATGGGTGAGCGCTACCGGTTGGACGAGCGCATCGCCACCGGCGGCATGGGCGACGTCTGGAAATGCGAGGACACCGTCCTCGGCCGGGTGGTCGCGGTGAAGGTGCTGCAGCCCGCCATGCTCGAAGAGCCCGGGTTCATCGACCGGTTCCGCGCCGAGGCGCGGGTGATGGCGACGCTCAACCACCCCGGCGTGGTCCAGGTGTACGACTACGGCGAGTCCGGCCTGGAGGGCGGCGGCAAGGTCGCGTACCTGGTGATGGAGTACGTCGAGGGCGAGCCGCTGCACCGGGTGCTGGCGCAGCACGGACGGCTGGCGGCGGGCCGGGTCATGGACCTGACCGCGCAGGCCGCGGACGCGCTGCAGGCCGCGCACGACCGCGGGATCATCCACCGTGACGTGAAGCCGGGCAACCTGCTGGTACGCCCCAACGGCAAGCTGGTGCTGACCGACTTCGGGATCGCCCGCAGCGCACTGACCGGCAACCTCACCCAGGCCGGTGCGGTGCTCGGCACCGCGTCGTACGTCTCCCCCGAGCAGGCCTCCGGCAGCAGCGCGATCACGCCTGCCAGCGACGTGTACTCGCTCGGGGTGGTGGCCTACCAGTGCCTGGCGGGGCGGCGCCCGTTCGAGGGCGACAACCCGATCGAGGTGGCGATGCGGCACGTACGCGACGAGCCGCCGCCGCTGCCGGGCGACGTACCGGAGCCGGTCCGCAACGTGGTGGCCAAGGCGATGGCCAAGGACGTCGCGCAGCGCTGGCCGGACGCCAGGACGATGGGCGAGGCGGCCCGTACCGCGGCCTCCGGCGGCTCGGTGCCCGGGCTGGGCGCCGCGG